>DASSGZ010000672.1:0-17386 GCA_035693165.1 Chloroflexia bacterium | reverse complement strand
CGGCGAAGGCTCGCGCCGTGGCCGCGCCGATGCCGCTCGACGCGCCGCTGATCATCACCACTTTGTCCTTGAGGTACGATTTGCTCATGTTATGGACTCCTTTTCCATCCCGTTCCCACCCCTCGCGGGGCGGGGGATATTCGGCTTCATTATACGCTATCCGTTATACTCGATTGATGTGCGCCGTGCGCGCAACGGGGCATTGCTTTTGCTGTTACCTTCGGGCGCGCCCGCCGATCCCGCCGGGGCGTCACGACCGAATCGGAGGAGGATATCTTGAGCTTACTCGAAAATTTGATGGACCAGGCCCTGACCAAGCTGGAGCCGGCCGAGCGCAACCAGTTGATGCAGACCATGGCCGAGAAGGCCCTGGCGACGCTCTCGGCCGAGGACCGGCGCGTGTTGCTGGAGCACGTGGTCGACCGCTTCCTCGACGGCCTGTCGCCGGAGCAGCAGAGCGCGCTGGTGCGCGAGGTGCTGCCCCACCTGCTGGGCCGGCTGCTCCAGGCGGGCAACATGTCGGTGGACGATTTCCTGTGGGCGGCGATGGGCAGCCTGGGCGCGCTCGAAGGCAAGGCAAAACCCGCCCCCGCCGCGCCCGGCGCGGACCAGGCGGGCCAGTAGCAGGAGGAAACCCATGCCGGCACCGAAGGGATGGGGCTATAGTTCGGGCAAGTCGGGGCGCGCATCCGTGCCGGCCTTCCTGAAGGACGAAGTCGCGACGCGGGCGCACGCTCTGGTCGAGCAGGTGCTGAAGCCGCGCTACGTACAGCCGCCGGAGACCCCGCAGTTCAACTACGTGGTGGATGTATACATCCGGTGGGTGCAGGGCCGGTTGTACTTCGTCGCCGCCTACAACTGCCCGGAGCCGGGCGCGCCGCAGCCGTGCTTTGAAGCGCGCTTTGCCCGCCTCACCTACGCCGGCAATAACCGGTTCAACCTGGCCTTCATGCGCCACACCGGGCAGTGGGTCGAGCCGTATACCGACCTCACCCTGGACGAGTGCCTGGCAAGCATCCGGGATGACCCGTTCTTTGAACCGTAGCCCGTCGCGGCCTGGGGTCCTACACGACAGCGAAACCGGCCCGCGCCCCGGCCCGTTAATAGAGTGAGCAGGGCGGGCCCAACCCCCGGCATATATCGGCGTGGGCTGCTTTGCCCGGTGCGGCGTTGACAAGGCGCCGCCGCAAGCGTATACTAAGCCTGGGCGTATGCATGAATCCGCCGGATTTAGCTGTGTTTGGCGGCATCCGCCCGGTTCCGGGAGCGTCGCAGCGCCCCCATCGCTCCCCGATCCGCTCGGGGTGGGTAGCGCCGGATCGTCGTCCGGCGCGATGGCGACAACGCCGCTGCGACATCCGCCGCGCATCTCCGGGGTGCGCGCGGGCTCCCGCCAGTTAGAAAGAGCAGGGTTTTGCATGGACGTTGGTCCCGGTATGCGGCCCACGCTGGTGCAGCGCGCCTCGACAACAGGCCGGCGCGCAACCAGGTGGGCGTCTGCAGTGACTAGCGTGGCACAACTGGAGAGACAACCCCGTCGAGGGGGCCGATTCGGCGTGGGCCGGGCGGCCCGCCGTCCGCACTCCCAGGAGCCGGGCGGCTAGGGCACGCGCCCGGTCCCGGCTCGCGCAGGGCACGCGCCCCGCGCCGCGCGCTTGATCGCCACCCCCTCATGCTGAAAAGCGGAAGGGAGGTGGATTTTTAATGCCTTTTTTGAGTGCGCTGCTGAATCAGCCGGTCCGCGACGGGCGCGGCGAGATCGTGGGCAAGTGCGTGGACGTGTTCGTCGACCCGGTGGAGGGGTTTCCCGCCGTGGTCGCCATCGCCCTGCGCCGGCAAAACCAGGATTTCATGATCGCGGCGGTGGATATTGCCACGCTCGACGATCACCGCATCGCCCTGCGCGAGCGGTTGCGCGACCTGGCGATGTATGAGCCGCGCGGCGATGAAATCGGGCTGGCGAGCCAGGTGATGGACCGGCAGATCATCGACGTGCATGGCCGGCGGGTCGTGCGGGTGCATGACCTGCAACTGGCGCGCACCAACGGCCACTACCGGCTGGTGGGCATTGACGCCACCCCCCGCGCCATGCTGCGCCGCCTGGGCCTGGAGGGGCTGACCAGCGGCCTGCTGCGGCTGGTCGGCCTGGGCAAGGTTCTCGGCGACGGCTGTATTCCCTGGAACCAGTTGGACCCGGTCGCCATCGGCCCGACGGGCATCCCGCTGAAGACCGACCACACCGACCTGAGCCACCTCCACCCGGCGGACCTGGCCGATATTGTCGAGCAACTGGACCAGCAGGCCGGCGGCTACCTGCTGTCGAGCCTGGACGCCGACATGGCGGCGGATACGTTGCAGGAAGTAGAACCCGAATCGCAGGCGTCGCTCATGGAGCAGCTCGATACCGAGCGCGCCGCCGACATCCTCGACCGCATGCCGCCCGACGAAGCCGCCGACCTGCTGGCCGATCTGCCCGAAGAGCGTGCCGCCGAACTGCTGGCGCATATGGAGCCGGTGGAGGCCGCCGATGTGCGCGAGTTGCTGGCCTACCCGGAGGACAGCGCGGGCGGGCGCATGACCACTGATTACCTGACGATCAGCCCCGACCTGACGGCGATGGAGACCATCGAGCGGATGCGCAGCCAGGCCTCGGAAGTCGAGAGCCAGTATATCTACGTCGCGGAGCCGGACGAGCACCTGGTGGGCGTGATCTCGCTGCGCGATCTGATCGTGTCGCCGCCGGAAGCCCACGTGCGCGACTTCATGACCACGCCGGTGATCAGCGTCGGGGCCGATACGCCGCAGGAAGAGGTGGCCGCCGTGCTGACCAAGTACGACCTGCTGGCCGTCCCGGTGGTGGACGCCGAGCACAAAATCCTGGGCATTGTGACTGTGGACGATGTGCTGGATGCGCTGCTGCCCGCCGGGTGGCGCAAGAACCTGCCGCGCATCTACAAGACGGCCCCGCTGGTGCGCTGACCGGCCGCACCCTGCCGCATCCGGCCCTCGTGCGGGGGCGGGCCGCGCTAGTAGCGCACGATGTAGGTCGGGCCGCTGGGCGGCGGCGGGGGCGTGAATTGCTCAGGTGTCGCGGGATTATTCCGCACGGCCTGCGCGAGCATATCGATGGTCTGGCACGCCTGCCAGCCCTGGAACATCCGGTAGACTGCGTAGATATGGATGGCGCCGCCGATCAGGATCGCCCGCAGTTCCTCCGGCGCGGCGCCCTGGCGCAGCAGGGGCACCGCCCATCCCAGCAGCAGCAGCGTGTCCAGCAGGTACAGCCCCAGCCCCAGCACAAAGATCCAGCCCTGCCCCTGGCGGGCCAGCAGGCCCACGACCAACAGCAGGCCCACCGCCGTCACATCAAAGATCAGGGCGAAGACCGGCCCCGGCCCGCCAATCTTGCTACCCCAGGCGTCGAAGAACTGGGTCGCCCACAGCCCCAGTGTGAAGTGGAGATCGATCTTCAACAGCCCCAGGATCGAGTTGAGCATGGAGAGGCCGGCGATCCAGAAGAACCAGTTGGCGCCCCCGAGCATACGCCAGGTAAGCCGCTGCACGGCCCGGCTGTGCGCCAGATCGGCCGGCGCGGGGTAGGACAGGGAGGACTCAGGGGTGGGATGATGCATTGGACGCGGCTCCTCAATCGGCTGGACATGGGTGAACGACGGTTCTATACAAATTATAGAAAGCGCACATTACCAGGACGCTTACTCAAGCTTACGCTTTGATTTACAGTGCTGTAGGACTCTCGCCCGGTCTGGCACATAACTTGCCCAACAGGCCCCGTATACATCGGTTTTTGACCGAAAGGAGCCAGCAAGATGAGCGATCAGAATCAAGATCGGGGCTACAGCGACAGCACCGGCTACGCGGCCGGGGAGCAGCCCTGGCGCGAGGAGCGTGACGAGCCGGAACCCAAGGCCATCGAGGGCCGGCACGCCGGACGGATTATCCCTGAGGAGAAGCAGCGCCACACCATGGACGATACCGGCGTGGGCGAGGCGAGCCGGGTGGAAGGCGACGACTCCGGCGGCGGGCGCGGGCGCGAAGGCGGCCTGGCGACCGGCACCAACTACGGGATGAGCGGCGACCACCAGGGCACCACCGATACCCCCGGCGGCGGCCCCGGCACCACCCATGCCCGCGGCGCCGGGCGCGATACCGAAGGTGCCTTCGGCGAGGAGACCGCCCGCAACAACGCTAACCCGCACAATGACTTCCGCGATGCCGGGATCTCGAAGCGCGAGGTCGGTATCAACGAGAAAGGCGACCGCACCCAGGGCGGCGACATGTAGCGCGTGCTGAGTGCTGGAATCAGTAGTGAATTGATGTAGCTGCGCGATTTATCGTGCCGTGCTCGTTCATCGTTAGCGCAGGCTGTCCCAATTGGAGGGCAAGCAAAAACCCGGCGGGTCCCGTGAAGGGCCGCCGGGTTTTCAGTATTCCGGGGGTAGGGCCGGCTGTCGCCGAACCGTCGCCCGCGGAGGGGTTAGCTGGCTTGCGCGATGCCGAGCGCGCGGTCGATCTGGCGCTTCAGTTGCGGCTTGGGGGCAAAGCCGATCAGGCGATGGACCTCCTTGCCGTTCTGGAAGATGACCAGGGTCGGGATGCTCTGGATGCCGAACTGCGTCGCTGAGTCGTAGTTCTCGTCGGTGTTCAGCTTGGCAAACTGGATCTTGCCGTCATATTCTTTGCTGAGTTCTTCGAGGACGGGCGCCATCATCTTGCACGGGCCACACCAGGGCGCCCAGAAATCAACAATCACAGGCAACTCGCTTTCCAAAACGGTGTTCTGGAAAGTGGCGTCGTCTACATGCTTGGTTTCTGCCACTGTAATTACTCTCCTTTCGCACCTTGTGCCGGACTGTGCCCGGTAGGTGTCACTACTCTATTTAGTATACGCTAGCCGGATCTCTGCCGTCAGTGATGCTTGTTACATTGCCGGCGCACCCGCCCGCAGCGGATGGGCGCGCCGCCTACAGCGGCTAATCGCGGTGTCTCTGTGCAAAACCCGTGCCGCCCGCTGGCTCAATCAGCCTCTGCGCCGATCTGCGCGACCGTCTCGGTGACGATGTCGCGCACGACGGCGTCGCTCAGGCCGAACTCGGCGCCGGCCGCGGCAAATAACTCGGGCAGCGGGCGCGACCCGCCCAGCGCCAGGGCCGCTTTGTAGGCCTGGATGGCGGCGGGGGCATCGTGCAACGAATTGAGCCAGACGCGCAGGGCCGCCAGCAGGGCAATGCCGTACTCGACATAATAGAACGGCGTGGTGAAGACGTGCGGATATTGCCAGCCGCTGTCGCGGGCGCGCTCGATGCCGGCCCAGTCGGTGTCGGGCCGGAACCGGGCTTCCAGTTCGGCCCACTTGGCCCGCCGCGCCGCCGCGTCCACGGGGTCCGCCGTGGTATAGACCCAGTGCTGGAACGCGTCGATCATCGCCATGAAGGGCAGGAAGCTGAGCGCGCCGCGGATCTGCTCATCGCGCAGGCGGGCCAGGTCGCCGGCGGCGTAGAACTCGTGCAGGTAGGGGCGGGCCAGGAACTCCATCGCCTGGGATGCCACCTCGGCGAACTCGATCCCGGTCTCGTGATAGCTCTGCAAGGGGATGTCGCGGGCCAGGAAGTAGTGGAAGGCGTGCCCGCCCTCGTGCAGCAACGTATCGACATCGGCCTTGAGGCCGACGGCGTTCATGAAGATGAACGGCACCCGTTTGACCTGCAGCGAGACCATGTAGCCGCCGGGCGCTTTGCCCTGCCGGCTGGCGAGGTCGAGCAGGTTTTCCTGCACCATCGTCTCATAGAACCCGGCCAGTTGCGGGTCTACCTGCGCGAAGATGCGCCGGCACCCGGCGATCAGATCGTCGACCTCGGTGAAGGGCCGCAACGGCGGGCGCCCTTCGGGATCGACGCTCAGGTCCCAGGGCCGCAGGCTTTCGCTGCCCAGCAGCGCGCGGCGGCGCTCGTTGAACTCGTGGACCACCGGCACCACATGGCGGGCGATGGCCTCGTGGAAGGCGAGGCAGTCTTCCGGGGTGTAATCGAAGCGCAAGTACCCGGCGAACGCATACTCCCGATAGTCGCGCATGCCGGCGTTCTCGGCAATGCGGCGGCGCACGGTGATCATGCGGTCGTAGAGGTCGTCGAGGGCCGCGGTGTCGGCGGCGCGGACGGCCTCGCGGGCGCGCCAGGCTTCCTCGCGGGTGGCCCGGTCGTTCTCCTCCAGATAGACGCTCATCTCCTGCATGGTATGCTGCTTGCCGCGGAACTCGACCATCTGGCTGCCGGTGATCTTCTCGTACTCTTGCTCCAGCTTTTGCACCTCGGTCAGCAGGGGCACGTTTTCTTCGCGGAACAGTTCCACCTGGGCGCGCGCCGCGCGCAGGTAGACGCCGTAGGTGGCTGGGTCCAACTCGGCGACGGCGGGCGTATCCAGCAGTTTGCGCTGCAGGGCGAAGCGGCTGCGCTCCATCAGCGGCACCAGTTCTTCGACCAGGTGCAGGTAGGTCGCCTCGCGCTGCGGGTCGCCGGTGTCGCAGGTCATGGCGACGTAGGCTTCGGTGAACAGTTCGCCGGCCACCGCGCTCAGGTCTTCCCAGTCGGCGATCCAGGTTTCCAGGGCCGCCTTATCCGGCAGGGGCCGCGCTTCAAGGCTCTTGTAGAGGGCGGCCAGCGCGGCAATATCGCCGGGCGGCAGGTCGGCGGGGATAAAACGATGGTCGCGGGCGGCGCGATCACTGGTCAGGCTAGACAACGGGGTTCTCCTTTGATCCCGTACCCGGCGCCCAGGTGGCCCGTGGATAGCGTGCGCGCCGGGGTTCGGTCGATTAAGCGATAGTCGCCGCGAGCGGCGCGGATTGTGTTAACAATTATTCTATCAGAAAGCGCGTGCCCCTGCCACCCGCGGCGCAAAGCACCCGGCGGAAAGCGCTTTGCGCCCGCGCTACGTATATTCAATGGAATGTCCTAATGGTTCTCGAACCTGCTGCCCAATCCAGCTTCCTCGAAACAACGCCCCGCGTTGTCTATGCTTCCGAGCGTTGCGTGTGATGATTGAGCAGCAACAGTAGCCGGCCACGGTGATTTTGCGCTGTAGGGGCTGGTTTCAAACCGGCCTGGCTACCCATCAGGATCAATGTGGCGGTTTAAATATGGGGGAAGTACCGATGAAACCAAAAGTGATCAAGTCGGACGCGGAGTGGCAGGAGCAGCTTACGCCGGAGCAGTATCGGATCGCCCGGCGCAAGGGCACGGAGCGTGCATTTACCGGCGAGTACGCGCACAGCCACGATCCCGGTGTGTATACCTGCGTGTGCTGCGGCGCGGAGTTGTTTAGCTCCGACGCCAAGTTCGAGTCGGGCACCGGGTGGCCCAGCTTCACGGCGCCCATCGCGGAGGAGAATATCCGCACCGAGACCGACCGCAGCCTCTGGATGCGGCGCACGGAGGTGCTGTGCAGCACCTGCGACGCCCACCTGGGCCACGTCTTCGACGACGGCCCCCGGCCCACGGGGCTGCGCTATTGCCTCAACTCGGCCTCGCTGAAGCTGAAACCGGAGCATTAGGAGATTCATCCCTCTATCGGGTATAATATGGAGTCCGGCCACTGGTTGTCGCCGGAGGTAAAAGGGAGCACAGAGTAAATGGAAACGCAAAAGGCAACTTTCGGGGCAGGCTGCTTCTGGGGCGTGGAAGCGGCGTTCCGTCAGGTGCCCGGCGTCGTCGCGACGACCGTGGGCTATCTGGGCGGCAATTACAAGAACCCTACCTATCACGATGTCTGCTCGGGCAAAACGGGCCACGCCGAGGTGGTCGAGGTGGTCTACGATCCGGCCCGTGTGTCGTATGACGACCTGTTGAACGTGTTCTGGGAGAACCACGACCCGACCACCCTGAACCGCCAGGGCCCGGACGTGGGGGAGCAATATCGCTCGGCCATCTTCTTCCACACATCGGAACAGCAGGCGGCGGCGCAGGCGTCCAAGGCCCGGCTGGAAAGCAAGAAGCGCTATCGCCGTCCGATCGTGACCGAGATCACCCCAGCCACTGAGTTCTACCGGGCCGAGGACTATCATCAGCAATATTTAGAGAAGCGCGGGCTGGCTAGCTGCCATATCGGGTAATCCCGGCAGGCGGCGCCGGCCCGCTCGAACCGCGCCGGATCCGGGAGTCCCGTTGGGGCCACCCGCTCCGGCGCCTGGGTGGGCGGTTGGCTCACCATATGAAGTATCAAAGGATTATTAGTGACTTTCAAAGAATTTAATTTCGACCCGCGCATCGCCGCGGGCATCCAGGCCCTCGATTATCACACCCCCACCCCGATTCAGGCACAAGCTATCCCGCCGGTACTCGCCGGGCGCGACGTGATGGGGCTGGCCCAGACCGGCACCGGCAAGACGGCGGCCTTCGTGCTGCCCATCTTGCAGCGGTTGCTGCCGGGGCCGCGCGGCCACGTGCGGGCGCTGATCCTCGCGCCCACGCGCGAACTCGCCGAGCAAACCCACGCTGCTATCAGCACGCTGGGCCGCCGCACCGGGCTGCGTAGCGCGACTATCTATGGCGGGGTGGGCAAGCAGCCGCAGATTCAGAAACTGCGCAGCGGCGTGGAAATCATCGTGGCCTGCCCTGGCCGCCTGCTCGACCACATCGGCGAGAGCACCATCGCCCTGGCGCGGGTCGAAACGCTGGTGCTGGACGAGGCGGACCGCATGTTCGACATGGGCTTCTTGCCCGACATCCGCCGGATTTTGAAGCACCTGCCCGCCGAGCGGCAAACGCTGCTGTTCTCGGCGACGATGCCCGCCGACATCCGGCGCCTGGCGCAGGAGGTGCTGCGCAACCCGATGACGGTGCAGGTTGGCACGATGGAGCCGGTCAAGGCAGTCTCGCACGCGCTCTACCCGGTGGCAACGCACCTCAAGACGCCGCTGTTGCTGGCACTGCTGCGCCAGACCGATACGGAGTCGGTGCTCGTGTTTACGCGCACCAAGTACAAGGCCAAGCGGTTGGGCGAGCAGTTGGTTAACGCCGGCTTCCGCGGCGCCTCGCTGCAGGGCAACCTGGGTCAGAACCGGCGCCAGGAGGCGCTCGACGGCTTCCGCGACGGCACGCACCAGATCCTCGTGGCGACCGACATTGCCGCGCGGGGCATCGACGTGTCGCAGATCTCGCACGTCATCAACTACGACATGCCCGATACCGTGGAAGCCTACACGCACCGCATCGGGCGCACCGGGCGCGCCGCCAAGACCGGCGATGCCTTCACCTTCGTCACCGACGAGGACCAGGACATGGTGCGGGCGATTGAGCGCACGCTGGGCGGGGCGGTGCCGCGCCACAGGTTGCCGGGCTTCGACTACTCGGTCCCGGCGCCTTCGCGGGACACCGAGTTTGCCCGCCCGCCGCGCATGCCCCAGCAGCGCCGGGCCAAGCCCGCGCCTGCCCCTAAAGGGGCATCTAAAGAGGCCCCGGCGCCCGCCGCCACCCCGGTGCACGCCACTCCGGCGCCCGCCCGCCGCCCGGCGGCCACCCCGGCCCCGGCGCCCAAGCGTGCTCGGCCCACCCGTGCCCCACGTCCGGGGAAAGCGCCCGCCGCGCCTGCGTCCGGAGCCCGCCGGCACGCGACCGGATAGGCAGGATGCGCTGCATACTAAAACCGGCTTGCTATGGCAAGCCGGTTTTTTGCATCCGCGCTTATGTGCTGGCCCGCACCAGCCGGTCGGCCCAGAAGAGCAGGGCGGTGAGCAACAGCACGGCGGCCAGCGCCCAGGCGGCGCGGCGGGGCCAGCCGCCGCGGCGGGCCAGCAGCCAGAGGAAGATCCCGCTGCCCAGCGACAACGGCACCATCGTGTAGTAGAGGTGCTTGCCGATCATGTCGATGCGGTAGTTGGCGACCACGAAGATCGGCAGGATCGCCGTCCAGAAGACGGTGAGCGGGGCCAGCAGGCGCTCCGGCAGCATGGACTCGCCCGCATCCGCCCCGCGCCCCCACACGCCGCGCCAGAGCACCGCCAGCCCGGCCAACCCCATGATCAGCGGCAGCGGGCTGACCAGGTAGCCCAGTGTCCAGCCGAGCAGGTCGAGCGGGCCGGTCCAGTGGACAGTGCTGGGTGGTGGCGTGCCCGCCGTGGCGGGGCGCGGCGCGAGCATCTGCGGCAGCGTCTGCGTCAGCAGGTCGGCGATGTAGCCGCCGTAGTACAGGGCGATGGCCGCGAGCCAGGCGGCCGCCAGCAGCGCGCCCACCGCCCAGCCCACCCGCCGGTAGCGCGCCCGCAGCCAGACCAGCGCCACTCCGCCCGTCACGAGGCTGGTGAACACGGCGATAGTCGGGAAGGCGATCAGCGCGGCGGTGAGCAGCCCCAGCAGCAGGCCCCACCCGGCCCCGGTGGTCCAGACGCGGCGCGGCACGGCCGGTCCATCCGCCGGGGTCCGCAGCCGATCCTGCACCCAGACGAGCAGCAAGGCGAAGAAAGCCAGGCTGAGCCACTGCGCCAGGATGGTCGGCAGGATGCCGTAGGAGAGGGCGCGGAAGCCGAGCGGGTTGGCGGCATAGGCGAAGCCCGCCCACAGCCCCGCCTGCGCCCCGCCCCAGCGCGGCGCGAAGCGGGCCAGTAGCCCGTAGCAGAACAGCACCGTGCTTGCTTCCAGCAGGCAGACCAAGCCGTCCAGCCCCGTTTCCAGGTCGCCCGGCAGCAGGGCCAGCGGCGCGGCCAGGAAGTAGAAGAGCGGCGACTTGGGGATGAACACGGCGAGGCCCCACTCGCGGGGCGGTTCGTTGAGGCCGCCGTGCGGGTCGGTCAGCGCGGCCACGTTGCCCGCCAGCAATTCGCGCATCCACTTCAGATGGTAGGGCATGTCGATGATCACCGTCTGCGGCAAGGCCATCGCGCCGAAGCGCACCAGGAAAGCCCCGGCGAACAGCACGGCGGCCAGCCGGGCGCCCCGTGCGGTGCCCGGCGCCAGGCGTGCGGCCAGCGGCTCGGCCAGCACCAGCAGCACATACACCGCCGCGCCCGTGGCGACCAGGTGCCCGGCGGCCTCGGTGATCGGCAGGTGGACGGCGGCCAGGGCGCCGACCAGGGCCAGCGCCGCCAGCGCCGCCCCGCCGAGCGCTGGCTGCCAGGGCAGCGGACCGGCGGGCCAGGGCGCGCCCCGCCGCACAATCAGGCCGCCCCGGTTATTCTGCGCTGTAGGGGCCGGTTTCAAACCGGCCTGCCGCCCATCGGAATCACGGTCGGAGACAACGACCCCTTTGCCGGCCAGCGGCGCGAACGCCCGACCCAGCAGCAGGTACACCAGCAGCACCAGCGCGCCCAGGTAGCCAAGCTGGCTGTAGGTGGGCGCGACAAAGCCGCCCTGTTGCGGCCCGACGCGCACCCGGTCGACCATGACCGTGCGCGCCGGGCGCCCGCGCAGCTCGATCACCAGGTCGCGGGCGGCCAGGGCGCGCGGGTGGTCGGAGTCGATGGTGAAGCTGTAGTCCTGCCAGCCGGGCGCCATGCGCTGCTGCAGAAAGGTCTCGCCGTTCAGGATCACCGTCAGCCCCACGTTGGGGTCGCCGGGGTTCAGGCTCAGGGTCACACTGTAGGGCGCGCTGCCACCCACGCCGGTCAGGACGATGTAGCCGTAGGCGTCGAGCGTGCGATAGGTGCGGCCCGTGGCGTCGTCCACCAGCCGCTCGTGGAAGTTGCGCGTGTACGCCTGGTCCGTGGCGTCGCCGATGTCGATATCGTAGCTGTGGCGCACCTGGTAGGCGGCCACCCCGCCGAGCACGGCCACCCCGACCAGCGCCCAGATCGCGGGCCGGGCCAGCAGGCGGCCCAGGTAGCGCGCTTCGGGCGCGAGCCAGCGGGCCACCACCCGCCCCGGCGCCAGTAGCAGGTGTGCCGCCACCGCCGCGACCACCAGGTAGCCCATCAGCACGGTCAGCGGCAGCCGCGCCCCGGCGAACCCGCCGACCAGCGCCGCCGCGAGCAGCGCCGCGCCCACGGCGGGGATGCGGGCGCGATCGGGCGCGGGGGTTGCTGTGTCCGGTGCGTAGACTAGCCGCGCCAGGAACAGGTAGAGCAGCGCGACCAGGGCCAGCAGATAGGCCAGTTGGGCCAGCGCGGGCGTGACGAAGCCGGGACCGGGCGCGCCCACCTGCACGCTGTCCAGCATGACCCCGCCCGACTGCGGTGCGCGCAACTCGATCACCAGGTCGCGCGAGTCGAGCGCGTGCGGATGCGCGGCGTCCACGCGATAGGTGAGCGTCTGCCAGTCCGCGCCGATGAGGCCGTCGTCGAAGGTCTCGCCGTTCAGGATGACCGTGACGGGCACGTCTTTGCTGCCCCGGTTGAAGGTCAGGGTGACGGTATAGGGCGCGCCGCCGCCCAGGCCAGGCAGCACCACGAAGCCGTAGTCGTTCGAGCGGCGGTAGGTGCGGCCGGTGGCCTCATCGCGGAGGGGCGCGTAGAAGTTACGCAGGTAGAGGCCGTCGCCGGGGTCGCCTACGTCCACGGCATAGGCGCGGCGCACCTGGTAGGCGCCCAGCGCCGCCGCCAGCGTGACCAGCAAAATCACCCAGAGCCAGGGCCGGCGTAGCAGGCGCGCGAGATAGCGCCCTTCCGTCCGCAGGCGGTTCATCCGGTCCATAGGGGGTCACGCATCATGGGATGATTCTACCGGGATCGGGCGCCGTGTCAAGGCGCGCCCGGCAGCGAGGGCCGTTTGTGGTAAGATAGACGTGCTATGCTAACGTGCCGGGCTTGCCGGACAAGGGAGACTATTGGGACAAGGATGCGATTAGAATTACGGGAACCGGACGCGCCGGTGTGGAAGCTGGGGCCGGTCTGGGCCGCTTTCGCCTGGCGCACGATCCAGGAACGCGCCCTGTGGTGGGCGCTGGCGGCGGGCCTGGTGGTGCTCGCCCTGGCTTACCAGAGTCCCCGCACGATGTTCGTGAACATCGGGGGCGGCTACGATAACGGGATCGTCGAGGGCTTCAACGCCGCGGAGGAGGGCACCGGCGCCGACTTGCGCTGGAGCACGCCCGACAGCGCCCTGCGCTTGCCGGGTCTGGGCAAACCATTTGGCCCGGTGACGGTCTATCTCCAGTTGAGCAGCGGGCGCGGGCCCGGCGCGGCCCCGGTCGCGGTCGCGGTCACGGCCAACGGCCACCCGCTGCCGCCGCTGCGCCTCACGCCGGTCAGCGCGGCGTACCCGGTGACGGTCGACCCGGCCTGGATCGGCCCGGATGGCGATCTGCGGCTCAGCTTCCACACGCCGGGCTACAACGTCCCCGGCGACCGGCGGGCGCTCGGCTTCCAGGCCGACTTCGCGCGCATCGAGTTCCCCGGCGGGGTGGTGCTGCCCTCGCTGACCCAACTGGCCGGGCTGCTGCTGGCCGCGGTGCTGCTCTACGCGCTGCTGCGCAGCATGTGGCTGGGCGACAGGGCCGCGGGCCGGGTCGTGCTGGCCTTCCTGGTGGCCGGCGCGGGGATCATCGGGCTGCAACGGCTGCTGCTGACCATCTTCACCTGGCGTCTGGTGGCCGCGCTGCTGCTGGCGCTGGTGGTGGCGTTCCTGGCCGAACTGGGCGTGCGCCGGCTGGTCCGCGCGGCGGGCTGGCGCGCCGATCGCGCCCTGCCCGAATGGACCTGGACGGGCCTGCGCGGGCTGATCGCCGTCTCGGCGGCCCTCAAGCTGGCCGGGCTGCTCTACCCGAACGCCTTTATCATCGACGCCGAGTTCCACCTCAAGTACATCACCTATATGAAGGAGGTGCTGGAAGGCGGGCGGTCCTGGGAGCAGTATTTCGGCAAGAACCTGGCCCTGTCGGTGATGCCCAAGGAGGAGTGGGGCGCGGCGCGCGCCTTTATCCCCTACTCACCCTACTTCTACCTGGCGGCGGCGCCGCTGGCCTGGCTGCCCTGGCCGCTGACGCTTACCGTGCCGGTGGCCGGCGCCATCTTCGAGGCGCTGAAAGTCGCCTTGGTGTTTCTGGCCGGGCTGGCCCTCGGCCCGGCAGGGTGGACGAGCGCGGCCCGCGGGCGGCTGGCCTTTACCGCCGCCGCGGTCTATGCGTTGATCCCGGCGACGTTCCTGCTGCAGCAGTGGGGCAACTGGCCCACGCAACTCTCGCTCTGGCTGGTCGCCGCCTGGGTTGCCGTGACCTGCCTGTTCTGGCAGCGCCTCACCCACCCGGTCGTCTGGGTGGTCTCCACGGCGGTGCTTACCCTGGTTATGCTGTCCTATACCGTGACCGCCGTGTACACCGGCATCTTCGTGGGGTTGGCTGTGCTGGTGGGTTGGCTGCGCACGCCCGCCGAACGGCGGCGCTGGACCGCGGTGGCCGGAGCGCTGGTCGCCGCCTCGCTGCTCAGCGTGCTGATCTACTACGGCCAGTATGTCGGGCTGATGATCGAGCAGACCCTGCCCACCTTCGGCTCGGCCATGCAGGAGCAGGGCGCGCTGACCACGTTGCGGCCCACCTTCGGCCAGTTCCTCGCCGGGACGCTGGGCGCGGCGATGACCAGCTACAACCTCATCCTGATCTATAGCCTGGGCGCCGCCGGGGCGCTGCTGGTGTTCTTCGGGCGCGGGCGGCGGACGGCGGCCTGGCAGCATGTCTGGCTGGGCGCCTGGCTGGCGACCTTTCCCCTGTTCGCCCTGGCCGACTTCTGGGTGGACCAGGCGCTCAAGGAGTTCTGGTACGCCCTGCCCGCTATCGCGGTGGTCGGCGCGCTCTGGCTGCTGCGGGTGCTGGATCGCGGACCGGCGCCGCTGCTGGGCCGGGCCATGGTCGGCCTGATCGCCCTGACCCTGACCTGGCAGAGCCTGTCGCTCTGGGTCTTCCGGCTGCTGTTCCATAACCGGTAGAGCGATCAGCGGGGTGGGCGGGCACCACAGGCCGGTTTACTACGAACCCGTCTCTCCCGGCGCTGCTCAGAATCACCCTGGATTCGTAGGGGCAATTGATCGCGCCTGCCGCCCCACCTGGATGCCGGGGTGCCGGCGCGACGCTCCGAGGGAGATGTGCTACGCACCGCTGCGCGATCGGGGCAATTCGTAGGGGCGCGATTGATCGCGCCTGCCGCCCCACCTGGATGCCGGGGTATCGGCGCGACGCTCCGAGGGAGATCCGGGTAAGGAGGCAGGCGCCATTTATGGCGCCCCTACGAATCTCCCTGCCGTCGTAGCGGCGCCAGGAAGATGTTTCCCCAGCAAACCGGCTCCTCTATCGGCGGGATCGCGGTACGGGGCGGGGGCTACGGTTCCAGCACGAAGACCTGGTAGTCGCAGACGCCGCTGCGGATGCAGTAGGCGCCGCGCACCTGGAACTGCTGGGTGAACAGGGCTTCGTACTGCGGCGCGCGGCGGATGAAGGAGCCCTCGTCGGCCAGGTGGACGAGCGCGCCCAGGATGTTCAGCTTGAACCCCGACGCCGTGTCCTCCATGACCAGCGCGCGCCCGGTGGGCCGCAACACCCGGCGCATCTCGACCAGGATCGCGCTCACCTCTTCGTCCGACAGGTGGTGGAACACGCCGGTGACGAGGATGTGGTCGAAATAGCCGTCGGGGAACCGCAGCCCGGTGGCATCCATGACCTTGAAGGTGCCGGTGGGGTAGACTTTCTGCGCGTAGGCGATGCGGGGGGCTTCGATGTCGATGCCGACGTAGTTATAGCCGTTGCGCAGGAAGATGGGCGCGAGTTCGCCGGTGCCGCAGCCCAGGTCGAGGATGCGCGGCCGTTCGCCGGTACGCGCGTGCGCGGCGCGGGCGCGGGGCAGCAATTCGCGGCGGATGACCTTTTTCTCTTCCTTGAAATTGTCTTCGAGGATACGGCGGAACAGGTTCCAGAGGCGCGGCTGCGTGGCGAGCTGGTGCACAAAGGCGCGCAACGGCGCCAGCAACGGGAGCCCCCCGCGCGGGCCCGGCGTTTTGGGCGCGTCGTGCGCCTCATCGATATGCGCGCCGCGGGGCGGCGGGCCGGCTACAGTCAATCTACGTGCCTCCAAGTCCTGGTGCCAGGTCCATTTTATCGCCCAGCGCCTGATCCGGTTCATCCACTCGTATACCATCGGTGTTAGCAGGGGACGTACCCCCATTTTACGCTGATCCGGGGCCTTGTCAAGCAAGCCCGGCCCGCCGGCGTTCCGCTGCTGCCGTTCCTTCGCGGTGAACTTTTAGGATCCATGCGCGGAACCCGGCTTGCCTTTCTGCAATAAAGTGCTAAGATATTACGGTCACTTGTAGCAGTTACGCAACGGGCGTGCGTTCGCGGCCAGAAGCACGCCCCGATCCGGCTTCCCGCACCCACGCGCACCGCACCGATCCATAGCCCGTCACCCGGTCGGGATTGCCCGGCGGCTGGGGGCTGCCGCGTAACTGCCGGCATGCAGCCTGGCTCCCGATAGGCGGGGGCAGCATAGAAACCTCAGGTACCCAATCATGCAAACAACTTTGCCGCTCTTCGAGGGGTTGGCCCCGGAGCACCTGGAGCAGATCTGGAGCCGCCTGGAGCCGCGGCGCTACCCGCGGGGCGCGGTAGTGCTGCTGGAGGGGGACACGGCGCAGGGCCTCTACATCATCCAGGCGGGCAGCGCCGACATCTACGTCGCGGATCGCGCAGGCTACGAACAGTATATCTGCCCGGTCGGGCCGGGCGCGACCCTCGGCGAGATGTCGCTGTTCACCGGGGAACGCGTCTCGGCCACGGTGCGGGCGGCGACCGACCTCGATGTGCTGATCCTGTGGCCCGACGATTTCCACGAACTGGCCGCCCAGTACCCGCAGATCTACCGCCACCTGGGCGCGTTGCTGGCGCATCGCCTGCGCGACTCGATGCGCCGATCCGTGGGCCGCCGCAGCCAGACGGTCACGCTGCTGGACGATCGGGGCGCGCCGCCGCTGCTCGGCTATGCCCTCGCCGCCAGTGTGGCCTGGCATGCCCGCACCTCGGTTCTGCTGCTGGTCATTTCCGACGCCGGCAGCCCCGAATTGGAGGGCCTGGCCGCCACCATGCAGGCTCGGTCCCTGGCGACGCGCCGCGCCGCCGCGCCGCTGGAAGTCCTGGTTCCCGACGGCCCTGAGGACTACGGCGCGCACCTGTTGCCGGCGCGGCCCTCCGGGCCGTTCGCGCTGGAGTCGCTGCCCGGCACCCTGGAGGATCTCGGCAGCTACGATCATATCCTCGTCCAGTTTGCGGGCGGGATCAGCGGGGCCGGGTTGCGCGGGCGCCGTGTACGCCTGGGCGCGCCGGGGTGGGCGCCGTCGGCAGACGCGCCGCCCGGCGTCACCATCCTCGGCTGGGCCCTCGGCAGCACCATGCAGCGCCCGGATCGCGCCGGAGTGCTGCGCGTGCCGCCGCTCGCGGTGGCGGACGAACAGGCGCTGCGCACCGG
>DASSGZ010000671.1:0-2774 GCA_035693165.1 Chloroflexia bacterium | reverse complement strand
GTGCGCGTTCGCATCCTGCGTATGGCATCCCCGCATCCCCGCACCCCATCCGCCGTAACAAACCCGCGCCCGCTACAATAAACCAACCAGAGTACCTGGTCCTTCAAGGGAGGTGCACTTATGGTAGGCAACGGACCCGGCGTCATCCTGGGCGTGCTGCTTGTGGGGCTACTGATCTTGCTACTCGCGGTCTGGCTGCTCTGGTTCCTCCGGCGCCGCCCGGCAGGCACGGGCGATTCCTCCGGTGACAACCACTCCATCCCGCCCGATCCCGGCAATATACCACCGGACGAGAATTTCCAGGTCGATCCGGCCTCGCCCAATGTGCATGTGGTCCGCGACGCGCAGGGCCGGGTCATCCACGTCGAACACATCCGCGCGTTCGGGCTGGCCGTCGCCCAGGCCGATCCCCGCACCCTGGCCGACGCCTATGTGCGCGCCAATGCCGCCCTGTTTGACCCGGAACTCCAACTGGCGCTGGCCGAACCGATTTCCGGCGCGTTCCGCCGGGACGAACCGCCGCTGTTGCGATACGCCGCCGAACGCTCGATCCGGGGCCGGGACGGCAGCACCGTGGTGACCTACGCTCAGACGGTGAACGGGCTGCCGATCTGGCAGGCCGGCCTCGCGGTGACGGTGAACTATCACGATGGCCGGCGCCTGCGCGTCAACAGCGCGCAGAGCAGCCTGCATCCGCATCCCCTGATCGACCCGGCGCCGCCGCGGGATGCGCAATTTGTGCCGAACAAGCTGAGTCTCACGACGCTAACCCGCCTGCTTTACCCGGACAACCCCCCGGCCACCGAGCAGATCCGCATCAACGTGCGCCCGCGCCTGCTGTACTACCGCTACCGGCCCCTGGAGCGCTTCGCGACGCCGGTGGCGTCGCCGCAGGCCGCCACGGCAGCCGCCGTGCCCGCCGGGGCCTCTTTAGATGCCCCTTTAGGGGCAGGCGCCGGGCGCGCAGTGGGGGGCCTCGACCCTGGCCCCCTGGCCCTTGCCGACGCCCCGCCCACCGAACCGTTTGCCGAACCCAACACGACGTTGCCGCTGGCCCCGGTGCCGCAATCGATCCGGACCGAGGTGCATTACCTGGTCACGGAAGTGCTGTTCGCGACGACCGAGGTGCGCAAGGACGGCCTGCATCCGGACGTGAACTGGCGCGCCTTCATTGAGGTCCGCACGGGCGCCGTCCTGTACCTGCGCGCGGCGGTCGCGGCCTGCTTTGACGAGATTTTCCCGCCCGGCCCCGCGCCCGGTGCGCCTGAGTTCGTTTCCGCGGCGGGCAGCGTCTTCGCTGCCGACCCGGTGACGCTGACCGGCGACGACCCGTTTGCGCCCGGCAGGACGCCGTCCGACGCCACGCTCAATCCCCAGCCGATCCCGGTCACGCTGGCGAACGTGCTTACCAGCAACAACGGCGCGCAGAGCCTCAACGGCGCCTGGGTCACGCTGCAAGACCTGAACTCGCCGGTCGGCAACCCGCCCAGCGATGTGAACACGCCGTTTGATTTCACCTTCCCGGCGGTGGACGACAGCGATAATTTCACCGCCGTCAACGCCTACTACCATACGGATGCGATGTATCGCATGGTGGACCAACTGGGGATGCTGGGCGACTTTTTCGCCGCGGGCCAGCCGGTGCGCGTGGATGCGCAGGGCATGGGCAATAGCCCCAACGCCCTGACCTTCGGCGACGGCACGCACACGCGGGTCAGCAAGATCTATTTCGGGCGGGGCCGCCCGGCGTCCGACGTGGGCAACGCCATCGATATCCGCGTGGTGCTGCACGAGTTCTGCCACGCCTTGCTCTGGGCGCGCGTGCAGGGGCCGAACCTCGGCTTTGCGCACAGCGCGGGCGACAGCCTGGCCGCGATCCTCAACGATCCCTGCTCGCAGGTGGCCGTGGCGAACCGCTATCAGACCTTCCCCTGGATCATGCTGGAGAACCCGACCTGGCCGGGGCGCTTCCATGGCGGCCCGCAGCGCACCGTGGCCGCGGGCTGGGGCTGGGGCGGCACCATCGACGGCAACGAGCAGCAGGGCAGCAGCACGTCCGGCGGCTACGACCGCGAACAGATCCTGTCCACGACCCTGTTCCGCATCTACGAGGCCATCGGCGGCGACCCGCAGAACCCCCTGGAGGAGCGGCAACAGGCGGCGCGCTACGTGGCCTACCTGATTATCCGCGCCATCGGCACGCTGCCGTCCGCTACCTTCACGCCGACCAACAGCCCGGACGAGTTCGCCACGGCCCTGATGATCGCCGACACCGGCACCGCGCCGGCCGGCAACCCGACCGGCGGCGCCATCCCCGGCGGCAGCATCAACAAGATCATCCGCTGGAGTTTTGAGACGCAGGGCCTGTACCAGCCGCCGGGCGCGCCCACGCCCGTGACGAGCGCCGGGCAGCCGCCGGTCGACGTGTACATCGGGCAGAACCGCGCCCTGTATGACCTCTTCCGGCCCGACTTCTATGAGCGCGGCGACCTGTGGAACCGGCGCAACCCCGATGGGTTGACGACGCACGAGGACCCCGTGCCCAACCAGCCGAACTACGTCTATGTGCGCGTCCGCAACCGGGGCTACCAGGCGGCCACGCCGGTGACGATCCAGGGCTACTACACGCCGCAGGCCCCCGATCTCGTCTGGGAGCGCGCGGGCGGCTGGCAGCCGATGACGCCGCCGCTCACGCCTTTTACGGATCCGTTGGGCGCGGCGGGCAGCGGCACCGACACCGCCGTGGTCGGGCCGTACCAGTGGACGCCGGATAA
>DASSGZ010000670.1:0-9931 GCA_035693165.1 Chloroflexia bacterium | reverse complement strand
CTGCCGGGTCGACGCTGCGGTAGAGCCGCAGGATCATGCGCTTCATGGCCGGTTGGGTCATGCCGTTGCGGTACAGGGCACGGACCTGGGCCTCGGTCAGGCCGGGGGCCAGCGGATGCAGCGTGCGCACGTACAGCGACTCGTTCATCAGCGCCATGCTCAGCTCGCCGATGATGGGCGTGCGCAGCAGTTGGGCGTTGCGGTGCCAGCGGTAGTCGGTGAAGAAGGACGTGCTGAAGATGGCGATGCGGCGCACCTTCTCCGGGTGGCGCACGGCCCAGGCCAGGCCGTAGTGCCCGCCGAAGTCATGGACGATGAGGTTCAGCGGCTCGGTGATGCCCAGCGCCGTGATCAGCTCGTCGAGGAAGCGCGCCCGGTTCTCCAGCGAGAGGTCGAAATCGGCGGGCGCCGTGGACCGGCCCAGGCCGGGCAGGTCGGGCACATAGCAATGGTAGGCGCTCTCCAGACCGGCGACAAGGCCGTGCCACATGTCGCCGTTGTCGGGGACGCCGTGCAAGAGCAACGTGGGTACGCCGCTGCCGCGCTCTTGCACGAAAATCCGCGCGCCCTGGATAGTCAGCGTTTGGGTCTGCGCCTGGGCCGTCAAGGCGATATCCTTTATAGCTGTCGTGCTCATGGTTGCACTCCTTGTAATTATGACTTGGTTGGGTGCCGCCGCATCCGGCGGGCGACGATCAGCGGTAGCGATATTCCGAGTGTAGCAGAGTCACCGGGTGGGGCGCAGGCAACTTAAGTAGTAGTTGGGGGTTTATTTCCGCAACGGAGGAGGTTTATCCGGCGGCGCGCTAGGTGAGCAGGCCGAGGGCGCGGGCTTTGACAATAGCCTGGGTGCGGCTCTGCACGCCGAGCTTGCCGAAGATGTTGTTGGTGTGCTTCTTGACCGTGCCCACGCTGAGGATCAGGTGCGCGGCGATGTCGCGGTTCGAGGCCCCGGCGGCCACCAGGCGCAACACCTCCAGTTCGCGCTCCGTCAACGGCTCGACCAGGGCCGCGGCGGGTTGTGGCGATGGTGCGGAACGGACAGCGGGCGCAGGCACCGGGGCCGCGAAATGGGCCAGGAGCCGGCGGGCATAGTCCGCGTGGGCGGGGTCGCCGGCCACCTGGCGCAGGACTCCGGCGAGCGCAGCGCCGGCGTCGAGAAACGCGCGCACGTAGCCGCCCGGTGCGGCCAGGGTGAGGGCGCGCTCCAGCGCGGCGCGGGCGGGTGCGGCGGCACCTTGCCCGGCGAGATCGGCGGCCTGCAACGCCAGCAGCGCGATCACTCGCGAGCAGCGGCCCGCGGCTTCCTCGAATGCCAGCAGGCGGGGCAGCAAATCCCGCGCGGTAGCCTGCTGGGCGGGATCCTGTAGCAGCACGCGCAAGGGGGCATAGTACTGCGGTTCGACGGCGAACACCGGGTCGCTCTCGCCGGCGAGATCCTGGTCGAGCGCGTCGCGGAAGGCAGCCAGGCCGGGTGGCGCCGCATCCGGGCCGGGGGCCAGGTCGTGCAGCAGGCGGATAGCGGCGATCTGGGCGGCAGTGCGCGGGTGGTGGGTCTCGGCGGCGATGCGGGCGCTTTCGTCCAGCGCGACGGTGGCCCCGGCGCGGTCCCCGCGTGCCGCCGGCACCTGGGCGAGGGTCAGCGCGGCGGCCATGCGCAGCCACTGATAGTTGCCCAGGCGGCTGATCTCGCCCGCCGTGCGGGCATGGGGTTCGGCGAGCGCCAGGTCGTTCCACTCGTAAGCGACCATGGCGAGCATCCAGTGAAGGTTGGCGACGGTCACGCCGCCCGGCGCGCCCTGCCCGGCGGCCAGGGCCAGCCCTTCGCGGCAATGGGCCGCCGCGTCCTCCAGCCGCCCGTCGAAGATGCGGCAGCGAATCAGCCCGCTCAAGCCGCTGATCGCCAGCATGATGAACCCGCCCGCCCGGCTCTGCTCCACCACCTCGGCAAAGAGCGGCGCCGCGCCGGTGTGGTTGCCGCTGCGCAGGTAGAACTCGCCCAGCGCATGGAGCGTCAGGCTGCGATTCAGCGCGGGGCCGGGCGTGGCGGCCAGGGCCTGCTGCACCTGCGCCAGCCCGCGCGCATAGTCGCCGTGCAAGATGGCGACCCAACCTTCCGTGCCGGTGACGCCGCTTTCGAGTTCCGCGGGCGGATCGGGCAGCGCCGCGAGGGCGCGCCGGGCCTGCGCCACGCGCAGTTCCAGCCCGGCCATGTCGCCCGCGATGAAGGCGATCTGGATGCTGATCAGGCAGAGCGCGACGCGCCCGGCGACCAGCGATTCCGGCAACATGCCCAGCCAGCGGCGCACAGTGCCGGCATCCCCGGAAGTCCAGAGCGCGGGCAGGGCGTGGGCCTCGACCAGATCCGCAGCATAGGCGAGATCGCCCGCGGCTACGGCGTAGCCGACGGCTTCGGTCAGCAGTTCGGGCCCGCCATCCGGCGCGTGGGCGGCGCACCAGGCCGCCGCCCGCCGGTAGAGCGCGGGCAGAGTGCCAGGCCGGGTCTGCCGCAGGCGGGCGCGCAACACGTCGGCGAACAGGTGATGGTAGCGATACCACCGGCGGTCGTCGTCCAGGGCGATGAGGAACAGGTTGGCCCGCTCCAGGCGTTCCAGGACGGCCTGCGCCGCCGGGGCGTCCTCCGCGGGCGCGCCGGCCCCGGCCAGAACCGCGGCGCAGAGCGGCGCGGACAGGCGATCAAGAATCGCGGTATCGAGCAAGAAGTTTTGCACGTCGGGCGGCTGGCGCTCGAAAACCTCCTCGGCCAGGTAGTCTACCACGAAACGGTTGCTGCCGGTGAAGCCGGCGATGAAGGCGCGTAGATCGGCCCGGTCGCGCATGGCGAGCGCGGCGAGTTGCAGGCCCGCGACCCAGCCCTCGGTGCGCGCCTCCAGGGCGGCGATGTCGTCCGGTGCCAGCCGCAACCCCATGGTGGCGGTGAGGAAGGCCGCGGCCTCGGCGGGCGTGAAGCCCAGGTCGGCGGCGCGCAATTCGGTCAGTGCGCCGCGCGCTCGCAGGCGGCCCAGCGGCAGAGGCGGGTCGGCGCGCCCGGCCAGCACCAGGTGCAGGTGCGGCGGCAGGTGTTCGATCAGGAAGGCCAGCGCCTGGTGGATCGCCGGGGCGTCGATCGCGTGGTAGTCGTCGAGCACCAGCAAGGCGGGAGGCGCGGACGGGGTGGCCACCGCGTTGAGCAGCGCCGTCAGCAGCGACTCCATGGGCGGCGGCTGCGGCGCCTGGAGTAGCGGCAGCAGGCCGGTGAGATCGGGGTAGGCGGCGCTCAGGGCGGAGCAGACATAAGTCCAGAAGCGTAGCGGGTCGTTATCACCGGGGTCGAGCGACACCCAGGCGACGGCGGGGGCGCGGCCCGCGAGATCCCCGGCGAGACTGTCCAGCCAGGCGCTGAGCAGCGTGGTTTTGCCCCAGCCGGGCGGCGCGACGACCAGGGTGAGCCGCCGTCCCTGCCGCATCCCTTCGTCCAGCCGGGCGAGCAGGCGCGGGCGCGCCACCTGATCTGGGGCGGGCGGCGGGATAAACAGCTTGGTAGCCAGCAGGCTCCCGGCGGGCGGGCCGGGCATCGGTTCGCGCATGGGCGGCAATAGCGGCGGCACCCCTATAGCGCCGCCTGCTAGTGGTGTCCTCCCCTTAGTCGAGGTAAGTACTCTGTCCCGTCTTAATTGTCATTCTGAGCGCAGCGAAGAATCTCGTCTTGTGCGGGTCTAGGACGAGACTCTTCGCTGCGCTCACAGTGACACGGCCCACGGAGAGGGCTAATAAGCATTGCGTAATTAGGCTCACTATAGCAGGCCGCCGGGGAGTCTGCAAGCAGGGCGGGGTTAGAAGAGGTGGAGTTGGGTAGGGGGGCGGCGGCCGTCGAGCAGGATGTAGGGAGCGGCCTGGTCGGCAGTGCGGATGCCCAGGCGGCGCAGTTGGGCCAGGTCGGTCAGGCGGGCTTCGCGGCGGGCGCGCAGGATGGCGTCGGCGGCGCCGGCGCCCAGGCCGGGCACGCGCAGCAGATCGGCACGGGCGGCGGTCATGATTTCGAGCGGGGCGTGGCGCAGGTGGGCGTCGCCCCACGCGCGCTTGGGGTCCACGTCGGTGCGCAGGTTGCCGTCGTCGCGGAAGGGCAGGTCGTCCACGCCCCAGCCGTAGTCGCGCAGCAGGAAGCCGGCCTGGTAGAGCCGCTGCTCGCGTAGAGGGTCGGTGGCGGGCAGGTTCTCCAGCGGCGTCTGGGCGATGGGACGGAAAGCCGAGAAGTAGGTGCGCGTCAGGCGCAGGTCGTGGTAGAGGCGGGCGCTGAGGCCCAGCAACTCGCGGTCGGTGTCGCCCGCCGCCCCGACGACGAACTGGGTGACGGTGCCGGCCAGGCGCTCGTCCGGGTGCGCCCGGCGGATGGCGGCGGTCCATTCGAGCATCTGCAACAGTTCGCGGCCCCAGTCTTTCTTGGGCGCGAGCGCGTTCAGCCGCTCCTGGGTGGGCGCCTCCAGGTTGACCGAGACGCGCGTGGCAAGCTGCATGGCGCGGTGCAGTTGGTCGTACTCGATGCCCGGCATAATCTTCAGGTGCAGGTAGCCCTGGTAGCCCGCCCGGCGGATCAACTCGGCGGTGGCGATCAGGCGATCCTGCGTGGTGGTGCTGCCGCGGATGATGCCGGAGGTGAGGAATACCCCGTCGGCCTGCCCGGCCTGCTGCAGCGTCAGGAAGCCGCGGGCCATCTCGTCGGGGGTGAAG
The DNA here is from genome assembly GCA_035693165.1 of Chloroflexia bacterium. Classification (GTDB taxonomy): domain Bacteria; phylum Chloroflexota; class Chloroflexia; order QHBQ01; family JAICKM01; genus JAICKM01. The sequence continues at coordinate 5,203 of DASSGZ010000670.1, read as the reverse complement.
GTAACACGGGCCGTTTTGCTGCGCCCGGCGCGGAAGGGGCAGTAGAAGCAGTTGCGCTCGCAGGCGGTGGTCAGCATCGCCTTGAGGATCGGCTTGCGCCCGCCCGGTGTGGTTACGTTGGTGATGCACTCGGCCAGGCTGTGCGACTGGTAGCGGCGCGCGGGGGCCTCCTGGGCCGGGTGGTCGCCGGCCGGCTCGAAAGCCGTGACATCGCCCAGTTGCGCCAATCGGGTCAGCGTATCGGGCACGACCTGGATCTGCATAGGCCCATTGTAGCGAACATCTGTTCGGCTGTCAATAGGACATTTCTCACACCGATCCACAAGTTCACCGCGGAGGAACGAAGAACACGAAGATTACTTACAGCAATTTTATTCTTCGCGTCCTTCGCGTCTCCGCGGTGAACTGATCGCCTGCCGGCGATCAGGACAAACTACGGCAGCCGCAGGCTCCACGCGCTGCGACCGTGAGTCGCCGCATAGAGGATGCGCGATTGCGGCACGATGGTCAGCCCGGCCACCTCAACTGCCGGTAGGCCGCTGCCGGCGACCGCCCAGGCGCCGCTGCCGGCGGCCCGGCGCAGCACGCCGAAATCCGTCGCCGCATAGAGGTCGCCCGTCACGTCGTCGCGCACGAGGTCCGTCACCGGCAAGTCGCCGTTGACGCCTTCGACATTCAGGTTGGTCCAGGTCGCCGTGCCGGCGCCCGCGTTGTAAGTGACTTCAAACACGTGGCCGGGCGTGGTCGGCGTGGCCGCATTGTAGCCGGAGTACGAAATCCAGGCGTGGTTGGGGTTCGCCGGATCGATGTAGATACTGCTCACAAAGCGGCCCGGATCACTCGTGGAGAGCGAGTCAAGCCGGGTGTAGGTTACGGACCCCGCGGCGGCGGCGTCCGCGTTCTTGGAGATAAACACGCGGCCCGTGGCTGTCGCGGCCCACAGGGTCCCCGTATCGCTCGGCGCGCGCTCCACCGCGGCCAGCACGTTCCCGGCCCGGTCGCCCAGGGCCGCTCGGGTCAGATCGCCGTTAGCTCCGCCCAACTCCACCCAGTCCCCGCAGTTGGGGTTCGCGGCGGAGGTGGTGAACTCGGGGCAGTTGGCTTCGAGGTAGGCCTGGTCGCCGCCGTTGTCCGTTGTGCGCCACACCCCTTGCAGCCCGGCGAAGATCGAACCCGCTTTGGCCGGGTTGGGATCGGGGATGATCGGCATGTAGAAGGCCGACCCCTCGGGGCTGTTCTCCAGTGGCCCGGAGGTGACGACCCACTTCGTCGGGTTGCCGTTCTGGAAGTTGGTGTCCGTGGCCTCGCCGAAGAAGGTGTTGAACCGGATGGCCGGATTCGCGGCGTTGAAGCCCGACTGCCCGCCGTCGCCGTAGATGATCTGCGGCCAGACGACGGAGGAGCCGGTGTATTCAAACGTGCCGTTATCCTGTGTGCCGCCCATGAGGTTCTTGTAGTCCTGCGGGTTGGCCGATAGGCTCTGGAATTGTAGCGTCGAGAGGCCCTGGTTGAGCACGTACAGGTGCGACGGTACCGCCGAGAGGAGCCGCTTGCAGGTAGTCACCTGCGCCGCATTCGGCAAGCCGCGGCTATCGCACTGATACGAGATGTCGCGATACGCGCCGCTGGAACGCACCAGGCCACCGTCGGAGCCTTCGAACCAGACATCAGGGTTGCCTGGCATGAAGGCCAGCGCGTGCTGGTCCGGGTGGATGCCGTTCGGCGCCGTGTCCGAAGACGCGTCGCGCGTCAGGTCGGTGAAGGTGCGGTTATTGTGCGCCGGATCCGGGTTGCCGGCGGTGGTCGACATCAGCACGCCGCGGGCGTTGGATAGCCCGCCGGCCTCGTCGTAGAGGAAAGACCCGATCACAAACACCGTATCGGGATGGCCCGCCGGCGTGTAGACTTCGTTATCATACCAGCACTGGCCGGTGCAATAGTCGTAAGTCGCATAGCCGGGATCGGCTACGTTCGAGCTGGTCAGCTTGATCCAGCCGTCGGCATTGGCCCCGCCGACCACGAGAACGGAGGCGGGTTGGTCCATGTTGTCGTTGCGCCAGACCTGGCTCTCGGCCCCCGCCGACGGCCCTTGCGCGCCGTCGCCCGCATATATGCGGGTGTGCCCGGCCTTCGTCGTCAGGGCGAAGGAAGTCCGGTCGGTGTTCAATAACGGCGACTGGGGCACGAAGACCTGCTTGAAGGTTCCGCCATCCGTCGGCGAATTACGCCAGATCCCCTGCTGGAAGGCGGCGGCGTAGATGATGGCGGGATTGCTGGGATCGAGCGCCACGTGGTTCACGCCGCGCACGCTGCCGTTGCCGTTCCAGATGAAGCTGAAGGTGGCGCCGCCGTCGGTCGATTTGTAGAGGCCGAACGGGGGGGCGCCCGGCGGATTCGATGTAGCGCCGCCGGTGACGGAGCTGACGCCCCGCACGCCGCGCGCCGTGCCCACATAGAGGGTGTTGGCATTGGTGGGATCGATGACGATGGCACTCACCGAGCGCCCGAGCATCGCCGCCGGGCTGCCGGGGAGCAACGTCCAGGTGTTGCCGCCGTCGGTCGTTTTGTAGATGCCGACGCCGGCTTCGCTATCGCCGCTGGCGTTGGGTTCCCCGGTGCCCGCGTAGACGGTGTTACCGCTGGGGTCCGTCGGATCGACGGTCAGGGTGCCGATGGCGTTCGAGCCGAAGCTACCGGACACGAAGGTCCAGGCAGGATTACCGGAAAGGGCCTTATCCGTGCGCCACACGCCGCCGCCCGCTGCCGCCAGATAGAGCCGGCAATTGTTCGGGGTGCAGCTTTGCGTGGTGGCGAGGGCCGTGATGCGGCCGGAAGCGACGTATTGAATGGGGGTGCGGTTCAGGCTGGCCGGATAGATCGCCATACTGGGGCCGATCAACTGCCAGGTTCCCGCCGCAGTTCGGCCCTTGGTCCGGCTCTGGATCTGGGCGAAGGTGCTCCGGGCGGCAGCGCTAAAACTGACCGGCACCTCCTTCAGTGGATAGGCGCGATTAGCATAATCCTCGGCAGCCGCCGTCGTCGGATCGGGGGTGCCCAATTCGCCGAATCTACCGACCACCGCGCGGTTATTCATGGGAGTCACGGCATCCGGCTCACCGCTGCGCTTATCGGCGGTATGGTAGGGGGCAGGGGAAATCTGCCTGGTGGTGGAGTTAAGATTTTGCGGGGTGAGCGTGCCAACGGCAACCGCCAGCATAAGCAGGCCGGCCAGGGCGACACGGATTACGGTGCCTTTCCTGATCAAGAATGCATATTTCATTCGGTCAACTCTCCCTCTCCTGGTGTGTAATCGCAGGTTGCAATCCCGACTACCGGGTCGCCCAGATCGAGGAACCCGGTATACATAGTCTAGGCCAACAGACCTCCTTGGTAGTGAGAGTCGAGTGAAATAGAGGAAGCACCCGGTGGCAGTGTCGATTCAGGATGGGGCCGCCACGGGCCGGAGCCGGCGAACACCAAGCCCGTGTCGTCGAAGGTCTCCGCGGGCGCGCCCGGCCCTGCGGAGACGACGGAGCCGATCCTGATTCTACAACCGCGCGCTTATCCGGGGATGCCCCAGCCGCGGCAAGGATCCCAAAGGGAACTGGAGAAGTCTGGTTTTCTAGGTCCGCTGGTGATAGGACCATAAAGCAACTGCCGATGACCACGCAAACCCCTGTCCGCGCCCTGGAGCCAGAGGCCATTTGCCTTTCAATGTGCTTCGGCTTAGAGGAACATTCTAAGTTAGTATGAAATATACTTTTGTACGCTGGAAGTGAAGAAAGTATACTACTAAGCCGAACCTGTGTCCAGCGCGGGTCACGTCAATAAAAAGTCTCAATCAGCAAAACTTCTCCTTCTACGGTGAACCTTTTCGGCGCCTGACGAGTATAGCAGCGGTTTCGGCCCCGCCGGGCGTCCGGTGCCTCGCCAATCTCGACGCCGGTCCGGCGCGGCGCTATCTCACCGAAACCTAATCCAATCCTAACTTTTCGCTAGCCGTCGTCTAATTTTACCCGGCTACACTGGGGATGTACTGCACGCGCGTGCAGCGTTGTGAATCCAGGTTCGTGGTGCATGGCACCAGCAAAGGAGCTTGAGTTATGAATTGGAGAGTAGTCGCCGTCACCGCGTCGTTGACGGCGCTGGCGGGCGGCGCCGCCCTGGCCGGCGGCCTGCGGGCGACCCCGGCGGCCGCCGGCACGCTGGCCGCGCCCCAAGCGCAAACGGCCCAGGCGACGCCGACCCCCGGCGCGCAAGCGACGCCCGCCAGCACACCGGGCACGCAGCAGGCACCCGCCGGTCCTGGCGGCCGCGACGGGGGTTTCGGGCCGGCGCGCGATGGGCACGGGCCAGGGCGGGGCGGCCATGGCGGGCCGGGTGGCTTTGGCGGCGGTAGCGGCCCGTATACCGCCGACGGCGCCGCCCGCGTGATCAGCGGCACCACCAGCCTGATCGCATCCGTGCAGGCCGACCTGACCTATGCCACCGGCAAGATGGACACCGCGACCGTGCAGGACTGGGTGAACGGCGCGAATACCCTGCTCAAGGCGGCCCAGGCGGCGAGCAGCGGCAACCAGTACGGCAAGGCCGTCGAGACCGCGAACGCCGCACAGGGCCTGGCCCGGACGGCGGACCTGCTGATGCAGCAGGCCCTCGGCGCCGACAAGCTGCCGTCCAATAGCCAGCGACAGGGGCCGGGCCGGGGCCATCCCGGCGCGCCCGCCGGCACGACCCCCACGCAGGCGCAGGCCAGCCGGGAACTGGCGAGCCTCTATAATGCCATCATCGGGCAGGATGCCGCGTTGAAGGCGGCGGGCACCGCAGGTGACGCCGCCACCTACCTGACCGCCGCCAAGAACGCCTATAAAGCCGCCTACACGGCCTACCAGGCGGGTAAGTACAGCGATGCCCAGGCCCAGGCCGCGGTGGGTCGTGGGTTGCTGGAGGTAGTCGAGCACCTGGCGCGCGCCGCTACGGCCCCGAATAGCTCGGATACGCCGATAACGGTCCCGGCCCCCACTTTCTAAGCAAGAAGCGCGAGGCCGGCATGACGAAGGGGCGGGTGCGTATTGCACCCGCCCCTGTTTTGTGCCGCGCCGGGGGTTAGCAGCGCGTATGCGCGCCTGCCCCCCGTCCTTGTCACTCTGAGCGGAGCGAAGAGTCTCGTCGCGTTTGGGGCAAGCCGAGATGCTTCAGTGCG
>DASSGZ010000669.1:0-18608 GCA_035693165.1 Chloroflexia bacterium | reverse complement strand
ACTGGCGGATCAGGAAGCCCCACCCGGCGCAGACCCCCGCGACCAGCAGCCAGCCCCACTGCCCGTGTTGCAGCCCGCGCACGTAGCCGTAGCAGGCGACCAGCACCAGGGCCAGGAAGGGTACGTCGGTCATGAAGCTGGCGCTGAGGTGCAGGAACAGGGGATTGACCGCCAGTAGCCCCGCGCCGAGCAGGGCGGCGTTGGGTGGCGTGCCCACCCGGCGCGCGAGGCCATAGAAGGCCAGCAGCCCCACCAACGCCAGCGCCAGCGTGGAATAGGTCAGGGTGGTGTAGCTGACGCCGAACAGCCGCGCCCAGAGCGTGCCCCAGAGCGCCAGCCCAACCAGGTTGGCCTGCGACTGGGGCGGCATGGCGAAGTCGCCCGTGTCCACCTGGTGCCGGACCGATCCGGCGTAGATCCAGTCGTCGATGATCGGGTATTCGTGCTCCGGCGGCAGCAGCACCAGCAGAGCCACGCAGCCCGCGAGGATGATATAGAGATTGCGCAGATCCACCCACGGGATCGGCAACGACGGGCGGGCCGGGGCGGCGCGGCGCGGTTCGACATCGGCGGCAGTGTGCATGGGCGGGGCAGCAGCTCTTTCAGCAGGATTTCGGCCCAGTCTAGCACGGCGGCGCGGGGTGTGTCAATCAGACACCGGCCCTTGCAGTGCAGTGGGAAGCCGTGCTACACTGAAGCGACATTTCCCCCAAGGAGACGGATGCATGGCGAGTGGACCCGAACGAGTACAGGCAGTCCTGGACGAACTGGATCTGGGCGTCCAGGTGATCCGGGTGCCGGGCAGCGCGAAGACCGCGATCCTGGCCGCGGAATCGGTGGGCTGCCCGGTCGGCGCGATTGTGAAGTCATTGGTATTTGTGGCCGGGGACGACCCGGTGCTGGTGCTGTGCCCCGGCGACCGGCGCGTGGATACGGCGAAACTGGCGAACCTGCGCCGGGTTGATCCGGCGGCGATCAGCATGGCGCCCGCCGCGCTGGTGCGCGAAGTGACCGGCTATGCCATCGGCGGGGTGCCGCCCCTGGGACACGTGAGCGCGCTGCCGGTCTACATGGAGCAGACGCTGCTCGACTGGCCCACGGTGTACGCCGCCGCGGGCGCGCCCGACGCCCTGTTTCCTATCGACCCCAATGTGCTGCAGCAAATCACCGGTGCGGTGGTCGTCCAGGTGACGTGATGCGCCGCATGATTCCGGCAAACCTGCCCGCGGCCTTCGAGCGGCTGCCGATCCCCGCCTTGCGCGCGCTCTGGCGCTATCGCGTGGCCCTGGCCGGACTCAGCGCGCTGGCCCTCGCCCTGTGGGGCGAGCAGATGATGCGCGAGATCCCCGGCAGTCCCACCGTGGGCACGGCGTTGGTGCAGATCGCGGTACTGCTGGTGGGCCTGGTGGCCTGGGTGGGGCAGGCCCGGCACCTGGCCCCGCCCGCGTCTGCGGCTGCGCCCTCTCCGGAACCGGCCACTACGAGCCTGCCGGTGCGGCGGGCCGGGGACGTGAGCACCGTGCGGGTGGCCGGGGTGGCATCCGCGGAACCGCCCCCCGCCGCGCCGGGCGGGCTGCGCGCCGCCTGGGACCGCTTCCGCGACGTGCGCGCCCGCGTGGGCTGGGCGGGCACCGCGGTGGGCTTGCTCATTGTCGCCGGGCTGGCGGCCTGGTGCCTGCTGCTGCTGCGCGCCGACTTCGGCGACCCGCTGGCGCCCTGGATCTGGCTGGCCGCCCTGGTCGCGCTCGCCCTCACCTTCGCCGGGATGCGTCCCGCACCGCCCGGCCTGGTGCCCCACGACCCCACTGAGCCGGCGATCGAGCCGCCCATGACGCGCGGCGAATGGCTGGCCGTGGGCCTGATCCTGCTCGTCGCCGTCGTCGTCCGCGTCTGGAACCTCGAAACGATCCCCATAGGCCCCTACAGCGACGAAGGCGACCGGGCGGTGGACGCGCGCCACATCAACCGGGGCGAGCCGGTGAACGAGGCACCGTTCGCCTTCTTCGGCACCGGCTGGTGGGGCGTGCCTAGCCTCTATTTCTGGCTGGTCGCCCAATCGCTCAAGGTCTTCGGCGACACGCTGGCCGGGGCGCGCATGATCCATGCGCTGGCCGGGATCGGCACGGTATGGTACACCTACCGCCTGGGCCGGGCGGTGTGGTCGCCCCGCGCGGGCTTGCTGGCGGGTGCCTTGCTGGCGGTCTCCGATTTCGCCATCCAGTTCAGCCGCACGGCGGGCGAGAGCACGATCACGCTGTTCACCTGGACCGTCTGCTTCTACTATCTCTACCGCGCGCTGCAAACGCGCCGCCCGCTCGACTTCGTGCTGAGCGGCCTGGCCGGCGGCTTCACGCTCTACGGCTACGTGGCGGGCAAGCTCTTGCCGGTGTTCCTGGCGCTGTTGGCGATCTACCTTCTGCTGCGCTGGGGCCGCACCGGCGTCCGCCGCTATCTGCCCGGTCTCGTGCTGATGGCCCTCGCCGCCGCGCTGACCTACGTCCCGAACGGCCTCTATATCCTGTCCCACCCGGTGGCCCTGACCCAGCGTTATAACGGCGTCGTCATCTTCAACCACGCGCAGGAGATGTTCGCCACCTACGGCACCAACAACTGGGCGGTGATCTTGCTGCGCCAGTTTGGGCTGACCTTTAGCGCGTTCGACGTGGGGCACGAGGCCGGGCCGTTCTATCCCACGGGAATGCCGATTCTGCCGGTCGCCTGGGCCGCCGTCTGGATCCTGGGTGTGGCCTACATGGTGTGGCGGCTGGGCGACGTGCGCTTTGCCGTGCTGGCCGCCTGGATCCTGAGCGGCCTGGCCGGGGCCGCGCTGACGACAGACACGCCGACCGTGCAGCGCGTCGCCGGCATGGTGCCCACGCTGGCCCTGGTGCCTGCGCTGTATCTCGACCGCGTGGCGCGTGGCATCCCGCCGGTGCCCTGGCGCGTGGCGCTGCCGCCACGCACGCGCGTCCTGCGCTGGGCGCTGGCCGGTGTGCCGGTGCTGCTGGTCGTGCTGCTCGGCGCGCAGACGCTGAGCTTCTACTTCGGCCCCTACACCGCCGCGGCTCATTACTACTGGTACACGCTGGCCGGGCGCTATGCCGCGCAACTGAACCCGCAGCGCGATCTGGTCTACCAGATGGACGTGCCCGAGTTCTACTGGCGCATGGGGCCGGCCCTGTTCCTGGCGGATCAGGTCCAGGGCGATGACCTGAGCAACCCCAGCGATGATCTGCCGCTGACGCGCAACGGCGACAAGAACGCCCATTTCCTGGTGTTCCCCTCGAACGAGGCGTACCTGCCTATCCTACAAGCGTATTACCCCGACGGCACCCGGCGCGTCGTCAATGCCCCCGATGGCCGGGTATTCTTTACCGCCTACGAGGTCGATAGCCCGCAGTTCGACGCCCGGCGCCAGGTGACGGCGCGCTACGGCCCGCCGCAAGGCCCGCTGTTCGAGCAACCGGAACCCCGGCTTGGCACGCTGGGCGGGGACGATGACGCCGCGCCGATCCACCCGCCCGCCTGGATGACCTATCCGCTGGCCGTGCAATGGACGGGCGGCCTGGTGGCCCCCGCCTACGGCGCCTACACCTTCCAGTTGAAAGCCCCGCTGGGGGCCACGCTGGAGATCGACGGGCGCACCCTGTTGACCAGTCCAGGGGGGACGGGCCCGCCCGTGGCGGGGCGCATCGTGCTGGCGAAGGGCGTCCACCAGGTGCGCCTCGCGGGCACGCTGGTTGATCCGCGCGGGGCCGTGGAACTGCGCTGGACCACCGACAACGGCGTCGCGGTGCCCATCGACCGGGCGTTTCTCTGGAACGATCCGCCGGGCGCCTTGCTGGGCACCGGCTACGCGACCGCATCCGGGCCGGACTGGTTTACCGGCGCAACGCCGGCCACCACGGCCCCGCTGATCGTGCGCCGGGACGGCTTCCTCGGCTGGCGGCTTGCCAACAGCAGCCTGGGCGGCGGGACGAACGTGGCCGCGATCTGGCACGGCACCCTGCGCGTGGCCCAGCCGGGATCCTACCGCTTCGATCCCCGGACCGCCGGCCGCATCGCCGTGTGGATCGACGGCCAGGTGGTGGGCACGGGCAATGTGCCGGGCGTGAGCGACAGCCTGCCCGCCACGGTGCCGCTCACGGCGGGCGATCATGCGCTGGAGGTGCGGTTCCAGGCCACCCGCGACAATACGCTCTTTGAGTTCTACTGGCAGCCGCCGGGCGGCCCGCGCGAACTGCTGCCGTCCGCGGCGCTGGGGCCGCTCGCCGGGGGCGCCTGGCCCGCCGCCGAACGCCCGGATGCGCCCAGTCCCGCTGCCGCGCTCATCGGCGCGGCCCAGCCCGCGCTCGCCGTCCAGAAGGCGGGCAGCATCAGCGGCAACGGCGCCTGGCTGGAGGCGCGCGGTGTGGGCGTGCTGCCCGACGGCCGGATCGTGGTCGGCGATACCGGGCACGCGCAGATCCTCGTCTACGACAAGAGCGGCAAGCAGGTAGCGGCCTGGGGCCGCCCCGGCGACGGCGAGGGGCAGTTCGCCACCTTAAGCGACATTGCCGTGAGCGGCGACGGCGTCATCGCCGCGCTCGACGCCGGGCATCGCGATGTGCAACTCTTCGACGGCAACGGTACGCTCCTCGCTCATCTGCGCAACGACCAGATCGGTATTTCCCCCGCCAGCGGCCTCGCCTGGGGTCCCGACGGCAAGCTTTATATCGCCGACACGGGCGGTGGGCGCGTGCTGCGCGTGAGCCGCAGCGGCCAGCCGGAGTTCAGCATGAGCGCCGGCGACGCCACGCACCAGGCGTTGAGCCAACCGGTGGACGTGGCCGTCACTGCCGGCGGCATCGTCTACGCCGCCGACCTGATCGGGCGGGTGGTGCGCTTCAACGCGGCGGGGGTGATCGACCAGGAGTGGAAAGTGCCGGTTGGCGGGGCCAGGGGCGGCGGCCACCTGGCCGTCTGGGGTACCCGGTTGGCCGTCACCGATCCGGCAGGCAACACAGTGAACTTTATCGATCTACGCGCCGCCGGCGACGCCGTGTTGAGAACACCGGATTCCGCCGATCTCGGCCTCACCGTGCCCGTGGGGGTGGCCGCCGGGCCCGATGGCCGCCTCTATGTGCTCGACAGCGATAACGCGCGCGTGGTGATCCTCACCGCGCCTTAACCGCCTGCCGTGGCGGCGATGGTCAGCCGGTGCAGGGCCACCAGCCCCGCCGCGGGCAGCCGGTTGCCGATATAACCGCCTGCCAGCACGAACGCGACCGGGATGCGCCGCTCCCGGCACCAGGCAAAGACCAGGCGCTCCCGGTCGGCCAGGATATCTTCGCTAATGCCCGGCAGCCCGCCGTTGGGGCACCCCGCATATGGGTCCATGCCTGCGTTGTACAGGCACAGGTCAAAGGCAGGGCCCTGCGCGGCCAGGTCCGCCAGCCGCGCCCGGATCGTGGGCAGGTAGTCTGCCGCCCTGGTGACGAGATCCAGGGTAGCGCGGGCGCCGGGGTCATAGGCGTCGAAGGGGTGGACCGCTACGTCCAGATGCCACACGTCGGGGTCGGCGCCGGTCAGTGCATAGGTGCCGCCGCCGCAGTGAGCGTCGAGATCCAGGATCAGGATGCGCTGCGCCCCGGCGGCGCGCGCCGCCCGTGCCGCCAGCACCAGGCCGTTGAACGTGCAGTATCCGGCGCCGCGATCGCGGCGCGCATGGTGCAGTCCGCTCGAAAGCGACCCGGCCACGCCGGCTTCCAGTGCGGCGCGGGCCGCCGCCACAGCGCCCCCGTTCGACGCCAGCACCATGGGCCAGAGGCCCCCGTCCCACTGGAAGCCCTGCGACTCGGCCAGGGCGCGCGGCTGCCCGGTGCGCACCGCCGCGACGTAGGCCGGGGCGTGGATCGCCTCCACCTCCGCCGCGGTCAGCGCAGTGGGTGCCGCGATTTCCACACCAGGAATGGGATCCTGCGCCAGCGACTCGGCGATCCAGCCGGACTTGCGCGTGGTATCGAACGCATAGCCGGCCAGCACATAGGCCGGGCTGTAGAACAAGCGCATCAGAATACTGGCAGCCGGCTAGAAGCAGCAGCTATCTTTGAAGCCGCAGTTGCCGCAGATCGCCTGTTTGCTGCCGCGCACGGCGTACATCGGCGCGCCGCAGTTCGGGCAGGGGCTGATTTCCTCGCCGTCTTCAGCCGGCGGCGGGGCGGGCGACTGTGCCTCATTAGAGGCAGTCGGGGCCGGCGCGGGGTGATCTTCCAGCGTGGGGCCGGGATGGGTTTGCATGGATTCTCCGTTTCGCACAGGGTGGGACGGGGTCAACGGCCTGCCGCCACCATGGCATCGCGCGCCTGGCGGACCCAGCCCTCCAGGAAGCGCGGATCGTCGCCGTCGATGATCGGGATGCCGAACTCGCTGTCGTGCGACTGGATGCCGGGGTTATGCACGTTCAGGTCGCTGCCGACGACAAACAGGTGCGGGCTGCCCTGGATCGCGCGGGTCTTGCTATCCTGCCAGTCCTGCCAGACGGCGGCCTGGCCGTGCCCGGCCCAGAAATCGCTCGCCAGGCGATCCACGTCGAGACCGGCGGCTTCGGCCAGATGGAACAGATCGTCGGTCAGGGCCAGGTTGCAGATGTCGCGGAAGAAGCCGAAGCGCAGCGCCGAGTCGTAGCGGTCCTCGGCTTCCGGGCCCTGGAGGGCGGCGCACTTGAGCGCGGCTATGGCGGGCAGGAAGGTGTCGGGGTAGTCGGTGCGCGTCCAGGGCGCGAAAGCATCCGGTTCCAACTGGGCCAGCACCGGGCGCTCGGTCTCGATGGTATTGCGCGGCGTGCCGCTGTGGTTCACCAGTTCGAGCGGCCAGCAGCGCCAGTGGATGCGGGCCGGCGTGTCGAGTTGGGCGAGCGCCCGCCGCAATCGGATGGATGCGACGTGCGACCAGGGGCAGTGCAGATCCGACCAGAACTCAATTTCGAGCATGGGTGCCTCCTAGCGTCGGCCCTAGGCGTCTGCCGGGGACACGTCATGGTCGCGGAAATACTCGCGCCACGGTCCCGACCCGGCGATAAAGGGCTGCATGAGGGCGCGCTCGGCCTGCACAGTGTGCATGAGATCGTGCGCGGCCCACTCGTGCAGCAACTGGGCCAGCGTGACGAGACCAAGTTCGCTGTGCCGCACGGTGCGGGCCAGGTCGAGCGTGCCCACCTGCTCCAGCAAGGCCAGGTTCTCCGAACGCGTGCGCGCGAAATCGTCGGCCAGTTGGAAGGGGGTGCGGTCGCCGTAGTCATGGCCCTGGGTGTCGGGATCGAACGCCGGGATGTCTTGCCCGGTCAGGAAGGCGCGCAGGCGCTCGCCGAACACGTGCTCGGTGTCGAGCAGGTGGCGCAGGCAATCGCAGGCCGACCACGCGCCGGGGGCCGGGGCACGCTGCAACAGGTCGCCGGCGATTTTATCGGTCAGGTTCAACCACCGCCCGGCGGTGGTGACGAGGACAGACTGGACTTGCGCTAACCGAGTTTCCATTGCCGCTACCTCCGCCGATCGCTACCCCTGGACCCAACAATCCGAGTATACTATGGCGCAGGGCCGGACGCAAGGAGACGTGTGGTCCGGCGCGCAACAAATTGCAGCGGCCCCTTGTATATCTTCCTAGAAGCCCGGCAAGCCGGACCTGCATCCGGCGACCCGGCCAAGGCTGGGGATGCGATCATGCCTCGCCTGAGCGACACCGAGCTCACCCAGGCCGACGACGACACCCTGGTCCGCCAGACCCTGGCGGGCGAGCAGCGCGCTTTCGAGATTTTGATTATGCGCTATCAGACGCGCGTCATCGCCATCTGTGCGCGGGTGGCGGGCGTCGGCTACGACGACGCGCAGGATGTAGCGCAAGAGGTGTTCCTGCGGGCGTACACGCATTTGGAGCAATATCAGCAAGGCCGGTCGTTTTTCGCGTGGCTCTACCGGATCGCGGTCAACCTGGCGCTGAACCGGCGCAAGAGCCGCCCCCCGGCGGCTCTGCACGGGGCAGCAGCCGAGATAGCCCTCAGCGCAATGGGCGACCCCGACCCCGGTGGGGAGCCGGCGGGTCAGGCCGAGCGCGCCGAACGCGCGCAGCAGGTGGCCCGCGCTGTGGCCGCCCTGCCGCCCGATTACGCGACGGTCATCGCCCTGCGCTATGGCGCCGACCTCGATTACAGCGAGATCGCGGCCACGCTGGAGTTGCCGATGGGCACGGTCAAGGCGCGGCTGCACCGGGCCAAGGCGCTGTTGCGCCCGTTGCTGGCGCCGCTACAAGACGAAGGAGGGACACCGTGAAGTTGATACACAACGACGATCCGGGTGACGACCTCCTGGTAGCCTGGCATGACGGCGAGGCCGGCGGGCTGCTGGATGCGGCGCAGGCTGCCGCGCTCCAGGCCCATATCGCGGGGTGCGATCTCTGCCGGGCGCGCCTGGCCGAACTCGATACGCTGGAGGCCGATTTGCGCAGCCTGGCGCTGACCGGGCAGGCGCCCGACCCGGCGTTTGCCCGCACTGTGCTGGCGGCCCTGCCGCCGCGCAAGACGGCTGCCGCGCCGGCGCGTTCGGTCATGGCGGGCCTGGCGGCGTGGTGGCAGCGTCAGCGGACCGCGCTGGCGTTGGTGGCCGCGGGGCTGCTGATTATGCTGCTCACCGGCGATACCGGCCTGCTCACCGGCTGGTGGCAGAGCGCCGGCGACTGGTGGAACACGGCGGCTTCGCCCGATGCCGGCGGCGTCATCTCGCTCGTGGGCACGCTGCCCGGCGACGGTACCTCCGCCGAAGCCTATCTCGGGTTGGTCGTCGGGGCGCTGATCCTGGCGGTGGGGGCGGGTGTGTTCCTGCTGCACGCGCTCAATTCATCGGACTCCTCCACGGGGACTGTCCCCGCGGGGCGTTTGCAACTACGCTAGAGAACAAGGTGGATGCCTGGTGACTATCGCTTCGCGCCCGGCCGGCATGCTGGTTGGGCTGTTTCTTGCGGTCCTGGTGGTCTCGGCGGTTGTGAACCTGCTGCCCGCCGAATGGCAGGAGAGTCTAATCACCGTGCCCGCGATCGCGCTGTGGCGGGGCGGGCTGGCCCCGCGCGACGGCGCCGCCGTGGCGGCGCGCACGCCGCAGGCCGGCAGCAGCGCCGACCGGCCTGACCTGCCCCCGCGCGACACGGGGCGGCGGGGCTTCGGTCCCTTCGGCATCAGCCGGGCCAGCGTCGGCGGCTTCACGCTGCACCTGACCTCGTTAATCACGCTGCTCTGCGGCGGGTTGCTGATCCTGTACCTCCTGCCGGCGCGCATCGGCCGCATCGCCGCCGCGATGCGGGGTCCGTGGCCGGCGCGAGTGGGTTTGGGTCTGCTGGGGTTGGCTGCCGCGGTGATCCTGGTTGCGCTCGGCCTGGTCATCGGGGTTGCCCTGGGCGGTGCTTCGCTGATCACCATCCTGGGCGTGCCGATCTGGCTGGCGATCACGGCCATTGGGCCGGTCGCGGCGCTGCTGGGCCTCACGGCGGTGAGCCTGCCGCTGGGGCGCTGGACCGGGCGGCGGCTGGGCCTGGCCGAACAGCCGCCGCAGGTCGACCTGCTGGCCGGGCTGCTCGTGCTGTTCCTGGTCAGCCTGGTGCCCGTGCTGGGCGGGCTGGTTTTGTTATGCGCGGCGCTGCTGGGCCTGGGCGCGGTGTTGCAAACCCGCGCCGGCAGTGCCCGGCCCTGGGCGTTCCGGCTGCCCGATCTGGAGTACTAACCGCCGGATGGTCCGCGGTTCCCGTTGTCCTTTGCCCCTTGCAAATCGCACTGGGAACCGGTATGAAGTGCATATGGGATGGGAGAGACGTGTCAATGGGTAAGTTGTTAAGCAAGAAAGTGCTGTTCGCCATCGGCGCGCTGGTCGTCGTCGTGGCGCTGGTACTCTATGGGGTGAGCGCGTTTGTGGGGCGCAACGCTCGCGCGGCGACGAATTTGAGCACCGTCACCGTGCAGCGCGGCGATTTGCAAGCCACCGTCTTGTCCAGCGGGGCCTTGCAGCCCGCCGCCGACGTGACGCTCAGCTTCGGCAGCGGCGGCACGGTGGCCGAGATTTTTGTGAAGAACGGCGATGCCGTCACCAAGGGGCAGAAGCTGGCCGCCCTGGATACCCGCGACCTCCAATTCGCGGTCGACCAGGCGCAGGCAAACCTGACCTCGGCTCAGGCCAAGTATGACCAGGTGAAGGCGGGGGCCGCGCCGAAGGATATTGCCAACGCCCAGTCGCAACTGGCGGCGGCACAGGCCAAGCTCGACTCCCTGAAGGCCGGGCCCAGCAAGGAAGATCTGGCTACCGCGGAGGCGCAAGTCACGTCGGCGCAGGCCAAGCTGCACGCGCTGACCGCCGGGCCGAGCGCCCAGGATGTGGCCAATGCCCAGTCGCAGATCACGGCGGCGCAGGCCAAGCTCGACGCGCTGAAGGCCGGGCCGACGGCGGAGGATGTCGCCAACGCCCAGTCGCAGATTGCCAGCGCCCAGGCCAAGCTCGACGCGCTGAAGGCCGGGCCCAGCCCGGAGGACGTGGCGAACGCCAAGTCACAGATCACCAGCGCCCAGGCCAAGCTCGACGCGCTGACCGCCGGCCCCACCACCGCCGAACTCAGTTCGGCGCAACTGAAGGTGATCTCGGCGCAGACCAATTTCGACAAGGTCAGTTCGTCGGCTTCGCTGTCCAAGCAGAACGCGGAGAAAGCGCTGGATCAGGCGGGCAACGCCGTGCGCGATGCCCAGGATCAACTCAACGAAGCCTCCGTCATCAACGTGCCGCGCCAGGGCCAGGTGAACATCGTGAACCCCGACGGCACGTTCAACAGCAACGCCACGCTGGCCCAGATCGACAAGTACCGGGCGGCGCTGCGGGCCGAGCAGGACGCCGAAGCTAACATGCACCAGGCCCAGCTTGCCCTCGACGACGCCCGCCAGCAGGAGATCCAGTCGGTCGCCGCCGCGCAGGCCACGCTCGACGACGCCAAGCGGCAACTGGCCGACCTCCAGTCCGGCCCGGCGGCGGCGGATCTCGCGGCCGCCCAGGCGGCGGTGGACCAGGCGCAGAACAATCTCGCCAAGTTGCAGGCCCCGCCGGCGCAGGCCGATCTGGTGCAGGCGCAGGCGGCGGTGGACCAGGCCAAGAACAACCTCGCTAAGCTGCAAGCTCCGCCCACCCAGTCGGATCTGGTGCAGGCGCAGGCGGCAGTGGACCAGGCCAAGAACAACCTCGCCAAACTCCAGGCCCCGCCCACGCACGACGATCTGGTGCAGGCGCAGGCCGCGGTGACGCAGGCCCAGGCCAACCTCGCCAAGGTCAAGGCCGGCACCGCCGCCGCCGATCTGGCGCAGGCCCAGTCCACCGTGGACCAGGCCAAGAACAACCTCAACGATTTGATGGCCGGGGCCACGACCACCGACCTGGCAACCGCCCAGGCCACCGTGGATCAGGCCAAGTCGAACCTGTCCAGCGCCCAACTGAAGCTGGCGCAGGCCGTGCTGACCGCTCCGTTTGACGGCGTGGTGGCCGATGTGCCGGTCACGGTCGGCGGGCAGATCGGCGCCAGCGCCGCGGCCATCGACCTGCTGGATGAGAGCAGCTATCACGTCGATATGAACGTGGGCGAAAGCGATGTCAGCCGCGTCAAGGTGGGGCAGCCGGTCAACCTGACCTTTGACGCCCTGCCCGGCGAGGTCTTCACCGGGACCATCACCTATGTGGCGCCGAAGGCCACGGTGCAGCAGGGGGTGGTCAGCTACCTGGCGACGGCCACGCTCGATCCCAAGGCAGCGGGCAGTGACATCAAGCCGGGCATGACCACCACGGCGGAGGCCATCGTCCAGGATGTGCCCGACGCGCTGATGGTGCCCAACCGTGCGATCCGCACCGAGGCCCGCCAGAAGGTCGTCTATGTGCTGGATGGCCGCAATCAGATCCGTGTTCCGGTGCAAACGGGCATCAGCAACGACCAGTTTACCGAGATCACCGGCGACACCCCCTTGCGCGAAGGCGACACCCTGGTGCTCAACACCACGACGACCAGCACCACCACCCAGGGGCCGGGCGGCGGCGGCTTCATCAACTTCGGCGGCGGGGCCCGCGGGCGTTAGCCGGGAGGACAAGGCCATGTTGGAAGTACAAGACCTGACCAAAGTCTACCGCATGAGCGCGGAGGTGGAAGTCCACGCCCTGCGCGGCGTCTCCTTCACCGTCGACGACGGCGAACTGGTGGCCGTCATGGGGCCGTCCGGGTCGGGCAAATCGACCATTATGAATATCCTCGGCTGCCTCGACCGGCCCACGAGCGGGTCCTACCGCATCGACGACCAGGAAGTCGCCAGCCTCAGCGACGCCGAACTGGCTGTGGTGCGCAACAAGCGTATCGGCTTTGTGTTCCAGAGCTTCAATCTGCTGGCGCGCACCACGGCCCTGCAGAATGTGGAGTTGCCGATGATCTACAACCGCACCGGTCTCTCAGCCCGCGAACGCAAAGCGCGGGCCAAGGCGGCGCTGGAGGTGGTCGGCCTGGGCGACCGGCTCGACCACAAGCCGCAGGAACTGTCGGGCGGCCAGCAGCAGCGCGTGGCGATTGCCCGCGCCCTGGTCAACAACCCGGCGATCATCCTCGCCGACGAGCCGACGGGCAACCTCGACAGCATCGCCAGCGCCGAGATCATGGCGATCTTCCAGCGCCTGAACAAGGAGCAAAACATCACGGTGGTCTTCGTCACCCATGAGCCGGATATTGCCGCGCACACGCGGCGCATCCTGCGTATGCGTGACGGTCACCTGGTGGCCGACGAAATCGTCCGCAACCCCGTGACGGCCGATCCGGAGGCCGTGCGCCAGGCGGCGCTGGCCGAGGAGGCCGCGCTCCACGGCGGCAACGGTGCGGGCCCCTTGCCGCACGGGCCGCTGCTGGTCGTGGCCGGAGGCGAACAATGAGCATCCTGGAGAGCCTGAGCGTGGCCTGGGCCAGCATGCGCGCCAACAAACTGCGCAGCATCCTGACCATGCTCGGCATTATCATCGGGGTGGCGGCGGTGGTCGCGCTCATGGGCATCGGCCAGGGCGCGCAACAGTCGATCACCAACAACATCACCCAGAACGGCACCAACCTGCTGACCATCACGCCGGGGTCATTTACCCAGGGCGGGGTGCGTAGCGGCGCCGGCGGCGCGCAAACCCTCACCAGTGAGGACGCCGACGCCATCGCCGACCCGGCCAACTGCTCGTACTGCACGCTGGTGGCCCCGGAGGTGCGCCGGCAAAGCAGTGTCGTCTACGGCAGCCAGAACAACACCTACTCGATCAGCGGCACCACGCCCGACTACGGCACCATCCGCAACATGACTCTGGCCGAGGGCGACTGGTTCAGCACCGGCGACGTGAACGCGGCAACCAACGTGGCCGTGATCGGCGCCAACGTGGCTAACGACCTGTTCCAGGGCGAAGATCCCCTCGATAAGACGATCCGCATCAACCGCCTGGCCTTCCGCGTGGTCGGGGTGGCGGCACCCAAGGGCGGCACCGGCTTCGGCTCGCTCGACGACGGGGTCTATATCCCGGTGACGACGGCCCAGCGCAAGCTGTTCGGCGGGCGCCAGGCCGCCATCGCCGGGCACAACGTCAACACGATCTATGTCCAGGTCGACAACAAGGACGACATGGTCGCCGCGCAGAACCAGATCACCGACCTGTTGCACACGCGCCATCACCTCACGACCTCCGATAACGACTTCACGGTGATCAATCAGGCGGATTTGCTGAACACGCTGAACGGGGTGGTGGCGACGCTGACGCTGTTCCTCGGCGCTATCGCGGGGATCTCGCTGCTGGTGGGCGGCATCGGCATCATGAACATCATGCTGGTCTCCGTCACCGAACGCACCCGCGAGATCGGCATCCGCAAAGCCGTCGGCGCCCAGCAAAGCGACATCCTGCGCCAGTTCCTGATCGAAGCGATCCTGATCAGCGTGGGCGGCGGGTTGCTGGGCATCCTGGTCGGCTTCATCATCGCCAATCTGGTCACGCTGACCGGCACCCTTACATCCATCGTCACGCCCGGCGCCGCCTTGCTGGCGGTCGGCTTCTCCCTGGCGGTGGGGCTGTTCTTCGGCATTTACCCGGCCCGGCGCGCGGCCCGCCTGGACCCGATTGTGGCGTTACGCTACGAATAACGCAGTCCAAAGGAGAGATTCGACAATGCGCAATCCGTTTGTCATGCTGGTGGTGGGTCTGGTCATCGGGTTGATTATCGCCGCCGGTGCGTTCATCGGCGGCATGAACATGGGGCAGGCCCAGGCGCAGGAGCAGCAAAACCAGTTCTTCGCCCAGCGCGGCTTTAATCCGAACGCCGCGGGCGGCACCGGGGGCACCGGAGCCGGCGGCCAGTTCGGCGGCGCGGGCGCCGCCGGGCGGGCCGGCGGCGCGGGCGCAGCGGGTGCGGCGGGCCGCAACGCCACTTTCGGCACCATCAAGAAGATCGACGGCAACACGATTACGCTGACCGTGCCCAACAGCGACGACATCACGGTATCGCTGCCCGCCGACGCTACCATCATTAAGACCGTGACCGGCACGGTGAGCGACCTCAAAGAGGGCCAGCGGCTG
The DNA here is from genome assembly GCA_035693165.1 of Chloroflexia bacterium. Lineage (GTDB taxonomy): Bacteria > Chloroflexota > Chloroflexia > QHBQ01 > JAICKM01 > JAICKM01. Next base: position 3,984 of record DASSGZ010000669.1, on the reverse strand, counting down.
ACGGTCATGGGCGCCCGGTCGGGCAACAACATCGCGGCCACGGCCGTCCAGGTGACGGATCTGCCGGCGGGAACCAACTTCGCCGGCTTTGGCGGCGGGCGCAACGGTGGGGCACGGGCGACCCCCACGCCAGGCCAGTAACGCGCCCGGTACGCGACGGGTATGCGTACCTGGGTGCTGCGCATCCGCGCCGCCGACCGGCCCATCTTTGATGCGCTGGTCGACGGCCGCAAGACTATCGAGACGCGCGCCGGTAGCCCCGGCGCGCGTTCCTATACCCGCGTGCAGCCGGGCGACACGCTGCTGTTCCTCTGCGGCCCGGCCCGCCTGCGCCGCACGGTGACGCGGGTGGCGATCTACCCTTCGCCGGAGGCCCTGGCCGCCCACGAGGACGTGCGCCGGGTGCTGCCCTGGCTAACAAGCGCCGCCGACCTGGCCGCCCTCTACGAGTCCTTCCCCGGCTACCCGGAGCGCATCGCCCGCCACGGCCTCGTGGCGATGGAGTTGGCGCCTCCCGCGGCCGGGCTGTAATCGCTGCCTCGCTACCCCCGCTGCTCATGGCCCTGCTCAGAGATACCGGTTCATGGGGCTTGACGGCTAATTATTTAGCTGGTATAATAGCTGCTATTGATTACCGATTATCGGTATAACTGTGTCGGCACAAAGACTGTTAGCGGCCAAAGTAATTCGAGGTGTAGGGGCCGGTTTCAAACCGGTCTGCCGCCTGTCAAATGCGAGAAAGTGGGGGAAGCGATGCCCAAGATGGTCTCCGCGACCGAGGCCAAGAACCGGCTCGGCGCGCTGTTTAACTGGGTCCAGGACAACCAGGATGCCGTAATCATCGAGAGCCGGGGCGAACCCACGGCGGTTATCATGTCGTATAGCGAATACGAGAAAATCCAGGCGTTGCGGGAGCAGGCGCGCCGCCAGGAGATCTGGGAGCGCATGGAAGCCCTGCGGCGCGAGGTCAGCGCACGCAACCAGGACTTGACCGAGGAACAGGCAGCGAAACTAGCGGACCGATTCACCCGCGATGTTATCGACGATATGGTGCGGGAGGGTAAGATCAAGTTTAGGAAAGCATAGCAATATGAGAGTGCTTCTAGACGCCAACATTTTCATTAGCTATCTTCTTCCCTCCGCTATTAGCAGCCCTATTCACCGGATTTTACAAGGAGCGATTGAGGGGAAGTATATACTTCTCGTGCCAGATGCACTCATAACAGAATTCTCTCGTAAGGTTTCCACCAAACCATACTTGCGTGAGCGAATTGCTCAAGAAGAACTGGCATTGTTTATAAGCCTGTTGCGAACAGTTTCAGAACGGCTCTCTCCTATTACAGAGGAGATACCAGAGGCCGTGCGAGACCCAAAAGATAACTACCTGGTAGCGTATGCCCTGATAGGGCAGGCGGACTACCTCGTAACGGGCGATAACGACTTACTATCGTTACAGCAGATAGGAACCCTGACCATTCTTCGTCCAAGTGAGTTCGCCGCGCTGCTGACGGAGACGTAAGTCTGTGCATTAATGACGCGGGATTCACACAAGAACGGGTGCAGTGATTATGTCCGATAACGAATATGATGCAATCCAGGCGTTGTGGGAACAGGCGCGCCGCCGGGAGCTTTGGGAGCGCATGGAAGCCTTACGGCGCGAGGTCAGCGCGCGCAATCGGGATCTGACCGACGAGCAACGAGAGGCCTTAGCCGATGAGATTAGCCGGGAAGCCATCAATAGTTTAGTCCAGAAGGGCAAGATTAAATTCGCGCCACCCGCCCCCTGATTCACCCGCAACGCCGCGCCGGGCCCTGCCCACCCGCCGCTGTCACCTTCCCCCGCAGCCGTGCGTAATAGTACCGGATACAGCGACAATCAGAGGATACACGCTAACTATAAGGAGGACGGCGCATGGCTTTCACATCGGATCTGTCGGGGCAGGAATTCTGGCTGGTGGTGGACAAGGGGTACATTCCCATGGGGCTGGTGCTCGGTAATTCGGTCTATTCCATGGGCGCCATGGGCGGCTGGCTGTCGGGCATCAAGGGCCAGTTCCGCGGCGAGGTGGTCGAAGTCACGCGGCTGATGTACGACGCCCGCGAGATGGCCCTCCAGCGCATGAAAGCCGAGGCCGAATCGCTCGGCGCGGACGGCGTGATCGGTGTGGAACTGAAGATCGAATACCTGCACGGGGGGCAATGGATGGAAGTGACCGCGGTGGGCACCGCGGTCAAATACGTGGGCATGCGCGAGCCGAGCCGCGGCCAGGTGGTCGTCGGCACCTCGGAGCAGGGCCGGACCTCCTGATCGGCGCGGCCTGCCGGGAGTCGCCGGCAGGCCGGGCGCTGCAGAAGCGGAAGCTACTCTGCGGGCTGCTCTGCGGGCTGCTGGGGCGGCGGTTGGGCCTTGCGGCTGAACTTGCGCGCCACCCACATCACCGGGTCGAAGAAGGTGTCGGCCACGCGCTCCTTGAGCGGGATGATGCCGTTATCGGTGATGTGGATGTGCTCCGGGCAGACCTCGGTGCAGCACTTGGTGATGTTGCAGACGCCGACCCCGGCTTCCTCGCGGATCATGCGGCGGCGGTCCAGGCTGTCGTAGGGGTGCATGTCGAGATTCGCCAGCTTGATGATCTGGCGCGGCCCGTAAAAGAGATCCTTGCGGTTATGGTCGCGTAGGATGTGGCACACGTCCTGGCACAGGAAGCACTCGATGCACTTGCGGAATTCCTGGATGCGGTCCACGTCGATCTGCTGCATGACCAGCGGGCGCGGGGCGTCGGCGGCGGGCGTGAACGGCGGGATCTTGGCCGACATGCGGTAGTTCCAGGACACGTCCGTTACCAGGTCCTTGATCAGCGGGAACGTCTTGAGCGGGTGGACCACAATCGGCGCGTCGCTGCTGGTGTAATCGGCGATACGGGCCTTGCACATCAGGCGCGGGCGCCCGTTGACCTCGGCGCTGCACGAGCCGCACTTGCCCGCCTTGCAGTTCCAGCGGCAGGAGAGGCTGCTGTCCTCATGCGCCTGGATGTAGTGGATCGCGTCGAGCACCACCATGCCGGGAAAGACCGGCACCTGATAGTCGCGCTCGGTGCCGCCGGATGCGTCGCCGCGGAACACCCGCAGAGTCACCATGTACATTTAGTGGGCCTCCTCGAACAGCTTGGCGAGTTCGGGCGGCAGCGCCGGGACGGGCGTCGTCGTGATCCGGACGGTGTCGCGTTGCCGGGTGGCGATCAGGTTCTTTTTGGCCCATTCCGGGTCGGGGTTAGGATAGTCGAGCCGCCATTGCGCGCCGCGGCTTTCCTTGCGTTCCAGCGCGCAGCGCACGATGATCTCCGAGATCTTGAGCATGTTGTGGATGTCGCGCGCCGTGTGCCAGCCGGGGTTGTAGACGCGCGACCCCTCGACATGCAGGTTGTGCGCCCGCTGCTGGAGTTCGAGTACCGTGTTGAGGCACTTTTGCAAGCTCTCCTCGGTGCGCGCGATCATCGCCCCCTCCTGCATGGCCGCCTGCAACTCCTCGGTGATCACATAGGGGTTCTCGGTGCCCGCTGACTCGAAGGGCGCCAGCAGCGAGGCGGCTTCCTCCTGGATCGCGGCTTCGTCCAGCGTGCCCGGCGCGACGGATTGCGCGTACTGGGCGGCGGCCTCGCCCGCGCGCCTGCCGAACACCAGCAGGTCGCACAGGGCGTTGCCGCCCAGGCGGTTGGCGCCATGCACGCCCGCGGACACCTCGCCCGCCGCGTAGAGACCGGGCAGCGTCGTCGCCGCCGTCTCCGGCTCGGCGCGCACCCCGCCCATCGTGTAGTGGATCGTCGGGTAGACTTCCATCGGCTGGGCGGTGATGTCCACGTCGCCCAGAGCGTGGAACTGCTCGTACATGCTCGGCAGCTTGCGGCGGATGAAGTCGGCGCCGCGATGGGTCACGTCGAGGTAGACGCCGCCGTGCTCGGTGCCGTTGCCGGCCAACACTTCGCG
>DASSGZ010000668.1:0-18596 GCA_035693165.1 Chloroflexia bacterium | reverse complement strand
CCAAAGCCAATATCCAGGACATCACCGATCCGCAGAACCCCGTCACGGTCGAAGGCAATGCGTCGCTGCAATTGACCATGACCGACCGGGGCGAACCGGGCGCGAACGATACCCTGGCCATCACCGTCTGGAATAGGAACGGCGCCCTCTGGTACGCCAGCAACTGGAACGGCACTCGCACCGTGGAGCAAGTCCTGGGCGGCGGGAATCTGGCCGTTCACTAAAACGAACTACCGCCCGATCCGGCGTGTTTGCTCGGATCGGGCGGTGTCCACCCTCTTCACGCCGCCGGCCAGGCGCTGGTCACATCTCCAGCGCCCGGTCGGCGAATCCTCCAACGCCACGCCTGATTTTCCCCGCCGCCCCTACCACACGCCATGCCCGTTGCTGCGCCCGCCCTGCGCGGACTCGCGACTTTGCAAGCGGCGATGCACCACCCGCTACTTTTGATCCGGATCCGGCGTTGGTGGGGATGTGGACCAGACTCGGTAATCCCCGCCGCCGCGCGGCCTGATCCTGGTCCATGAAGACCGCGGGCTACGAGGCGCCGTAGCCGGATCCGATGCGGTACCTGCGCCGTGCCCACACTATCAGGCAAAGGAGAAGATGGTCATGCGATCGGTTCGTTTGCTTCTCGGGCTGGGGCTGTTTGGAATGGTATTCGCGCTCCTCGCCATCGCGGGGGCCGGGAGAGCGGCGGCCCAGGCGACGGGACCCGCAGATTTTACTCAGTTCGGCTATCCCACGGTGGCCGCGTCGGTCACGTTCACGCCGGGGCAAGCCGCCACCCTGACCGCCGGCAACCAGCAGGTGGTGTTGCCGGCGGATTTCATCAGCAAGACGGTCACGTTCGAGTTGCTCACGGGCGACGCGAGCTACTGGCAGCCCTTGCTGGAGAGTGACGACCAGGGGCGGCCCATCCTGGCAGCCTGGGCGTTCCGCGTGACCGATGTTGCGACCAACCAGCGCGTCGGACGCTTTGACAAGCCGGTGCAATGGAGCGTGACCGACTCGCGCGTCGGCGACGGGAGCAGCGTCTATAACACCACCGCCGCCAATCCGCCGGTCATCACCGAAAACTCGACGCCGGGCACCGTCACGGGCACGACGTTCGCGCATCCGTTCGGCGGAGCGGGCGTGGGCTGGCTGGCGCTTGGCCCGGCCCCGGCCCCCGGCATGCCGCGCACCGGCAACCCCGGCGCCGAGTGGGGCATGTGGCTGGTCTTGCTCGCCGGTCTCACCTTGGTCGCGGCGGGCCTCGTCGCGCGCCGCCGGCAGGTGCGCGGGTAGCTCATCAGGCCGCGCATACGGTGTAGAATCGGCATAGGATCACGGCACCGGCAGACTCGCTGCCGGTGCCGTGTCCGCTTGCTGTCGATATGGGTAGCATGTGACTATAATAGAGGTAGGGAACGCTAGATAGCGCGGCACGCTTACCTGGAGGGTTGCAAACAATGGCAGACAGCACACTCCCCGCGGAGACCCGCATCGGGCACGTGCATTTGAAGGTGGCCGACCTGGAGCGCGCGATAGGCTTTTATCGCGATCTCATGGGCTTCGATCTGATCGCCAACATGGGCACCGCCGCCTTTCTCTCCGCCGGGGGCTATCATCACCATATCGGGCTGAATACGTGGGAGAGCGCGGGCGGGACGCCCCCGCCGCCGGGCACCACCGGGCTGTACCACTTCGCCATCAACTACCCGGCGCGGCGCGATCTGGCGGCGGCGCTCCAGCGCCTGCTCGACGGCGGCTGGGGCATCGACGGCGCCTCCGACCACGGCACGCATGAGGCGATCTATCTGCACGACCCGGATCACAACGGCATCGAACTGGCCTGGGATCGCGCGCCCGATAAGTGGCCGCGCCGCAACGGCGAGTTAGTCTTCAGCCGTAAGCCGCTTGATTTTGCGGGCCTGCTCGGCGAACTGGGAGACGCGGACGCATCCCGGCACCTGCGTTATCTGGCGCAATACACCTGACGCAGGGTGACGCTACCTGGGGCGTGCAAACGATTCTGGCGGGCGGCAGGCCGGTTGCAAACCGGCCCCTACATCAGCCGAGCACGCAGAGGCGCGGGCCGGTTTGCAACCGGCCCCTACCCCGCAAAGCCCACGCCCAGCGTGGGCCGACCAGGCCGGCGACGGGCCGGTTGCAAACCGGCCCCTTTGCGCTGTAGGGGCCGGGCCAGGGGACAATCAGCCGGGCATGGCGAGGAGCAGGCTCTCCAGGGCCAGCCGGGGGCTGACGTTCTGCTCCAGTTGCTCCTGGGCGACGGTGACGGCGCGGACGAAGGCGCCGATTTGCCGGGGGGTGAAGGGCGCCGCGCTCTGCTCCAGCGCCGCCACCCGGTCGGTGTTCTGCACCAGGTCGGCGCAGCCCACACGCACCACCAGCATATCGCGCCACCAGACGGCAAGCTGGGTCAGCATGTCGAAGACGCCCTGGCGGTCGGCGGCGAAGCGCCCGGCCCAATCGGCGGCGAAGGCGAAGCGAGCGGGCAGGTCGGCGGCGGGCAGGCGGGCCAGCGCATCCAGCAAGTCGGCGCGATCGGCCAGGCGGTCGGGGTGGGCCGCCGTCTCGACCGCCCAGCCCAGCCGCCCGCCGGAGATGGCCGCCAGCAGGGTGGCCTGGTCCTCGGCGATACCCTGGGCGCGCAACGCCGCCGCCACATCGGCCCGGCTCAGCGGGCGCAGCGGGATGGCCTGCACGCGGGACAGGATGGTCTGCGGCATGTTGCCGGGATCGGCGGCGAGCAGCAGGATCACCGCGTAGGGCGGCGGCTCCTCCAGGGTCTTCAACAGCGCGTTGGCCGCGGGCAGGCTGAGCGTATCGGCGTCCTCGACCACCGCCACCCGCCAGCGGCTCTCATAGGGGCGCAGGCTCAGGCTGGCCTGCAAGGCGCGGATGGTGGTGATGGACAGCTCTTTATTGACCCGGCCCTGCTGCTCCGGGTCGGCGGCCTGGCGGGCCAGGTTGTACCAGTCCACGTCGGGATAGGTGCCGCGGGCGATGAGGCGGCAGGGGCGGCAGCGCCCGCACGGCACATCGGGCGCCCGGTCCGCCCCCCCGTCCAGGGCATCGGGCGCGCCCTGGCAGTTCAGCGCCTGGGCGAAGAGCCGGGCCAGCGTGGCCTTGCCGACCTGGGGCGGGCCAATCAGCAGATAGGCGTGCGCAAGGTGCCCGCCGGCCAGCGCGCGGCGCAACTGGGCCACCGCCGCCTGGTGGCCGACGACCGGCCACGCGCCCGCCACCGTCTCCGCCACGCTCACGAGTCCCTCAAGTGCTGAGTTGTCACTCTGAGCGCAGCGAAGAGTCTCGCCTTTGCCCCAACGAGACGAGACTCTTCGCTGCGCTCAGAGTGACCAAGAAAGCTTGGCATGCCGCTCATGAGCCTTTCCGCGACCCGATTTCCTTGGTGCCGTTCTTACCGGGCGCATTGGCGGGCGGCCCGGCGGCGCGGCGGGCGGCGCTTTTGCCGGCGGGCGGTGCCTCTTTAGAGGCAGCCGCGGCGGCGCGGGCGGCGCGGATCTCGCGAATGCGCTCCTGCTCGGCGCGCGCCTCGGGGCTGAGCTTGCGCACGGGCGCCTTGGGCGCGGGCGGCGCAGGCGTCGCGCTCAGCCCCATCAAGCCGCGCACCCCGGCGTTCAGCCGGTTGCGATCTTCCGAGGTAAGCTGGTTGGCCCGCATATCCTCGTCAAAATACTGGCCCAGGTTGAGGAAGCTGCGCAACTCGTTCAGGTGCAGCACCTCGTAGCTGCATTCCTCGATGTCGAGGATCGTGCCGGGCTGGCGGAACACGACCAGGCCCCAGACCGGGACGGGCCGGGGGAACGACTGCGTGCCCAGCCAGGCTTTCAACGCGGCGATCTTCGTATCCAACGCCGCGCTGGGGTTGCCGAGGCCCGGCTCGCCCATGCGCGCCAGCCGCTCGATGATGGGCAGGCGCTGGGTCCAGCGGTCCTTGCCGTTCACCTGGCGGCACTGCACCGGGTAGCGACCTTTCTCGTCCTCGGTCAGCCCGCGCAGTTCGATGACAAACAGCCCCTCGCCGGAGAGCAGCAGATAGTCGATGACCGTGCCGCCGGCGGGGACGAAGGCGTAAAGCTGCTGGCGGGGCGTGGGACGGAGTTCGTCCAGCACGATGGGCGGCAGTTTGGCCGCGGCCTGCCAGCGACGCGACTGGCCGCGCCCGTACTGCCAGAGCGGGAAGCCGACGATCAGCGCCGGGTAGGCGATGAACACCAGCCAGTACTCCACGCCCATGAACAGGCTAAGCCCGAAACTGAGCACGGTGAGCAGCAGGCCCGCCGCCTGCATCCGGGTCGCGGCCCGCCGCCGGGACTTGATATATTGTTCGTTGACGCTCAGGTTCACCGGCTTAACGCCCCCTCTCCAACAGCCCCGCGGCGTCGCCGTCATCCCAGCGCCGCCAGATGAGCGAGGCGTTCTGGCCGCCGAAGCCGAAGCTGTTCTTCATCACCACGCGCAGGTCGCCCTGGCGCGCCTCGTTGGGCACATAGTCCAGGTCGCAGGCGGGGTCAGGCGTCTCATAATTGATCGTCGGCGTCATGATGCCGGTGCGCAGGCTCATGATGGTCGAGACGGCCTCCAGCGATCCGCAGCCGCCGAGCAGGTGGCCGAACATCGACTTGTTCGAGCTGAGCGGCACCTTGTAGGCGTGGGCGCCGAAGACATGCTTCACGGCGGCCGTCTCCATCGGGTCGTTCAGGTCGGTGGAGGTGCCGTGCGCATTGATGAAGTCGATGTCCTCCGCCTGCAAGCCCGAGCTTTCCAGCGCCCGGCTGATCGCTTTAGCGGCGCCGCGGGCATCGGGCGCGGGGGCCACGATATGGAAGGCGTCGGACGAGCAGCCGAAGCCGATCAACTCGGCGTAAATATGCGCGCCGCGCTCCAGCGCGTGGTCGAGGCGTTCGAGCACCAGGATGGCCGACCCCTCACCGGGCACCATGCCGTCGCGGTTCTTGTCGAAGGGGCGCGAGGCGTGCTGCGGGTCGTCGTTGCGCTGGCTCATGGCGCGCAAGAGGCAGAACGCGGCCAGGCCGAACTCCGAGATCGCCGCCTCAGTGCCCCCGGCCACCATCACCGTGGCGGCCCCGCGGCGGATCACCTCCGCCGCCTCGCCGATGGCCTGGGTCGTGGCGGCGCAGGCCGTGACGACGGTGCTGTTGTAGCCGCGCAGCCCGAACTGAATCGAGACCTGGGACGCGCACATGTTGGGCAGCACCATCGGCGCGAAGAACGGGTTCATGCGCATGCCGCCCCTGGTCATCCAGACGCGCGCCCCCGCCTCGATCTCCGGGAAGGCACTGGTGCCGGTGCCCAGCAGCACGCCGATGTCCTCGCTGCTCTCGTCGGTCACGGGCACGCCGCTATCGTCGAGCGCCTGCCGCGCCGCGGCCACGGCGAACTGGGTGGCCCGGCTCATGCGCCGCGCTTCGCGGCTGTCGATCCAGCGGGTCGGGTCAAAGTCCTTGACCTCGGCGGCGATGCGCGTGGGGTAGCCTTCGGTCTTGCAGAGGGTGATGGGGCCGACCGCCGGCACACCGTGGCTCAGCCCATACCACAGGTCCTTGACGTTGTGCCCGTGCGGGCTGATCGTGCCCATCCCGGTCACCACCACGCGCTTGCGCGGATTAGTCTCAAAAGCCAGGCCATACCCATTCTCGGGGGGTAGACTATCGCTCCGTGCCATCATGGTTCCTTCCGAATGTAAAATGGTATTGCGGGGAATGCGTTCGGGGCGGCGCAAGTGGGTAGACACAAAACAACCGCAGCGCAATCGGTCTGCTGGAGACCGCGCTACGGCCGGGAAAGTCGCGAGGGACCGCACCCCAGGCTTGCCGCCGGGTAAGCTTTATGTTAAACTCCGGGCGCATACCTGACGTTAGTGTACCATACTCGCCTACCGTTGGCAACTCTATGCTCTCAGTGATCATCGTCTCCTGGAACGTGCGTCCCTTGCTGGCCGGATGCCTGGACTCCCTGCTGAATCACGAATCGGACAACGCCTCTCGACCCGCTGAAATCATCGTCGTGGACAACGCCTCCAGCGACGGCACGGTGGACTGGCTGCGCACCGCCTGGCCGCAGGTGCAGGTGGTGGCGAGCGCGGAGAACCTGGGCTTCGGGCGAGCCAACAACGTGGGGCTGGCGCGGGCGCGCGGCGACTGGCTGCTGTTGCTCAACCCCGACACCGTAGTCCAGCCCGGCGCCGTCGAGACGCTGATCGCCTTCCTGGCGGCGCACCCGGCGGCGGGCATGGCCGCGCCGCGCCTGCTCTACGGCGACGGCAGCTTGCAGCGCAACGCCTTCCGCTTCCCCGGCCTGGCCCAGGTCTTCCTGGACCTGTTTCCGCTCCACCCCCGGCTGGCCGAGTCGCCGCTCAACGGGCGCTACCGGGCCGAGCGGCATCCGGATGCCGCGCCCTTCCCCATCGACCACCCCCTGGGCGCGGCCATGCTGATCCGGCGGGCGGTCTACGAGCAGGTGGGCGGGTTCGACGAGGGCTTCTTCATGTACGCCGAGGAGGTCGATTGGTGCCGCCGCATCCAGGCGGCCGGATGGGAGATCTGGCAGGTGCCCGCCGCCCGCATCGTGCACCTGGCCGGGCAGAGCACGCGCCAGGTGGCGGGGCGCATGTATGTCGAACTCTGGCGGGCGCGCTACCGCTTCTTCGCCAAGCACTATCCGCCGCGCTTCCGGCAAGCCGCGCGTCTGGTGGTGCGCGCGGGGATGCTGCGCAAGGCGCTGGCCGTGACCCTCGACGCCCGGCGCGGGCGGCGCGACCCGGCAGAGGCGCGCGCCCTGCGCCGGACCTACGGCGCCGTCTTCCGCCTCTGAGGCCCCGCGAACCATGCAACTATCCGTCGTCATCCTGGCGATCAACGAAGCCGACCACCTGGCCGCCTGCATCGAGAGCGCAGCCGCCTTGCTGGCCCCGCCCGACGGCGAACTGGTCGTGCTGCTCGACGCGCGGGCCACGACGGCGGTCGAAGCCGTAGCCCGGCGGGCGACAGAGCGCGTCTACCGGTCCGAATTCATCAACTTCTCGGCCCAGCGCAACCGCGGGCTGGCGCTGGCCCAGGGCGCCTGGGTACTCTTCCTCGACCCCGACGAGCGGGTCACGCCCGCACTGGCGCGCGAGATCCCGGCCACGCTGGCTGCGCCCGGCGATTGCGCGGGCTACTGGGTGGCCCGGCGCACGTTCATGTTCGGCCACGAGGTGCGCCACACCGGCTGGTGGCCCGACTACCAGATGCGCCTCTTGCGCCGCGACCTGGCCCGCTACGACGAAGCCCGCGCGGTCCATGAGCTCCCGCTGATCCCCGAAGACCGGCAGGCCCGGCTCCAGGCCCCGCTGATCCACTACAACTACGCCACCTGGCGCCAGTTCGCGGCCAAGCAGCGCTACTATGCGGACTACGAAGCCCGCGCCCAGCACGCCCGCGGCATCCGCGCCAAACCGCGCAACTTCGTCTTGCAGCCCTGGCGCGAGTTCCGGCGCCGGTTTATCACGCTGGGGGGCTGGAAAGACGGCCCGCTGGGCCTGTTGCTCTCGCTCGCCCTGGCCTACTATACCTGCCGCATGTACCTGACTCTGGCCCGGCTGGGCCGCGGCCCGCGCGGCAATTGACACTCGCTGCTTCACTGCGTAGAATAAAGGCAATCGCGCCTGAGCACGGTGTATCCGTCTAGCAGCCGGCCCCGCCCGGCCGGCCCACTCTGCCGCGGCCTCGTTCCGCCATTGCGCTCCGGCGATCATTAATCGCCGGGAAAGAAGGATACCCTCGATGAACCGCCGAACGGCCGTGACCATTGCCGTGCTGCTCCTCGTCTTCCTCGCCATCGTCGTGCTGACCCGCCCGGATAATACGCCGGCTCCCAGCCAGCTTTCACCCACCCTGCCCACGGCCACCCTGGCGAACAGCGGCGACGGCACTCGCGGGCTGGAACCCAATCCCGGCAGCAGCGTGGTGAATAATCCAGGGGGCGGGATCCCGGTCAACGCCCCGAAACCGCCTCCGCCGCCCACCAACTACAAGGGCTGCCCGGCCATCGGCGACGGCGGCGACCCACAACTCAACCTTCGCAAAAACCGCACCGACTCGGCGCCCTGGTATCCCGTTGCCGTCAGCAGCCTGCTCAACCTGCAATGGCCCAAGGGGATCGAGCGCCGCAACCGCGCCAATTGGACCCGCGACGATGCCGTGGCCGTGGCCCAGTATGAGGGCATCCCCGTGCAGATCGAGGGCTGGCTGGCCGGCGCCAAGCAGCAGGGGCCGGAGTCCTGCAACTGCCACTCGGCGGACGACGTGGACAACCACCTCTGGGTGGTGGACGACCCCAGCAAGGACCGCAACGAGTCCATCGTGGCCGAGATCACGCCCCGCGTGCGCGCGGAGCATCCCGGCTGGGCCTTCAGCCGCGTGCGCCCGCTGGTGGACGGCCAGACCAAGGTGCGCATCAGTGGCTGGCTGCTGATGGACCAGGAACACCCCGAACAGTTGGGCAAGACCCGCGGCAGCATCTGGGAGATCCATCCCATCATCGCCTTCGACGTGCTCAAGGGCAACCAGTGGGTCTCGCTCGACACCGGCGAGGCGTCGCGCACTATCACCGCCGACGCGGTGCCGACGGAAGACCCGAACCTGCCGCCGCCGATTGTGGAGACGCCCGAGCCGGGCGCCCGGCCCACGGCCACGCCGCTGCCGCCCATGGGCGAGAGCGGCGGCCACGGCACGACCCTTGGCCCCATCCAGATCAGCGATATTTTCTACGACGGCACCAGGGGGCAGAACGAGCCGGACGAATATGTCGAGGTCAGCAACACCGGCAATACGCCGGTGAACATGGACGGCTGGGTGCTACACGATATATACGGGGGGCAGGACTTTACCTGGCACAACTTCACCATCCAGCCGGGCCAGAAGATCCGCGTCTACACCGACGAAGTCCATTCCGACAGCGGCGGGTTCTCCTTCGGCTCCGGTACGGCGATCTGGGCCAATAAAGGCGATGCCGCCGAGTTGCGTGATGCGACAGGGACGGTCGTATCGACCTTTACCTACGGCAGCAAACGGTGAGGCGCACCGGCGGCGCGCGGCCCGCCGCCGGATAGGGGCAAGAGGAGCGCGCGATGCACAAAGCGATCAATATGCAGGCCGACGTGCAGATGGCCGGCGGCGAGGACGCGGTGCGCGCGGCGCTGCAGAGCGCCTTCGCCGCCGCCAATCCGGGGATGAAGCTGACTATTAAGGGCACGTCGCCGGGCAAAAGCCCCGGCACGATCCACGTGCGCGTTTACATCGAGGGCGATCAGGAACCCGCCGCGCCCTTTGCCCAGCTTGCGGGCGACGCCTTGCACAAAGCCATTGCCGCCCTGGGTTCGGGCAGCAACGCCAGGGATATCCAGGAAGTCGAGGACGACGACGAGACCGGCCTGGTCCTGCCGCCCGGCCACACCGCCCACCCCGGCCCGCCCCCGGCGGATGCCGCCGCAGCTCCCGCGCCGGCGGAGGCTGCCGCCCCCGCTGCCCCGCCCCCACCGGGCGAGCGCGAGGTGAGCGCCCCGGCGGCGGGTCTCGGCTTCTCCACGCCCACCGTCGCCCCGATCATGCCGCCGCCCCCGCCCGCGGGCGTGGTGCCCGTGCCGCCCACAAACGCCCCCGTCCCCACGGCCCCCGCGCCCGCGGCTCCCTCCGCACCGGAAGGCTCACCCGCCGCCCATGCCGCGCCCGCCGGTTCGGCGCCGGGGCGGGGCGCCGAACCGGCGGAAAACCCCGCGCCCAAGGCGGGCACCGAGCCGGCGGTTTCAGCGGCCCCTCCCGGCGGGGAAGCAGCCCGCAGCTACCCGGCATCCGCGGAGACGGAGTGGCCCGCCTACCCGGCTGCGGAAAGCGCGAGCGGCAGCCAACCTGCGCAGCGCACCGAGAGCCGCGCCCCAGGGCGAGAGGAAGCGGAGATCGCCAGGGAACCAGCCGAGGCGGCCAAGAGCCGGGCCGGATCGACGGAGGAGAGTGCGCGACGCGCCGAACCGGCGGGGGAGACGGATCGCCACGCCGAATCGGCGGCAGCCGCGGCGAACGACAAGGAGCCGGCCGGCGAAGCGGGCGGCGCCGCCCGGCCCGCCGCCTCGCCGGCCCCGGCCCGCGCCCCGGCGCCCCCGCCATCCGGCCGATCCGGGCGATCCCGCCGCAAGAAGAAGCGCAAGCGCTAGGCGCCGCAGGGCCAGGGCGCCCCTAGCCGCGGGGCGCGGACCGGGCCGGCCGGCGCTTGCGGCGCTCCCAGACGCTGACGGCCAGCACCAGCACGACCAGCCCGGCCACGCAGGCCCAGGCCGCCCACCCGCCGGGCACCACGCCCAGCGCCACCGCGCCCGCGGCGACTCCGGCCCCCAGCACCGCGCCCAGCGCCAGCCCGCCGTAGACATCGACCCGATCATGGACGGCCAGGTAGAGCCGCGACCAGGCGACCAGGGCCACCGACAGGCCCATGCTGAGCGCAGCCACCCCGCCGGCCAGGCCCCCCGCGGGCGCCAGCAGCGCCACCGCCATGCTGAAGGTTGCGCCAAAGGTGGCGGCAAATTGCGTGTGAAACGAGGGGAACGACCCGCGCAGCCAGGGCGAGATCAGGTCGTGGTAGCGGCGGTTGCGGCGCGGCTTGGGCAGCAGCCACTTACAGAGGCGATTCACGCCGTAGGTGATCAGCCCGGCGGGCAATACCAGCGCGACGGCGGCCAGCACCACGGCGCCCGGCGTACCGATCAGCAGTTGCAGCGCCGCCGACAGCAGCGCCAGCACGCCCGTGGCGGCATCGGCGTACTGGTCCAGCGCGAGGAAGATGCGGCGCTGGCGCGGACTGAGCGTCGCGGTATAGCGCTCGACATCCATCGCGCCGTTAGTTGGCCTCGTCCGACTCGGGCGGCGTGATCGGGGCGGCCCGGCGCCGGTCGCGGTTGCCCGGCACATGCAGCGGCTCGTCCAGGACGATGGGCACCTGGCTCAGAGCTTCGACCGGGCAGACCTGCACACAGATGCCGCAGCCGCGGCAGAGGATGCCTTCGGCCAGGCTGTTGAAGTGGCTCACCGGCACGGCCATGCGCGGGCACACGCTGACGCAGCCGCCGCACGAGAGGCAGATGTTCGGGTCGACATGCAACTCCAGCACCACGCGCTGCCGTTTCACCTGTGGCACCGGCGCCGCGCGATCCAGGGGCGGCGTGCCGGCCATGATCGCTTCCTCATCGGCAGCGGGCAGCGGCGCGGGGTGCGAGTCCAGGTGCCGTTTTACCTGGGTCATGGAATACCTCTTTCGTCCGGCATCTTAGCGTTTGCGGTGGGCCGAGCTGGGATGGAAGTAGCCGCCCAGGACCTCGTAGAGCCGGGCGTTCTGGGCCGCGGAATCGATGATACTGAAGACGCCGGTTTTCAAGGCGTAGACCTCGCGCAGCCCGGCGCCCATCTGGGCCTCCCAGGCGTCGCCCCAGGCGGCCAGGCCCTGCTGCGAGTAGTCGCCCGCGGGCCACAGCGCCGCCAGGCTCTCGCCGGCCACCCGCCCGGCGATGAGGGCGGTGTGGATGCCGCCCCCGGTCAGCGAGTTCACATGGCGCGCGGCATCGCCGATGAAGATCACGCCGTCGGCGTAGGGCGTGGGCATGGGCTTCGCGAGCGGCACGGTGCCGATGGACACTTCCAGCACCGAGGCGCGCGTGAACCGGTCGCGCATGAAGGACGAGGCGATAAAGCGATCGAGGTGCCAGCCCGCCGGCTGGCGGGTCATGGTGCGCACGACGCCCAGGCCCACTTTGGCCCGCCCCGGCGCCGTGGGGAAGACCCACACATAGCCGCCGGGTGCGTGGTCCTGGCCGACCACGATCTCCAGCAGCCGGTCGGTGGGCACGTTGGTCATCTCGTACTGGATGCAGGAGGCAGCCTCGTGCAGCGGCAGGGTCGTGTTGATGCGCAGCCATTTGGCGATACGCGACCCGACGCCGTCGGCGGCGACCAGCACGGTGGCGCGGATCTCGAACGGCAGGCCCTGGTGGCGGCCCCGCAGCAGCCAGCCCGCCGCCGGGTCGCCGGGGTCCACCCGCACGGCATCCTCTAACTCGGTGCGCAGCGCCAGTTCGGCGCCCGCCTCCGTCGCCAGCCCGGCGACATGCGTGTCCAGTCGCCGCCGATCCACGACGACGCCGATTGTCTCGCGCCCGGCGATCTCGCGGTAGTCGATGCGCCAGGGTTCGCCGTCGTTCGAGTAGGTCAGGAACCCGGCGATGGCGGAGATCACGAATTCATCGTTAGGCGGCACCCCGGCCTCGGTCAGGCCGCGCAGGCTCACGGCGCCGGAGCACTCCGTGGGGATGCCCAGCTCGGCCTTTTTGTCCATGACCAGCACGCGCAGGCCACCCGCCGCCGCATAGCGCGCGCAGTTGGCCCCGGCGGGTCCGGCCCCGACTATAACCACATCATAATCCGCGGATCGCAGCATCTGGTCCCGATTCTAGCCCGTAGGGCAGGTGGAGAATGCCCCAATTATCCCACCAGGGCGCGAGCCTTGTCAAGCACGGCAGGGCCTGATTGCCGGGGGCCGGATGGCCCTGAAAGCGCCGGCCCCACGGGGGTGGAGGTTTGTGCTACAATAAGGCGTGCAACAGGGAGTCGCAAGGGGCGCCAGTGCGCCGCCGCACAGGAGTAGCGCCGCCAGAGGAGCGCGTATCCGGCGCATCGCCGGGCCGCTGCTGCTCTGCTTCGTGGGTGCCCTCGTCCTCTGGACGGCGGCGTGGCAGGTCAAGCGCGCCGATACGGTGGATCTCGGCGGGCCGCAGGACGGCCCCTTCGTCCAGCACTTCAACACCCGCGAACCCGACCCGGCCAAACAGCCCAACCCGCCGTACACCTACCGCTGGAGCCAGGGCAGCAGCACCATCTTCTGGCCCGGCATCGGCAACTTTCCGCTGACCATCACCCTGCGCCTGGCGAGTGTGCCCCTGCCCGGCGCGCCGCAGACCGTCACGGCCACCGTGCGCGGACAGACCTTCCCGCTGGCCCTGGCCAACGAGTTGCGCGACTACAGCTTTCGCGTCGAGCGCGGCAATCCCCTGCAAGGCGATGTGGCCGTCACGCTGACCACCACGCCCTTCCACGGGCCGGGCGACCCGCGCGAACTGGGCGTGCTGGTGGACAGCGCCACCATGGCGCCCATCGACACCGGCGTACGCCCCGGCGTGGTGCCCCCGCCGCTCGACATGGCGCGCTGGGCCGCCGTGCTGGCCCTGCTCTATGGCCTGACCTGGTGGCTGAGCGGCAGCACCGCCGCCGCCGCCGCTGCCGGGGTCGCCCTGGCGCTGTTTGTGGCGGTGGAAGCCATCGGCGAGCGGGCGAACCTGGGCTTCCTGGCGCCCGAAGCCTTCGTGCTGCTGCTCTGGGCCGTGCCGCTGGCCGTCGTGGCGCGCCGGGCGGCGCGGGCCACCCTGCGGCTGGCGGCGCGCGCGGCGGGGCAGCCCACCCGCCTGCCAGCGCACGGCGCCGCCGAAGCAGCCGCCGCTGCGCTGGTCGCGGGGTGGCTGCTGCGCATCGGCGGCATGGTCTACCCGCAATTCATGAGCAGCGACATCGGGCTGCACGTCAACAACATCGGCAAGGTGCTGCGCGGCCAGTGGGTCTGGGCCGGCGTGTTGCCCAACGGCGCGCCGCAGCCCTACCCGCCGCTGACCTATCTCACGCTGGCGCCGTTCGCCGGGCTGGTGCCCGATCTCAGCCTGCTGCTACGTGCCGGTGTGAGCCTGCTCGACGCGGCCTGCGTGCTGCCGTTGCTCTACCTGGGCGCCCGGCTCGGCGGGGGGCGCGCGGGGGCCTGGGCGGGCTGGGTCTACGCGCTGCTGCCCGCGCCCTTCACGCTCTTCTCGGCGGGGGTCTACGCCAACCTCTTCGCCAACATCGTCTTCACGTGGACGCTGGCCCTGTGGGGCGAACTGCTGCTGGCGCGGCGGGTCACGCCCGCGCTCGCGGCAGCCCTGGCGGTGGGCTTTTTCTTGACATTCATGGGGCACTATGGTATGCTGATTGCCGCTGTCGCTGTCGCGGCGGCTTTCATTGTGCTTGCGTTACTCATCGGTTCGCCGATTTTACGGCGGCGCACGTTGATCGTCGCGGGCACACTGGCCGTGGCGGGCATCGCCGCCTACCTGGCCTACTACCAGCACTTTCTAGACGTGATGCTGGCCCAGGTGCGCGGGGTCGGCGCCCAGGTGACGCCGGGCGGCGGTACGGATGCCGCCGCGGGCGACGTGACCGGCGGCCCGGCTGCGATTACGGCGGACGCGCTGCTGAACCTGCTGGGCCGGCGGCTGGGGCCGGACCTCGGCGCCGCCGCGCTGCTGGCGACGCTGGCCGGGTGGGGCGGGGCCGGCCGGGCGGCACGCGGTGTGCAGGTGCTGGTCGTGGCGACCGCGCTGGCCGGGATCGGTTTCGCCGCCCTGAGCCTGCGCGCCGGCGAAAATATTCGCTACGCGTTGTTATTTGCGCCCCTGGTTGCGGTGGGCGCGGGTCTGTTTCTGAGCCGCCTGGATCGCCGGGGGCCGGGCGGCCTCTGGTGGAGCGTCGCGCTGGTCGCTGTGCTGGCCTGGCACTTGCTCGAAGTCTGGCTGCCGCTGATTTTCACGCGGTACCACTAGCCGGTCAGGATATTGCGGCTTGTAGGGGCCGGTTTCAAACCGGTCTGTATACCGGGTCGGCAGGCCGGTTTCAAACCGGCCCCTACAGGGCAGAATTCTCCTGGCCCGCCGGTCAGCTACTAGCCGAGGAGCGACTTGCAATAGCCTATGATGCGTCATGACCTCTACGAAGACCTGTACCTGAAAGAACAGGACTACTGGTGGCATGTCGGCAAGCGGGCCATCGTCTATTCCCTGCTGGAGAAATTCCTCCCTCCCGGCGATCGCCAAACGCGACGAGCCCTCGACCTGGGCTGCGGCACCGGGCATAATCTCGACAGCCTGGCCCGCTACGCCGAACCGGTGGGCCTCGACAGTTCCGCCGAGGCGCTGGCCTTCTGCCGGCGGCGCGGCCACCAGCGGCTCATTCAAGCCGCCTCGCTGCCCTTCGCCGATAACTCGTTCGACATCGTGACCGCGCTCGACGTGATCGAGCACCTGGACGACGATCTGGGCACCCTGCGCGAAGTCTACCGCGTGATGCGCCCCGGCGGCCTGCTGATCATCAGCGTCCCGGCCTACAAGGTCCTCTGGAGCTACTGGGACCAGATCCTGGGCCACCGCCGCCGCTACACCACAGCGAACATGGCCCGCGTGGTGCGGCGGGCCGGGTGGCGGGTGCGCAAGGTCAGCTACAGCAACCTGGCGATCCTGGCGCCGACGGTGGCCATGCGGCTGGTCAAGAGCCTGCGCCACCGCAAGAGCGAGGTCGCCATGCCCGCCAGCGACAGCGCCGAGCACATGGAAGCCGGGGGCCCGGAAACCGATTTCGTCGACGTGCCCGGCTGGCTGAACAGCGCCATGATCACCTATTACCGGGGCGAGAGCCGGGCGTTGCGGGCCGTGGACCTGCCGTTCGGCCTCTCGGTCGTCTGCGTGGCGCAGAAACCGCGCGGGAGCCGCCCGCAGCCGCGATGAGCAAATCGTCCGAGGCGCTGGCCCTGCCTCACGCGCGGCTCAAGGGCACCCGGTTGGACGCGGCGTTGCGCTTCTCGGCCTGGGTGGAATGGCAAGCGCCGCGGCTGCTGGTCGCGGCCATGGCCGCCTACGTGGTCATCCTCTTCGCCGCCTCGGTCTACAAATACGAGCATTTCGGCCAGGGCTACGACCAGGTGGACTTCGAGCAGGCGCTCTGGAACACCGTCCATGGCCGCCCCTTCGCCGACTCGCGCTTCAACTTCACCGACTCGATCTTCGGCATGGACTGGATGCCGCTGCTGGCCGTCTTCGTGCCGGTCTATGCCCTGCTGCCGTCGGCGCTGCCGCTGTTCTTCCTGCAGATCCTGGCCGCGGCCCTCGGCGCGTGGCCGGTGTACCTGCTGGCGCGCGACAAGCTGGGCACCCGCCGCCACGGACTGGTCTTCGGGCTGGCCTGGCTGCTCTATCCCACGATCCAGTACTCAGTGCTCGATCCGTTCCAGATCCGCATCTTCGCCACCACGCTGCTACTGTTCGCGCTGCTCTTCTTCGAGCGCGACCGGATGATCCCCTTCCTGATCACGGCGGGGCTGGCCCTGCTCGCCCGCACCGATGTCGCCCTGGTCGTGCTGATGTTCGGCGTGTACGCGCTGCTGGCGCGGCGCGGCTGGCGCTGGGTAGTCGCGCCGCTGGCGCTGGGCGGCGGCTATTTCCTGCTGGTGATGACCTTCATTGTGCCCGCGTTCGTGCATCTGCCCGCTGTCCACTGCACCGGCCCGATCCCGCCCGAGCAGATCGCCACGGCCTGGCCGGGCAGCAACAACCCGAACCTGGGCTATTATCTGCACTGGGGCTGCACACCGGGCATGATCCTCACCAACCTGGTCAAGGACCCGCTGTATACGCTGAACTACATGTTCGGCGACCCGCGCAAATGGGCCTACCTGGCCGCGCTGCTGGCGCCCTTCGCCTTCGTGTCGCTGCTCAATCCGGGCCGCCTGCTGCTGGGCTTGCCGGTGCTCGGCCTCAACCTGATCGCCTGGCGCGGCGCGCAGATCAACTATCGCACGCACTACCAGTTGCTCATCACCATCGGCGTGGTGGGCGCGGCCATCGCCGGGTATGCGGTGCTGGAGCGGCTGATCCAGCACCGGCGCAACCTCGATCCCGTGACCGAGGTCACGCCCGCCGGGATGGAGGCACGGCCTACACCGACCACCGACGACGTGGCGGCGGCCACGCGCAACCTGCTGATTTGGCGCGACGGGCCGCTGCTGGCCGTGCTGATAGCGGCCATGGTGGTGAATATCCTGCTCGTCAACCCGGTGATCAGCATCATCCGCTACCCGGAGCCGCCCGCGCGCGTCGCGGCGGCGGAGCGACTGATCGCCATGGTGCCGCCGGACGCACAGGTTGCCGCGTCGAGCAAGCTGGCGCCGCGTCTGCTGCCCCGGCAATACATCTACAACTTCCCGCCCGCGCCCTATTCGCCGTACAACATGCACGACTTCAAGGGGCTGGACTATATCCTGGTCGACGAGAACGCCGCCGCGCTCAACGAGTTGCCGCTGGGCAGCGACGTGAGCGCGTTGCAGGCCATCGACACCAGCCCGGAGTGGACCCTCGTAACAGAAGACCACGACTTCCGGTTGTACGCCCGAAAGCATCGCTGACCCGCTCGGGCCGCGCGTAGCCGCAGCCGGAGCCGGTCCGCTCAGGCCCCGGTTGTCGATGGGCGCCATCGAGGAGGATCATGCGCACGGATTACACAGTTCGACCACTACCCTTGTCCCCCCTGGGGCGCCGCCCCTATTATCTCGCCGCGCTGCTGGTCAGCCTGCTGGCGCTGGGCCTGATCGCGCTGGTCGCGCCGCGCACGGGCTCCGCACAGAGCACGGCGGGCGTGATCGTCTACAGCGGGGTGGACCACAACATCTGGCGCATCAACGCCGACGGGCGCAGCCGCCTGCAACTGACGCAGGACGGCATGTCCGACAACCCGACCTGGGTGCCGGGCGGCAGCCAGATCGTCTTCGCATCCACCCGCGACCAGAAGGTGGTCACGCCGCCGGAGGGCCGCCTGGTGCTGAACCAGATCTACCTGATGGGGTCGGACGGCAGCAACCCGGTGCGGCTCTCGGACGGCAGCAGCGACGACAAGCTGCCCGACGTGAGCGCCGACGGGCAGCGCATCATCTTCCTGCGCAACCACAACTGGCGCACCGCCGGGGGCGCCCCGGTACGCGATACCGAGATCGGCAGCATGCGCCTCGACGGTAGCGACTACCAGGCGCTGGGCAGCCAGGTGACGGAATTGCGCACGCGCATCGACCGCTACCCGGCCCGCATCTCGCGCGACGGCAGCAAGGTCGTCGTGGTGCGCCAGGAGCAGGGCCTGTCGAACCGTGTGCAGGTGCTCGATGTCGCCACGCACCAGTTCACCACGCTCAGCCTCGCCCCCGACCAGGGCGCCGCCGAGGGCAGCGTCGAGTACCTCTGGCCGCGCTTCGACCAGGCGGGCCGCATCGTGGTCCTGCGCCGCGCCTACAACAGCGGCGTGGTCCAGGCGCAACTGATAAGCTTCGACGCGGGTGGCGGCAACGTGCAGACGCTGGCATCCGGCCTGTCCTACGAGGCGCTGGCGAACGGCTTCGACGTGAACTGGGCGGAGCACACGCTGGCCGGCGGGCGCGCCCCGGAACTGCCCGGCGGCCTGCGCCCAGAAGAGATCTACCTCTACGACCTCGCCACGGGCAGGGCCTCGTCGCCGCTGGACAGCGGCCACGCACCCAGCTTCAGCCCGGTGCGCAACGCCCCGCCCGAACCGGGGCCCACGGCGACCGCCGCGCCGCCCACCGCCAGCCCCACGCCCGGCCCGCCTCCCGCCGGGCAGTTGATCGACACGCCCGACCCGCTGTTCTACCGCGTCTGGGAGCGGGTGGAC
>DASSGZ010000667.1:0-30957 GCA_035693165.1 Chloroflexia bacterium | reverse complement strand
GGCGTCGCCGGACGGACCTTCAGCAGCAACCCCGACGCCGCGGGCGCCTATGGGCACGCGCCTGACGGCATGGCGACGGGCGTCATAGGCTACAGCGCCGGTGGGGCGGGCGTGAAGGGTGTCAGCAGCAACGCGACCGGCGTTCGCGGCGAGGCCCTCGGGGGCGACAGTATTAACGATGTCGGCGTGAGCGGCAGCGGACATGGTCCGAACGGACGTGGTGTCATCGCCACCGCCGAGGGCGGCATCGCCATGCTCGGCGCTAGCACCGATGGCCCTGGCCTCTACAGCGCCTCCAGCAATGGTCCTGGCGCCATCCTGCGCAGCGACAACCAGATTGCCGTCTATGCCTACACCGGCAACCCCGCCGGCTATGCCTTGGTGACAGGGGGCGACAACGTCTACGGCGATATCTATGTCAATGGCCGGATCACGGCCACCGGCGGCTGCTGCTCCAATATCACCACCACCGCAGGCGTTCGAGAGGTGTACGCGATCGAGGGCATGCGCAGTCTGCTCAGTGACCAGGGCACCGCCCAACTCGTCGACGGCCGGGCAGTCATTACCATTGATCCCTTGTTCGCTCAGGCGGTCAACCTGAACGAGAAGTATCAGGTCTTCCTGACCCCCCACTCGGCCGGCACGTTGGGCCTGGCGGCGATCAATCTCACCGCCCGTAGCTTCGAGGTTCGCGAACTGAACAAAGGCCAGGGCAATTTCGAGTTCAGTTGGCGGATCGACGCGGTGCGCAACGGGTACGAGCAGGTGCGCCTGGCCCCGGCGGCGCCTGCGCCCGCGGCTGCTCCTGTGCCTGAGATGCCGGTTATCGGTCCGCCCCCGGCAGCGCCGGCAATGCCCGTTATGGACCCACCCCCGGCGGTGCCACCCATGCCGGACAAATAGTGAGCCTGCACCACTAGTGGGGCACGCTGCGCATAAACCGGCATTGCGATCGTGCCTGCTTGGGCTTGATTGCAGTTGGTTGAATACCGGCTTTATTGCAGCGTACCCCACTGGTTGTGCATAGGACAGACCCGTCCTGCGAAAGTGTATAGAACTGGGCTGATAACAGTACGATCTACTCCTGAGTTCCATAGTTCTTGGTTGTCAGCCAAACCCAGTGCCCGGCTACTGAACAGAGTTGCTGCACGCCAAGAGATCAGGCGCCGAGGACCGTGGCCGCAGCTACAACCGATCTCCTGGGCTCAGCTTCTTGTGCGCCTCGCGCGCCCGCTCATCCGCTGCGCTCGCCCCATATCGCTGCAACATCGTCCGCGACCGCCATCCCGCCAGCCGCATCAAATCGCCTTCCTGCCCTCCTTCGATCAGCCACTGGTGGGCAAACGTGTGCCGGAACAAATGCGTATGCACGTCCTCCAACCCCGCCTGCTTCGCCCGCTCGCGCACGACCTGGTAGATGCCGTTCTCCGTCATCGGCCCCGCACGCCCGACCCACAGCTCCGGGCAGTCCGCATCCGGGTGGCCGGCTCGCGCCCGCAGATAACGATCCAGCGCCTGTGCCGTCTTCCGCCCAAAGGGGCACGGCCGCACCTTCCGTCCCTTCCCGGCCACCACCACCAGGTTATGCTCCCAGTCCAGGTCCGCCACCTTCAGGCCCGCCAGTTCGGCCCGGCGCATCCCCGTATCAATCAGCAAGCGGAGCAGCGCCAGGTCGCGCCGGCTGGTGAAATCCTTGCCCTCGCAGACCTTCAGCAGCTTGCGGAGGTCGGCTTCCGAGAGCACCGGCGGCGGCGCCTCCTCCACCTTCGGCGGCCGCATATTCGCCATCGGCGACTGCCGGATCTCCCCCTCCGCCACGCACCACTTGAAAAACGCCTGGCACGACTTGTACCGGTTGACCACCGTCGCGGGCCGGAACGGCTGCCCCGTGCGCGGGTTCACCGCCTCCAGCAGATGCGTAATAAACGCCTCGCAGTGCTCCCGCGTGAGGCTACTCACCTCCTGCGGCATCCCTTGCGCCCGCAGAAACACCGCAAACAGGTGCAGCCCTTCCATGTACGACTGAATTGTCCGCGGGCTGAGATTCTCCGCGCGCACACTCCGCTCAAAGCTCGCCAACAACGTCGTGAGGGTTTCTCCTACCGAAGTCTTCGTAGGGGCGGTAGTCCGTGTCCGAGGCATCGCCGTCTCCCTTTCTTCCCGGCACCCAGTGCAGCACCGGATATAAGTAAAGCTATGCTAATTCTATCAGCAAAGCTATACCACGTCAAGAAAGGATCGGGCGCAGGGGCTACCGTTTGTGTCCAGTCAGAGGGTCTTCCACCGGCGTGCTACCTCAGCGCGAGGGCAAACGCACAGTCAGGGTGTCAATTCGTGCCTGGAAGGGGAAGGAGTGAGCCCACTGGGATTCGAACCCAGGACCCCCTGATTAAAAGTCAGATGCTCTACCGCTGAGCTATGGGCTCCTTGCGCCTGCGCGCTTTGCATTATAGCATATTTCCGTCGCGCTTGGCTAGGGAATCGGGCGGAAAGTTGCGGGGCCGGGGGCTATCGAGTATAATTAGGCGCTGTAATCGCTGCCGCAGCGCTCGCTTTTAGTGGAACAGGACCAACGCTATGGCTAAACCCGTCCTTGCAATTGTCGGCCGGCCCAATGTGGGCAAGTCGTCGCTGTTCAACCGCCTCGTCGGCGAGCAGATGGCGATTGTTCAGGACCAGCCGGGGACGACCCGTGACCGTCTCTACGGCGATGCCGAGTGGAACGGCGTGGAGTTCACGGTCATTGATACCGGCGGCCTGGTGCTTGACGAGACGTTGCCGGGCGAGATCGAGCTGTCGAGCGAGGAGATCGTGCGGCGCACGCGCGAACAGGCCCAGGCCGCCATCGAAGAGGCGGATGTGATCCTGTTTATGGTCGATGCCCGCAGCGGCCTGACCGGCGCCGACGAGGAGATCTCCGAGGTGTTGCGTAAGTCGGCCAAGCCGGTCATCGTGGCCGCGAACAAGGCCGAGAGCGAAGAGCGGCGCCTGAACGCCGTGGAATTCTATCAGCTTGGCCTGGGCGACCCCATGCCCATCTCGGCGCACCATGCAGTGAACACCGGCGATCTGCTGGACGAAATCGTGGCCGCTTTCCCGCCGCCCGGCGAGGAGGAAGAGGACGAAAACGTCACCCACATCGCGCTCGTGGGCCGGCCCAATGTGGGCAAGTCGCGGCTGCTCAACGCGTTACTGGGCCAGGAGCGGGTGATTGTGAGCGATGTGCCCGGCACCACGCGCGATGCCATCGATACGGAACTGACCTATGGCGAGGGCGAAGATGCCCGCCAGATCACCCTGATCGACACTGCCGGGATCCGCCGCCGCGGACATATCGAGTCGGGCGTCGAGAAGTACAGCGTGATCCGCAGCTTGCGCGCGATCACCCGCGCCGACGTGGTGTTGTTGCTGATCGACGCAACCGAGGGTATCACGGCCCAGGACACCCATATCGCCGGGTATGTGCTGGAGCAGTTCAAGAGCATGGTCCTGATCGTGAACAAATGGGACCTGGTCGAGAAGGACAGCCAGACGCTCAACGAGTTTACCGCCAAGCTGCGGCAGGAACTCAACTTCATGCCCTACGTACCGTTCCTGTTCATTTCCGCCAAGTTCGGCCAGCGCACCAACAAGGTGCTGCCCGAAGCCTTGCGCGTGGCCGCCGAGCGCACCAAGCGGGTGCCGACGGCGCAGTTGAACAAGCTGATGAAAGAGGCGACCACCGCTCACCCGCCGCCCTCGAAGCCGGGTAAGTGGGTCAAGTTCCTCTACGCCACCCAGGCCGAGACCAGCCCGCCCACCTTCGTCTTCTTTGTCAACGACGCCGAGGCCGTGCATTTCTCGTATAAGCGGTTCCTGGAGAACCAGTTGCGCGAAGCCTTCGGCTTCGAAGGCACGCCGATCAACCTGATCTTCCGCACGCGCCACGCCGACGAGATTCAGTAGGCGCGCCGGTGTAGCGGCGGACACAGCGAGGGGCACCCCAGCGGGTGCCCCTTGCCGATTCCCCACTCATGCTGTAACCGGCGCTCACCACTCCGGTGAAAAGCCGTCCAGATCGCTGGGGAACGGATCTTCCTCCATCAGCACCGGGCCGTCGGCGTCCAACTCGTGGAGCAGGGCGCGCAGGTCGGGTTCGCTGAGGCCGGGCGTAGAACGCGGGCCATGGGCGCCGCAGCCGATAAAGTGGTGGGGTGTGCCGGTATGATCGGCGGCGAGTTGCAGGGTCCAGTAGGCGGTGACACGCCGGTTCTCGACCCAGCAATAGTCGTTGTTGAGCTCCCAACAGTCGTCCCCGCTGACGATGCGCCATGCTCGCCAGGGGACGGTGGTCTGGCCCCAGTGCCGGGTGCCCATCTCCATTAGCAGCGGCCGCACAAGTGGCGTCCAATGTCGCATCGCGCCATGGAACGCCTGAGGATTGCGCCGCGCAACATCTGTATGGGTCGCCATCCTGCCCTCCCTCTGCTACCTTGCCAGGGAACGTCCTGCTCATTATAGCATAGGAATCGGCGCGGTGGGGGCAAAGTTAGAGTGGCTTGGTCCCGAATCGGCGCAGGAACACTTCCATGCGTAGGGCGGTCACGGTGGCGCGGAGGTTGGCGTTGATATTGCGGGTGCGCCGGATCAATTCTTCGGCTAGCGCGGGTTGGGCCACGAGTTGGTCCTGGACCAGGGCGATAAACGCGGGTTCGAGCAGCGTGGACATGCGGGTAATGTCGTCGAGCGTGCCGGTGGAGTCGGCAATCGTGGCCAGGCCCTGGCGAGTCGCGTCGCGGTCCACGCTGCCGCGCAACAGGTCGGCGATGAACTCTTCGGTATCGCCGGCGGCCTGGCGATGCCGCTGCTCCAGCGGCATCGCTGTGTAATGGCCGCCCGTCCTTTCGTAAACTTCATCGATCAACTGAGTAATCCTACCCTGGTTGCCGCGGAGAAAGCGTTCGAGTTGGACGATATTGAAAGCCGGCATGGGCATCCTCTAGATATTGCGCGGGCAGGTAGCGTCCCGGCGGGCGCACGGAGTTGGGGCGCGCCGGCAGCTATCCCGGCGGCAGGCCCTGGGCGCAGGCACGGCGTAGACGGCACAAGGAGTATTATAGCACAAATCCCGACGCTGTCGACCATCTTTCGCCGCAGCGCTGGCCGGGCGAGTGCGGGCGCCGCGTTGACGCTACCGGCGGCGGCGCGTATAATGGGGGCGACATTCACGCCACCCTGTTCCAGGGTTCTCGTCTCTTCGCCCCGCCGGGGCGCGCGAACGCGCTAGGAGGAGTTGTATGCAAACGCTGACCAAATTGACCGGAGAGGGCCAGGCCGCGGGCCAGGATCCGCCGCTGGCGCAAGCCGACCCGGCGATCTACGAGGCGATCCAGCAAGAGCAGGAACGCCAGCGCATGAAAATCGAGCTGATCGCTTCGGAGAACTACGTCAGCAAGGCTGTGCTGGAGGCGCAGGGGTCGGTGCTGACCAATAAGTATGCCGAAGGCTACCCCGGCAAGCGCTACTATGGCGGGTGCGAGTACGTGGATGTGGTCGAGCGCCTGGCGATCGAGCGCCTGCTGGAACTGTTCGGCGCCGAGCACGCCAACGTGCAGCCGCATAGCGGGGCGCAGGCCAACATGGCCGCCTATATGGCCGTGTTGCAGCCGGGCGACACGATCCTGGGCATGAGCCTGGCCCACGGCGGCCACCTGACCCACGGCTACAAGATCAACTTCTCCGGCCAGTTGTATCACGCCACGTCGTACGGCGTGGCCGAGGGCAATGAGCGGCTTGACTACGACGCGCTGGCCGCCCAGGTGCGGGAGGAGAAGCCCAAGATGCTGGTCGCCGGGGCGTCGGCCTACCCGCGCATTTTCGACTTCCCCCGGCTGCGCGAGATCGCCGACAGCGTGGGCGCGCTGCTGTTCGTGGATATGGCCCACATCGCCGGGCTGGTCGCCACGGGCTACCACCCCTCGCCGGTGCCCTACGCCGACATCGTCACCAGCACGACCCACAAGACGCTGCGCGGCCCACGCGGCGGCTTGATCCTCTGCAAGGCCGCACACGCCAAGGCCATCGACAAGTCGGTCTTCCCCGGTGTGCAGGGCGGGCCGCTGATGCACGTCATCGCCGCCAAAGCCGTGGCCTTCGGCGAGGCATTGCGGCCCGAGTTCAAGACCTATGCCGGGCAGATCGTCGCCAACGCCCAGGCGCTGGCCGGGCACCTGGAAGCGGGCGGGCTGCGCCTCGTCTCCGGTGGCACCGACAACCACCTGATGCTGGTCGATGTGACCCCGCTGGGGCTGACCGGCAAGCAGGCCGAGCACGCGCTCGACCAGGTGGGCATTACCGTGAACAAAAACGCCATCCCGTTCGACAAGCAGCCCCCGGCCTACGCCAGTGGAATCCGCATCGGCACGCCCGCCGTGACCACCCGTGGCTTCGGCCTGCCGGAGATGGAGACAATCGGGCGCTTGATCATCGACGTGCTGAAGCAGCATGAGGATGCCGCGGTGCTGGCGCGGGTCAGCGACGAAGTGCGCGCGCTCTGCTCGCGCTTCCCAGTGCCCGGCATCGAATAGGCGAGAGGGTCTATGTCGCAAGTCTATGTCTCGAATCACCCGCTGATTCTGCACAAGCTGGCGCTGCTGCGCAGTGTCACCACCGAGCCGAAGAAATTCCGTGAAGTGGTGGCCGAGATCACGCAACTGCTGACCTATGAGGCCACGCAGGATCTGACCACGGTGGAAGAAGAGGTGGTGACGCCCCTGGCGACCACCACCTGCCGCGTGGTCGACGAGCGGGTGGGGCTGGTGCCGGTGTTGCGCGCGGGGCTGGGCATGGTCGAGGCCGTGCTGCAACTGCTGCCCTATGCCCAGGTCTGGCACATTGGCCTGTTCCGCGACGAGAAGACGCTCAAGCCCATCGAGTATTACAACCGGCTGCCCGACCATAGCTCGGTCGATACCTGCCTGCTGCTCGACCCGATGCTGGCGACCGGCGGGTCGGCGTCGGCTACGGTGGACATCCTCAAGAAGTGGGGCGCGGGCCGCATCAAGTATGTCGGCCTGATCGCCGCACCCGAGGGCATCGCGCACCTCAGCGCGCAGCACCCCGATGTGCCCATCCATGTGGCGGCGGTGGACAGCCACCTGAACGAGATCGGCTATATCGTCCCCGGCCTGGGCGATGCGGGGGACCGCCAGTTTGGAACCGGGTAGCGCATGACCTGGGGGATGCTGCTGGTGGCGGGCGTGGTCCTGGTGGCCGCGCTCATCCTCACCCCGGCCATGCGCCGCCTGGCGCTGCGCCGGGGGTGGTACGATCTCCCCGCTGACCGGCGCGTCCATACCACGCCCACCCCCCGCATCGGAGGCGTGGCGATGTACCTGGCCTTCATGATCGGCCTGGCCCTCACCCTGGTTCCCGGCGTGACCCCCGAACGGCTGGAGCCGCCTTTCGGCCCGCCGGAACTCTGGCGCATCGGGCTGCTGGCCCTCGGCGCGACGATCATCACCGCCGTGATGTTTGTCGACGATATCCGCGGCATTAAACCGATCCCCAAACTGCTCTGGCAACTGTTCGTGGCCGCCCTGGTCATGCTGCCCGACCCGCGCTACCTGGACCTGGCGCCCGGTGCGGTCAACGGCGTGCCCAACGGCTGGTTTACCGGTGTCATCGTCAGCTTTTTGCAGAACCCCTTCGGTTCGCACGACAGCCTGCAGATCCAGCTTTTCCAGTTTGCGCCCTTAGCCATCGCGTTCACCTTTTTCTGGATCGTCGGCATGATGAACGCCGTCAACTGGATGGATGGCCTCGACGGCTTGGCGGGGGGCGTCTCCGCGATTGCCTGCCTGGTGCTCTTCGGCGTGAGTCTGTTGCAGAACCCGCCGCAAACGACCATCGCTTTCCTGCCGCTGATCCTGGCCGCGGCGATCTTCGGCTTCCTGCGCTACAATTTCCACCCGGCCCAGATCTTCATGGGCGACAGCGGCTCGATGTTCCTCGGCTTTGCGCTGGCGGTGATCTCGATCATCGGCGGGGCTAAGGTGGCGACGGCGCTGCTGGTCATGGGCGTGCCGATCCTCGACGTAGCCTACGTGATTCTCTTCCGCGTGTTGCGCGGGCGCTCGCCCCTGCAAGCCGACCGCGGTCATCTCCACCACCGGCTGTACGACCTGGGCATGGGCCAGTCGCAGATCGCGCTGCTGTTCTACTTCGTCTGCGGGGGGTTCGGCGCGCTGGCCCTGCTGCCGCCGGGCAACGGCCTCATCAAGCTCGGTGCGCTGGTCGTCATGGCCGTGTTACTGATCGCCTTCATCCTCTTCATCACCCGTCGCCAGTTCGACCGCGCCCAGCGCACCGACCCCGACCTGCAAAGCTAAGCACCGGGGCGCGATAAATCGCGCCGCTACGCCGCCCTACGTGATAAATCGCGCGATTACGCCGCCTTATTCGTAGCGGCGCGATTTATCGCGCCGGCCTCCCCGCCGGGATGTCGGGTTCTCCGGCGTACGTAGCGGCGCGATTTATCACGCCTGCCTCCCCGCCGGGATATCCCATGGCCCCTTATGGATGCGTGACCGCGATCCAGAGCATCTTGCTCAGTTGGGCGCGCGTGGCGTTGTTGGCCGGACGGAACTCCAGGCAGCCGGAGCCGCAATCGTACCCCGAGATCACGCCGTGAGCGTAGACGGTTTCGATGGCCGCGTAGAACGGATTCGTCGCGTCCACATCGCGGAAGGTGGGTGTGGCGGGCGTGGTGAGCGTCCAGCCCAGCGCGACGGCGATCAGCTTGCTGATCTGGCCGCGGGTGACATTGTTGCCGGGCCGGAACTCGCGGCAGCCGGGGCCGCAATCATAGCCCGAAATCGCGCCGTGCTGGGTCGCCGTCTCGATGTAGCCGTAGAAGGGATAGGTGTCGGGCACGTCGCGGAAGGTGGGCGCGGCGGGCGTGACCACCGGCCAGCCCCGGCCGAGCACCAACATCTTGGCGAACTGGCCGCGCGTGGTGTTGTTGTTGGGGCGGAAGGTGCCGTCGGCGTAGCCGCTGATCACGTCGCGGCAGAACAGGTATTGCACCGGCCGGTAGAAGAAGTCGCTCCCATTCACGTCGCTGAAGTTGAGCGTGCAGGTGGTGCAGGGCGGCTGCGGCGTGCCGGTGAGGGCGGCCTGCGCCGTGGCCGTGGCCGCGTTGCCCCAGGCGGTGGTTGGGGTGGCTGCCGCTGCCGTGGCCGTGGCGTCGTTGGCCGGGGTGGGAATCGGCGTGTAGACGGTGTGGCCGATCGCCAGGTCGGCGGCGTGGCCGGCGTCGAAGGCGGCGGATGCATCGGCGTAGTCGCGCCAGCTTCCCGTGCCGTTGTCGTAGTAGCTCCAGGCCAGCGCCCCGGCCCAATGGTTGGCATAGATGCCTTCGAGCAACTGGCGCGGCGTGGCCTGCGTCACCGCCCAGGCAAAGCTATGCGAGGCCACGCCGCGGTAGCTCGACCCGCTGGTGTGCGCGCCGTTCAGGTCGCGGGCCACGGCCAGCAGCGGGAAGCCGTCGGTCCAGGTGCCGCCCGGCCCATTGGCCCACGGCCAGAGGATCTCCGCCGTGCCGGTGAAGTTGCGCGGCACGCCGGGCAGGTTTTGCACCGTCGCGCGCCACTCGCCCAGAGGGGGCACGGTGATTGTGTCGGAGAAGTAGGTGGTAGCCCCCGCGCTGTCGTTCACCGTCACCCAGAGCGTGATGGGCCGGGTGGCGTTCACGTTTTGCGCGCTGAGCGAGGTGATCGGGCCGTTGCCGCTGCTGTCGGGGCTGTGGACCACCGGGAAGTGCAGGCGCTGGTCGGTCAGCCGGGTGCCCGCGTAGAGCACCGTGCTGCTGCCCGCCACGCTGCGCACCACGGCGGCCACGCGCCCGGTCGAACTGAGCACGGCGCTGCCCTCGAAGCCGCCCGGCAGCCCCGCGGCCTGTGGCTGGACCGCGGCGGACCCGTTGCCCGGCAGCGTCAGCGTCTGTGCGTTACCGGCCTGGGCGCCGCCGGCGGTGTAATAGCGGATGGTGATCTGGGCGGAGCCGGGCCAGGGATTTTGCACGAAGATCGTCGGGTCGCCGTTCGCGCCCCAGTTGCGCACCGAGGGCAGGTAGACCTCCGTCCCGTCGTCCACCTGTTCGGCATTATACGCGTCGCTACCCTGCGTCGGGTCGAGTTGGTAGGCCACGGCCACGAGCGGCAGGCTGCCGATGATCACGGCGCTGCCCTGGAACCCGGCGGGTGGCCCGGCCAGGGGTCCGCCCAGTTGCGGATCGATCAGCACGGAGGCCCGCGACGCCAGGTTCACGATGTCCGTGGCGACGTTTTGCCCCGCCTGGTTGTAGTAGTACACGGTGACGTAGTTGGTGGCGATGTCGGCGTTTTGCACGGCGATGCGCGTGCGCGCCGCCCCGCCGTTGGTCACCAGCGGCAGCCACAGCACCCGCGCGCCGGCCTGGTCGTCACCGGTATAGACGGTCTGCTCGCCGCCGTTCGGGATGCCGCCCTGGGTGACGGCGGCGGCCAGCGGACCGTTGGACACGATGCGCGCCGTGCCGCTGAAGCCTGCCCCCACAGCGACCGGGCCGGCCCACTCGCCGTAGGCAGGCACCGTTACCGTCTGCGTGCCTGCCGCCGCCCCGTTCGCGCTGTAATAGTCGATGGTGGCCGTATACGAGCGCGTGCAGGGCGGTTCGGAAGCCGGCGCGTAGGCCGTGCAGATGTAGCGCAGGCTCAGGCTGGTCGTCTCGGTGCCGGTGTTGCGGATGCTGGGCAGGTAGATGGGCGCCGTGCCGCCGTGGGCGGGGAACTCGCCGATGATGGCCGGGGCGTCAAGCTGGGCCGCCGTGGCGTTATAGTCGATGGCGAGCGGGTTGCCGTTGTTGTAGGGGCTGTCCATCCAGCCGTAATAGTGGACATTGTAGTAATCGAAGCCCAGCCCGTTCCAGATGCCGGGCGGTAGGTTGGGGCCGAAGCCCATGAACTTGAGCGAGGCCGCGCCCACCGTGGCGTACTGGCCCGGCGCGTAGGTATGCACCGCCTCGGTGAAGCGGCGGAAAAATGCCTGCATCTGGCCGACTTCCACCGGCTCCTGCATCGTGGGGTTCTGCCCGGTGTATGGGTTCTGGATCAGCGCCCACTCCGGCTCGTTCATGATCTCCCACCCGGCGATGTTCGGGTCGTTCTTGTAGCGCTGCAGCATCGGGATGAGCGCGTTGGTGAAGAACGAGTCCTGTGCGCCGCCGGGCGCCGTATCGGTGACGAGGTTGCGGTGGCCGCCCGCGAAGATCATGCAACTCTGGCCCGCGTCCGGCTGGTCGCCCGCGTTCTTGCCGGGCAGGAACTCCTTGGGCGCCTGCTGGGCCATTTTGAGGTGGGCCAGGAAGGGGTCGCGCAGGTCGGCGGGCAGGCGCTCGGCCACCGCCTGCTGCTGGTGCAGCGTGGCCCCGCCGCAGAGCCAGTTGGGCGGCGCGAAGGCGAGGAAGTCCCATAGCGTCCAGATCACGTAGATGTTGTGGCGGCGGGCGATCTCCATCGCCTGGTCCATGTGGTCGAAGAACGTGGCGTCGAAGCCCGTGACCTGGCCGTTATAGTCGAACTCGGGCGCACCCCGCCCGTCGCCGAAGAGCCACCAGCGCACCGTGTGGACGCCCTGGGCCTGCATGCCGGCGAAATCCCGGTCGATCAGCGCGTAGTCGAAGGCGCTGCTGTAGTACCACCGGCAGTCGCCGTCCACGGCGGCCAGCGTGGCGATGTCGCCGCCATAGTAGCGGAACTGCGGGTAGTTGGCGCCGGAGAGGAAATAGCTGCCGTCGGCCAGGGGGATGCGGCTGCCGCGGGCGAGACTGGGGCTGCGCTGACCGGCGGCGCCCTGCGTCGGGGCGGGGGTCCCGGCGACGACCAGCAGCGCGCACAGCGCCAGGACGATGCCGGCCAGGGCGACGCGGGGCCGCCGGGTGCGGGGTAGCGAGATGGGCATGGACAGCACTCCTTTGGCCGCAGGGCCGGCGGTGGTCGGTATCCGAACGGCACCGGGTAGGCCCAAAATGTGGATCTACTACATGCTAGTTACAGGCGACGCCTGTAAACACATCAGTCTGGCCGGCAGTCAAGATGCGGGGCGCAGCACGCGCAGCGGGATCGGCGTTGCCAGCCGGGTGCGCTGGTCGGCGATACGCGTCGCCAGCGCCGGGTCCAGGTCGCTGGCGTGGACGACGGAGCCGCCGGGCCGCAGGACGCGCGGGTCGACATAACGATTCTTGATCCCGGAGACGAAGTCGGGCGCGGCGGGATCGACCACGCAGGCGAAGCCGGGCTGCAACAGCGCCAGGATGCGGCGGATCTCCAGGTCGGGCGCATGGGCCAGCCGGTCGTAGACGGCGTCGTCCTCGCCCCACAGGTCGTCTTCGGTCAGCCAGCCGGTGGCGAAAGCGCGGCGCAGGGCGGCGGCCAGCAGGTGATAGGCCGCGATCTCGCGTGGGGCCGATGGCCCGGCTATGTACCAGTCGAGGAACTTGTGCGCGTAGGTCACGGCTACGGCTGGGTCGGTGAAGACGAAGCGCCCATCATGCACGGCCAGCGCGCCGAGCGTGGCCGCGATGTCGTGCTCGACCACCGGCCAGTAACACTGGTGGCGCAGGCTGTAGTCGATGCGGTCGGCGCACAGTTCGGGCGCGGGTTGCTCCAGCAGTGCGAAGCGCGACTCGTCCAGGTACTGCGCCGGGTCGAAGCCGTGCCGCGCCAGGATCGCGCCGATCTCGGACCCCTGGATGATGCGCTCGAAGAATCGCTCGTGGTAGGTCTGGCCGTAAATATCGCCCATCACGTAATCGACCACGTGAGAGAAGGCGGTGTGCGGCACGTCGTGGAGTAGCCCGGCGATCTGCTCGGCCAGCGACGCTCCGAACCGCCGCAAGAGCAGCATCACACCCAGGCAGTGCTCGTAGCGGCTCAGACCGCGCAGGGCCGGCTCGATATAAATCGTCGCGCCCGCCTGGTGCACGCCGCGGATGCGGCGCAGGGGCGGACTCTCCAGCAACTCGCACAAAACCGGCTCGTCCACCTCGACCGCGCCATAGACCGGATCGACGACGCGCATCAGAGGCCCCACCACTCGGCCAGGGCGCGGCGTTCGGCGTCGGGCGGCAGGTTCTGGCGGGCGGCGCCCAGGTGCCGGTCGAGCGCGCGGTCCACCTCGGCGGCTTCGGGCGCGTCGGCGCCGCGCAGCAGGGCCAGCGCCGCCACCCAGCAGCGCGTCGCCGTGGGTGCATCGTTGCCCAGCGCCGCCAGCAGGCCCAGCGCGGCCAGGTTCATCCCGCCGTGGCGGCGGTCCTTGAGCCGGCGATCGAGCACCAGGCTGCGCAGGTAATAGTCCGCCGCCTGCTGGGCGCGCCCGCGGTCGCCGGCCAGTTCGCCCAACTGGTATAGCGTCTCGGCCTGGGCGCGCAGGTCGCCGCGGTCGATCTCGGCGTTGAGCGCTTCTTCCATCTCGCGTTGCGCCTGGTCGTAGAGGCCCTGCTTGATCGACAGGTCGGCCAGGTCATGCAGCGTGGCCGGTTGTAGCACCCCGTGTTGCAACTCGCGCATGATATCCATGCTCTCGTTGATCAGGTGGCGGCCCGCCTCGTAGTGGCCGCGCGCCGCCTCGGCCCGGCCCCACTCGTACAGCCCCTGTGCCTCGTTGCGCTCGTCGCCCAGTTGCCGGCAGATCTCGATGCTCTGCTCGAACGCCTGGATCGCCTGGTCGAAGTCACCCGAATCGGCGGCCAGCGATCCCTGCTCGCGCAGATACCAGGCTTGCTCGTCCAGCCGCCGGGTCTGCTGGGCCGCGTAGATGCCGCGCATGAGGATGCCGCGATACTGGTTGGTCATGCGGCGCATGTAGAAGAAGCGCGCCAGCGCCCGCGCCATCACCGACACGTCGGCCCAACGCTGCTGCTGCTCGGCCCAGGTCAGCGCGAGCGTGAGCGCGTCGTAGACATCGGTAATGGCGGCGATATGGGCCGGTAAGCCTTCGCCATTGGCGGCGGCCACAGCGGCATAGTGCGTAATGAGCCGCTCCTGCCCCGGCGGGCTGAGATCGGGGCGGTTCGCCAGGTACTCGGAGGCCAGCCGGCGGACCACATCGGGCATAGAGTACATGGGGTCGCGGCCGGGGCCGCGCTCCACCAGCCGCCGCTGTTGCAACAGGTCGAGGCTGCCCGCGGCGCCCGCGGTGTCGGTGGCCCAGAGCGCCGCCGCCTCTTCGGGCGGGAAACTGTAGTGCGCCGGGAAGAGGGCCAGCAGCGCGAAGCGGTCGCTCAGGCCGGCCTGCGCCTGCTCCATCTCGGTGTAGTTGAGGCGAAACTGGGTGTGCTGCATAGCTCAGATCCCCAATGGGCGCTTGTCCGGCAGCCCGACCCGGCGCGGATAGCCCGACGGCGTGGGCGCGACTTTCGGCATGCCCACCACCAGGCGCTCGTCCGGTTCGCCGGGCAACGTATAGCGGTAGCGCGAGACCGTGGCGCCCCCCAGCTTGGGCAAAGCCCGTTCCACCTGGGCGATCTCGGCGTCCACATCGCCCTTCTTGGGGGCGAACATGATGCCGCCCACGCGGCAAAGCGGCAGGCCGTATTCAGCCAGCACCGGCAAAGCGGCCACGGCGCGCGCCGTGGCGACATCGTAGGCGGCGCGGTGGGCGCGATCCTGGCCCAACGTCTCGGCTCGCCCGGTCAGCACTGTCACATCGCGCAGGCCCAGCGCCTGCGCGACCGCCAGCAAGAAGGCCGTCTTCTTGCCGATCGAGTCGACCAGCGTGACGGGCAGGTCGGGCCAGAGGATCTTCAAGGGCAGGCCGGGAAAGCCGGCCCCGGTGCCCAGGTCGATCAGACCCCGGCCCCCGGCAAAAATGGCGGGCAGCGCGCGCTCGGCGGCGCCGCCCACCTGCGCCAGCAGGGCCGCGCCCACGGCCAGCGAGTCGACGAAATGCCGCGTCTGCACCAGCGCCGGGTCGGTGATCGCGGTCAGGTTGGCGCGGGTGTTCCAGTCGCGCAGCAGATCGGCATAGGCGGCGAAGCGCGCCAGTTGCCCGGCGTCCAGGGGCAGGCCCAGCGCCGTGGCACCGGCGGCCAGCACATCCATATGGGCCGCCTCCCGCGCGGTCAGGATGCCACCTCGTAGAGATGGGGCGTGGCGCGCAAGGCAGGCAGATCGGCGGCGCCGATGCAGAACATGCTGATGCGCAACTCCGCAATAAGCCGGCGGCCCGCCTCGACAGCCGCCTCACCGGAGACCGCCGCCGCTTCCAGGAAGGGCCGGGCGATACCGCCCAGTGTCGCGCCCAGGGCCACGGCCTTCGCCAGGTCGACGCCGCTGCGCAACCCGCCGCTGGCGAACACGTGCCGCCCCTCGGGCACCCCGGCTTCGCGCACCATGCGCAGGCTCTCGGTGGTGGGGATGCCCCAACTACGGAAGGCTTCGGCCACGCGGCGCAGGGCGTCGTTGGGGGCGCGATGGGCCTCGACCTGGCTCCAGGACGTGCCCCCGGCTCCGGCCACGTCGATGGCCGTCACGCCGGCATCCCAGAGCCGCCGCGCCGTCTCCGGCGCAATGCCCCAGCCCACTTCCTTGGCGATGACCGGCACGCCGTCGCGGGCAAAGGCCGCACAGATCGCGGCGATGCGCGCCGCCAGCCCGCCGAACCGGGTGTCGCCTTCGGCTTGCACGGCCTCTTGCAGCGGGTTGAGGTGCAGGATGAGCGCGTCGGCCTCGACCATCTCCACGGCCCGCCGGCACTCGTCCAGCCCGAAGCCGTAGTTGAGTTGCACCGCGCCGATGTTGGCGAAGATGAGCGCGTGGGGCGCTGTGCGGCGAATCTGGTAGGTGGGTACCAGGGTCGGGTCCAGGATGGCGGCGCGCTGCGAGCCGACGCCAATCGCCAGGCCCAGCGTTTCGGCGGCCTCGGCCAGGTGCCGGTTGATCGCCTCCGCCGGGCCGGTGCCGCCGGTCATGGAGCTGATCAGCAGGGGCGCGCCCAGGCGCCGGCCCCATAACTCCAGCCCGCAATCGACCGCATCCAGGTCGATCTCCGGCAGCGCCTGGTGCAGAAAGCGATAGCCCCCGAACCCGGAGGTGATCCCCTCGCCCTGCACATCTTCTTCGAGGCAGATGCGGATATGGTCGCGCTTACGTTGTTCGATGGACATTCAGGGTGGCCGCTGTTCCTTACTGTTGATAAGGTTATTGGGTTTATTATAGCACAGCGCACGGCGGAAGGCACATAGCCAAATATTCCTACCTTCTGTGCAGCGCCCTCAGCGGGCCAGGGGCAGGGGCGACAGCGGCCCGCTGGGCTGCACCCGCAGGCCGTCGAGTGTGACCGTCGTGACGCCGGTGGCCTGCACCTCGAACCAGACCGGATGCGCGTAGTCGATCACCACGTCCAGCCCGGTTTCCTGATAGCCGCCGCCGGGGGCCAGCGCGCCCGCTGGGATCTCGCGCGTCGCCAGCACCGCCTCTTTGCTGCGCGCCGTGAGCCGGACCACCGCCTGGGCCGGGTCCGCGGCGCCCACCCGCAGCCGCGCCCAGACCTGGTAGGGTCCGCCAGGGAATTGCGCCGGGGGCGTGGTCAACATCAGCGCGGCCCCGCCCGGCGCCCCCTGCACCGCCCGGCCACCCGCGGCGGCGGGGTCGGCCACGATCACCGCATCCGGCGGCGCATTGGTGGCCGCTCGATAGCCGCCCGCCTGGCTCCAGCCGGCCAGGTGGACCCAGGCGCTGTCCGGCGCGGCGAGGTATTGGAAGTATTTCCAGTAGGCTTCGGGTTCGTAGGGCACGGGGTAGAAGTTGGTGCGCCCGGCGGCCAGCGTCTCCAGGTTCTGCACGGCCAGCGCGAGGTGGCCGGGGATGGGCGAGAGCGCCGGGTCGAAGTGGATCTCTTGCAGATAGTCCGGCCCGGTTTCCAGCGTCAGCGGATGGCGGCGCAGCACATCGAGGTAGTACTGGATGGGGTCCACGGCGAGGGCCGCCACCTGGACCACGCCCCCGGCCAGCAGCA
The DNA here is from genome assembly GCA_035693165.1 of Chloroflexia bacterium. Lineage (GTDB taxonomy): Bacteria > Chloroflexota > Chloroflexia > QHBQ01 > JAICKM01 > JAICKM01. The sequence goes on along the minus strand of DASSGZ010000667.1, from coordinate 13,923 downwards.
GCACGCCGAGCAGGGCCAGGCCCACCTGGCCGTGTCCCGTGCGCCGCGCCGCCCAGACCCGCGTGGCGAACGCGCCGAAGGGCAGCATCAGCAGCGGCAACACCGGCAGCAGGTAGCGCGGGCCCCAGCAGGCGCCGCCGTGCCAGCCTGTATCGAAGCTGTAGATCAGCACGAACAGCCCGCCCGCCGCCCCGCACAGCAACGCCTCGGCCCGCCGCGTGCGCGCCAGGAACCAGAGCCCGACCAGCCCGGCAAGCACCGGGGGCGCGAAGGGCAACAGGCCCTTGCCGGGACTGAGTGTAAGGCCGTAGAGTGCGCGGGCGGCGTAGCTCAGGTCTTGCCGCCCGGCCAGCACGCGGCCCACCAGGTCGTAGTGCCCGTGCAGGTCGTCGAACTTGGCGCGCACGCCCAGGAAGACGGCTCCACCCAGCAGCAGCACGGCCACGACCACTGCGACCAGGGCGTAGCGCGGGGCGGCGATGGCTTCACGCCGCCGCAGCCGCGCCCGGTAGCGCCGGCCCGCCGGCCCGCTGAGGGCATAGGCCACGAAGAGCGGCACCAGCACCACCGCCGTCAGTTTGGACGCCACGGCCAGCAACAGCCATCCCCCGGCGCCGAGTGCGAGCCGCCGTCCACCCGCCACGCGCCAGCGCACCAGCGCCAGGGCCGTCGAGACCAGCGCCAGCCCCACCAGCGGGTCGCGGAAAAAGGTGCGGCTGTAGGGCCAGGCCAGCGTGCCCAGGCCGTAGACCAGCGCCGTCAGCGTGGCGGTGCGTGCTCCGTAGCCCAGCGCCCGGCCCAGCCGGTAGAGCTGGGCCACCGTCGCCGCCGTGACGCCCACGTTGAACAGCGTGAGCACGAAGCGGGTGACATAGGTATGGTCGGCCAGCGGGAACAGCCCGGCCAGCCGGTCGGCCAGCAGGTAAAGCGGGATCGCCAGCACCGGCTGGCCGAACTCGTAGAACCAATAGAGCGGGGTCTGCACGCCACCCGCTTCGGGAGTGGTCAGAGACAGGCGGAGGGCGGCTTCGGCGCTCTTGGTCAGCCAGACCGTGGTCATGTAGAGCGCCTCTTCGTCGCGTGAGCCGAAATGCCCGCGGAACGTCAGCAGGTAGACCGCGGCCACCAGCCCGAACAGCAGCCAGGGCCGCCGGTCGGGCCGGGCGGCCACCTCAGTCCGCATGGTTCGTCACGGCCGGGGGCCGGCTGCCGGCTTCCAGGTGCCGCCGGCCCCGCCCGCGGATGGTGTGGAAGATGGTGAGGGCGGGCAACAGCAGAAAGTACGCCGGTCCGGCCAGCGCGGACAGGTTCTCGCCGCCCAGGGCCGCCAGCAAGATCGAGCATACGCCCACCCCGCCGTTCACCATGAAGCCCCACATGCTGGTGACGGTGTCGAACGTTTCGCCCGCCGTCAATTGCAGCGCGCCGCGTTGCTGGTAGGCATGCCAGTAGAAGACCGTGAAGAGCAGGTTGACGGCCAGAAAGCCCAGCCCATAGATGATCAACAACGCCGGCAATTGCGCACTCGTGATCGCGTCTTGCGTGGTCCCGTCCGGCAAGCGAACCACGGTGCTGATGCCCAGCAAGCTATCGATGAACAGGGTCATGAGGAACTTTAGCGGATAGACATAGAACAGCACCACGAAGAGCAGCACCGAGTTCAACCAGGTAATCAACGTATCGTGCAAGCCATAGCGGCGGAAGTACTGGTAGTGCCAGAACCAGACCTGGATGAGTAGGATGAACGAGACGGCGAACGGCGCAAACCCGCGCATCGTCTCCAGCAGTTGGGTGAAGGTTTTCGGCACTTCCAGCGACACCACAAGCAAGGTCAGGGCGAAGGCAAACACAGCGTCGCTGAAGCCTTCGAGGCGCGTTACCTCGGTCCCGCGCCAGTGGAAGTCTTTTTCCGCCCGGATCCCGTTCTTGATCAGTTGCTCGCGAACCATAGGCGCCCTTTCTCTGCATGCGACCGCCCGCCGGCCCCGCGGCCCTGCGGCGGGGTGGTGAGAGTATCATACCAGAAACGCGCCCGCCATCCATGGTGCGCTTCCGTGGTGGCCGGCAGCGGGACCGATACCCTTGCCTCAAGCCGGCCAGCGCCGCTTAATCTGCTCCAGGGCCTGCGCCACCAGCGCGGGATACACGTCGCGCAAAACCTCGGCCGCGACCACCTCGGCCAGCGGCTGGAGTTGGTAGTAGAAAGCGCGCCGTTCGGGCCAGGTGGCGTCCATGGTGCCGCCGTAGTACGGCTCCCAGGCGTTCCGCACATCGACAGCCGGATCGCCAATGTCACAGTCGCTGAAATCGATGATGCCAGTGACCTGCTGTGTGGCAACCTCCAACAAGATGTGCCCGGAGTATATGTCGTGATGGAGCAACACCGGCTCCCACTCAAAGTGGCGGGGATTGTCTAGAAAGTCCGCGAAATAGCGGCGGATGGCGGCTCGTTGCCGGCGCGTAACCAGCGGCCAGACCTTTTCCTGGACGCCGCTATACAGGTTCTGATAGCGGCTCCGCCATTCCTCCGGCGTGCTGCCCGGCACGCCCAGTTGCCGGGCGCGGGCCACGGGAAAACGATGCAGGGCGGTGACGAAGGCTCCCACGGCGGGCGCCCACCAGGGCATATCCCAGATGGCGGGGATATAATTGGTCAGCGGTTCACCGGCCAGCAGGGGATACCCGGCGAATATCCGCGAGAAGGCACGGGACGGCGTCCGCGCGATATGGCTGTACTGCGGGATCGGCAGGGGCAGCGTGGGTGCGAGTTCCGGCAGCAGCGCCAGCTCCATCCGCAACTTCTGCTCCGCCTCCTCGCGCTTCGGGAACCGGAACACCAGTTGCCCGTTGACCAGGCAGCCGACATGGTCCTTGGCCTCGCCAAGGTACGCGATCGTGTCTACGTGCAGCGCTGGAAATTGTTCGCTTATGGCTGCCTGATAGGGTTGTATGCCGGGCTGGGTCATAAAAATCAACACCCCCTGCCCGCGCGGGCAGGGGGTGGTCGCTACTTATCTACGCGCCGCGCCGTCCTAGCGCACGGCGGCGGTGCGGCGGATCAGGTAGAGTTCCGGGAACCCGGCCTTGACTTCGCGGACGATGCCCTCGGCGGAGAGGTTGAACTTGTCGCGCCACATGCCCTGCGGCCCGTGGTCGATGAAGCAGTCGGGCAGGCCGACGATCTTGACCACCGGCGCGGGCGCCTGGCGGTTGGCGTAGAACTCCAGCACGGCGCTGCCGAAGCCGCCCGCCTCCACCGCCTCTTCGACGGTCAGGATGCGGCTATAGGTCTGGCTCAGGTCGGCCAGCAGGTCGGTGTCCAGCGGCTTGGCGAAGCGGGCGTTGATCACCGCGGCCTCGATGCCATCTTTGGCAAGCTGCTCGGCGGCTTCCAGGGCCGGGTAGACCGTGGCCCCGTAGGCGAGGATGGCGACATCGCGGCCCTGGCGCAGCACTTCGGCCTTGCCGATGGGCAGTTCCCGCAACTCCTCGTCCATCGCCACGCCGTAGCCGTTGCCGCGCGGGTAGCGCACGGCGGCGGGGCCGTTGTGGCGCATGCCGGTGTAGATCATGTGCTGCAGTTCGTTCTCGTCCTTCGGCGCCATGACCACCATGTTGGGGATGGGCCGCAGGTAGGCGATGTCGAACACGCCCTGGTGCGTGCGCCCGTCGTCGCCGACGACGCCGCCGCGGTCCATGGCGAAGAAGACCGGCAGGTTCTGGATGCACACGTCGTGGATCACCTGGTCGAAGGCGCGCTGCAGGAATGTGCTGTAGATGGCGACGCAGGGCCGCATCCCTTCGGCGGCCAGGCCCGCGGCAAAGGTCACGGCGTGCTGCTCGGCGATGCCCACGTCGAACATGCGCTCCGGGAACTCCTTCTCGAAGCGGATCAGGCTCGTGCCGTCGGGCATGGCGGCGGTGATGGCGACCGCGCGCTTATCCTCGCGGGCGATGCGCGTCAGAGTGTCGGCGAACACATCCTGGTACTTGGGCGCCGTTACCTTGGGCGCGCCGGGCTTGGCCGGCTGCGGCAGGCCGTGCCACTTGACCGAGTCGGCCTCCGCGGGCTGGTAGCCCTTGCCCTTCTTGGTCAGCACGTGGACGAACACCGGGCGCGGCGTCTCCTTGGCCTGCTCCAGCGTCTCGACCAACTGCTGCACGTTGTGGCCGTCGATGGGGCCGACATAGACCATGCCCAGCTCTTCCCAGATCATGGTCGGAATGACCCACTCCTTGACCGAGTTCTTCATCTTGCGGCCCACTTCGAGCAGGCTGGGCCCGCCAGGGACGTTCTGCAGCGAGCGCTCGGCCATCGCCTTGGCGTTGGTGTAGCGCGGGTCGGTGCGGATCTGGTTGAGGTACTTGGACAGCGCGCCTACGTTGGGCGCGATCGACATCTCGTTATCGTTGAGGATAACGATCATCTTGGTGCCGAGATGACCCAGGTTGTTCAAGGCTTCAAAGGCCATGCCCCCGGTGAGCGCGCCGTCGCCGATCACGGCCACGACGTGGTTGTTGCCGCCGGTGAGGTCGCGCGCCACGGCCATGCCGAGCGCGGCGGAAATGGAGGTGCTGGCGTGGCCCGCCCCGAAAGCGTCATGCACGCTCTCTTCCCGCGACAGGAACCCGCTGAGTCCGCTCAACTGCCGGATGGTGTTCAGCTTGTCGCGGCGCCCGGTCAGGATTTTGTGCGGGTAGCCCTGGTGGCCCACATCCCACACGATCTTATCCCACGGACTATCGAAAACGTGATGTAACGCAACGGACAACTCAACCGTGCCGAGGTTCGACGAAAAGTGCCCGCCGATGGCGGGGATCGTCTCGATCAGCAGTTCGCGCACTTCGCGCGCCACCTGATTCAGCTCTTCGATAGAGCGGTTTTTCAAGTCGGCCGGCCCGTTGATAGAGTCCAAAAGGCGAGTCATGGCACCATCCATTCCTTCATAATTCCAGGCCCCCTTGCCTGACCTGTCGTCCCGGTACGCCCGCAAGTTTGCGGGCATTGCCTGCAATATTACCAGAGTCGGCGTCCCGGTGTCAATTGTGCGCCGTGTATCCTTCGATACACGCGACTACCATACTTGTAACGATCCAGGTAGGAAACGCTTACATCCGCCTACCCGATGCTTGCAATGGGATTCCCCGTCTTGCAATATTATAATACTTTTTGAAATTTCAGTCAATAGCACGAAATAGTGATCACGACGTGGTCGCCGGATTCCGGATCTGAGAACCGATTATGGATATAATAGGAAACAGGGTCGTGGACCGCAAGCGATGGCGGGATGGGTCCACCGGGACCCGCTAGTCTGGACGAGACGGAGACGCATGGATGCCCCCAACCTGGACGACCGAGCAAATCCTTGCGCTTGCCCCCGATGCCGGCGCCGCGAAAGCCGGGAAGGATCTGGCCGTTGCCCGCAAGTGGCTCACGCTCGGCCATGACGCCGAGGTGGCCTGGGGCACATGCCAGGGCAGCGGCGTAGCGCCCTATCAGACCGGGATCGACCTGACCGGGCCGGGGTTCCGCTGCAGTTGCCCCAGCCGCAAGTTCCCTTGCAAGCATGCGCTCGGCCTGTTCCTCCTCCTGGCGAACGCGCCGCAGAGCTTCACCGAGACGGCACGGCCCGAATGGATTACCGCGTGGCTGGCGGGGCGGGCGCGCCGCGAGGCCACGGCGGGCAAGGCCGAAGGCCGTCCCAAGACTGGCGCCAACCCGGCGGCGCGTGCCCGGTCCACCGCCGACCGCACGGCGCGGGTGGCCGCCGGACTCCAGGATCTCGACCTGTGGATGACGGACCTGGTGCGCCATGGGCTGGCCGCGGCGCAGAGCCGCCCGCCGAAGTTCTGGGAGACCCCCGCGGCCCGGCTGGTGGACGCGCAGGCGCCCGGCGTGGCCCGCCTGGTGCGCCAACTGGCGGGCATCCCCGCCACGGGCGACGGCTGGCCGGATCGCCTGTTGGAGCGCCTGGGCCGCCTGCATCTGCTGGGCGTGGGCTTCCGGCAGATCGACACCTTGCCGGAAGCCACCCAGGCCGATATTCGCGGCCTCATCGGCTGGACGCAGAGCCAGGACGAACTGCTGGCGGCATCCGGTATCCGCGACGAGTGGCTGGTGCTGGGCCAGCGCCTGACGGAGGAAGACCGGCTGCGCGCCCAGCATACGTGGCTCTGGGGCCTGACTACCGGGCGGGCCGCGCTGATCCTGAACTACGCGCACGGCAACGCGCCGCTCGACACGAGTCTCCTGCCGGGCACGGCTTTCGAGGCTGACCTGGTCTTTTATGCCGGCGCCTACCCGTTGCGGGCGCTGATCCAGGCGCGCGGCGACTCCGCCGCCCTGCCGTCCACGCTGCCCGGCTACGCGACGATCGCCGAGGCCATCGGCGCCTACGCCACGGCGCTGGCCGCCTATCCCTGGCTGGACGAATTGCCGCTGCCGCTGACCGGCGTGGTGCCGGTGGCCCACGGCGACGGCTGGGCCGTGCAGGATGCGGATGGCCGGGTGCTGCCGCTGCATCCGCAGTTCAACGGCGGCTGGATGCTGCTGGCCCTATCCGGCGGACGGCCCCTGGGCCTGTTCGGCGAGTGGAACGGCGATGTGCTGGTGCCCTTGAGCACGTGGACCGGTGACCGCTTCTACCCGCTGGTCAGCAACGACTTCGCCGCCGGTGCGGCGTCCGGCGCCATGGCCGTGCCGCCGCCCAGGACGCTGCACGAGGCCCACGCGGCCCTGGTCAGCGCGGCGCTGATGGGCACCGAGCGCGGCAGTGTGAGCCTGCCGCCCCTGCCCGGCGCGCTGGGCGACCTGGCGGCGCAACTGGCCGGGGCCCCGCCCGAACACGCGTTGCTGGGCACGGCGGCGGCGCTCACGCTCTACGAGCGCACCGGCCAGGTGCCTGCCCGTGCCCTGGCTCCGCTGCCCGAGCCTGCCGCGGAGGAGGATCGGCCCGCCTGTTCGCCCGCCGCCGGGCAGCACCTGGCCGAGATGGTGCGGGGCCGGCACACGATCCTGCTGCCGGAGGGGCTGGCCGCCCTTGCCGCCGCCCGCCGCCGGGTGCCCGACGAGCACCTGGTGACGCTGCTCAACCTGACGCACGGCCGGGCGGCCCTCCAGGCGCTGGTGCGTCCCGTCGCGGGCAGCCGCGGGCGCTGGCTCGCCGCGCAGAACCCTTCGTGGGGCTTCCTGCGCGACCCGGTCGAGGGCGATGTCTGGGAAACGGGCGACAGGGCGGCGCGGGTGGCCCTGCTCGAACGGGTGCGCCGCACCGACCCGGCGCGCGGGCGCGCAATGCTGGCCGCCGTCTGGGGTCAAGAAGGCGCCGCCGACCGCGCCGCCTTCGTCCGCACCCTGGCGACGGGCCTGAGCGCGGACGATGAGCCGTTCCTGGAGGCCGCGCTGGACGACCGGGGCAAAGAGGTGCGCCGCCACGCCGCCGATCTGCTGGCCCGGCTGCCCGGCTCGGCCCTGAGCGGGCGGATGCTGGAGCGCCTGCACTCGTTGCTCGGCTGGACCCCGGCCCAGCGCGCTCGCCTGTTGCCGCCCACGGCGGCCCGCCCGGCGCGCATTGACGTTACCCTGCCGGAGGCGTGCGATGCGGCCATGATCCGCGACGGCGTCGAGCCGAAGGCGCATCCCGCGGTCGGCGAAAAGGCGGGCTGGCTGCTGCAAATGCTGAGCGTGGTTCCCCCGGCCACCTGGCCCGCGCTGTGGGGCGCGGCCCCTGCCGATCTCGTCCGCGCGGCGGGAGCGAGCGAGTGGCAGCAGGTGTTGTTGCAGGGCTGGGCCGCCGCCGCCGTGCGCCACGGCGATGCCGCGTGGGCCGAGGCGCTGCTGGGCGCGCTCTCGGCCTTGCGCACCGACGACACGCTGAACAACCTGATCGCGCTGCTGCCCGCCGAGCGCTGGGAGGCGCTGGTGCTCGAAAGCCTGCGCGCCCACGCCGGGCCACTGCGCATGAACCACCCGGCGGGAGTGCTGCTACAGGCCCGCCCGGCGCTCTGGAGCCCCATGCTGAGCCGCGCCGTGCTCGACCATCTCTTGCCGGCCATCGGCGCCGGGAAGTTGCCCCCGCACTGGGACGTACGGCAACTGTTGCAATTGGCGGCCTGTTGCCTCGCGCCCGCGGTCTTGCCGGAGGCGGTGCGCCGCTGGCCGGTCGCGCCCGACTCCGGCTCGCCCTGGACCGCAGTGGGTGATGAATTTCTCGGCCTGGTCGAATTCCGCGATACCATGCTCAAGGAGATCTCACGATGACCATTGTCCTGCGCGAACACGCCGAACAGCAATATGCCGAAGAGTTGGTGGAACTGGCCCGCGCCGACACGCGCACCCGGCCCCCCAACTGGAATCTGTCGCCCTGGGCCGTGACGACCTATCTGCTGGGCGGCAAGCTCGACAACGGCTTCGTCGTCTCCCCGAAGTACGTCGGCAGCCGCCGCCTGATCGAAATCGCCGTCGCCACCCTGACTACGGATCGGGCGCTGCTGCTGCTGGGTGTGCCCGGCACGGCCAAGACCTGGGTGGCCGAGCACCTGTCGGCGGCCATCGCCGGGGACTCCACGCTGCTGGTGCAGGGCACGGCGGGCACCAGCGAGGAGTCGATCCGCTACGGCTGGAACTACGCCCGCTTGCTGGCCGAGGGGCCGTCGCTCGGCGCACTGGTGCCCAGCCCGCTGATGGTCGCCATGCAGAAGGGCAAGATCGCCCGCGTGGAAGAGTTGACGCGCATCCCCGCTGATGTGCAGGATTCGCTGATCACCATCCTGTCCGAAAAGACGCTGCCCATCCCGGAGTTGGGCGAGGAAGTGCAGGCGGTCAAGGGCTTCAACGTCATCGCCACGGCCAACAACCGCGACCGGGGCGTGAACGAGCTGTCGAGCGCCTTGAAGCGCCGCTTCAACACGGTCATCCTGCCGGTGCCCGCCAGCGCCGATGAAGAGGTGGAGATCGTCGAGCGGCGGGTGGCGAGCCTGGGTCGGGCGCTGGAACTGCCTGCCGAGAAGCCGGCGCTGGAGGAGATCCGCCGAGTGGTCACCATCTTCCGCGAACTGCGCGACGGCGTCACCGCCGACGGCAAAACCAAGCTCAAGTCGCCCAGCGGCACGCTCAGCACGGCGGAAGCCATCTCGGTGGTGAGCCAGGGCCTGGCGCTGGCCGGGCACTTCGGCGACGGGCGCCTGCGCGCCGGGGACGTGGCGGCGGGCCTCGTCGGCGCCGTGGTCAAGGACCCCGTGCAGGATCGCGTGGTCTGGCTCGAATACCTGGAAACCGTGCTCAAGGAGCGCGGCGGCTGGAAGGACCTCTACCGCGCCTGCCGCGAGGTCAGCGAATGAGCGCGCACGGGGAACCGGCGCTCGACGCCGATCTTGCCGATGTGCGGCGTTGGGACGCGCTCGCCCCAGAACCGCGGGAAGCCGTGGCGCGGGCCGTGGCGGCACGGCTGCCGGAGTCCTTCCGCTTTGCCGGGATGGCGCCCCACACCCTGGGCGACCAGACGCATACCCTGGCCTTCTTTGACCGGGACGGCGCCCGGTTTGCGCTCATTCCCGGCGGCGAAGTCACGCTGGGCTATGACCCGGCAGCCTTTGTGCCCTCGCCCGGCCAGATTGCGGCGATGGATGAGATGCACGAGTACCTTGCCGAAGACGAAGACGAGGAAGACTCCATGTCGGACTTGCCATCCTACCTGGCCCGGTTGGCGCGCGGGGGCTACCAAGATCGCTTCCTCACTCCGATCCGGCGCGCGACGATCGCGCCTTTCCTGCTCGAAACCCAGGCTACCGAGGCCGGGGTGTTTCCCGTGCCCGCCGAGGAATACCTGACGAGAGCGCAGATCGCCTCGTTCCACCGGCAGCCGGGATTACAGGCGGAGATGGGAGTGACCGGTCAGGCCATGCGAATGCAATCAAACGGCGCCGGCGCGGTCCGCCTTTTCGTCCACAGCCACCCGACTCACGCCGAGGTCACAGCGGCTCTGGCGCGCGCCGGCTGCCGGTTGCCGTCGTCCGACGAGTGGGAGTATGCCTGCGGCGCGGGCGCGCGCAGCTTGTTCCGCTGGGGCGATGATTGCCCCCTGCGCCGCCTGCCCATCCTGGACGATGAGGACGAGCCGGACAGCGCCTGGGATCTGCATGAGCAGCCCAATGCCTTCGGCCTGCGCTTCTCCGGCAACCCCTACGACTGGGAAATCTGCGCGGAGCCGGGCCTCATGCGTGGCGGCGACGGCGGGGTGGCGATCTGCGGTGGGGAAGGCCCGGTGGCCGCCTGGACCGCGCTGGCAACGGCCTTCGCCTGGCGGTGGGAGCATGACGAACTTATTGGCGCGCATGTGCGGCGCGCTTATTCCTTAATCTGAGCGGAGGCTACATGGCAGAGGCAGACGCCGCTAAAACACGTACCGGCAACAACGGGGTGCATGTCTTCGGCATCCGCCACCACGGCCCCGGCTCGGCGCGCAGCCTGCACCGGGCGCTGGAGGAGCTGCGGCCCGACGTGATCCTGGTCGAGGGGCCGCCCGACGCCGCCGAGGTGCTGCCGCTGCTGGCCCATGCCGAGATGCAGCCGCCGGTGGCCTTGCTCATCTACCGCCCCGATGAGCCGCGCCGCGCCGTCTACTATCCCTTCGCGGGCTTTTCGCCGGAGTGGCAGGCGATCCACTACGGGCTGACCGGTGGCATCCCCGTGCGCTTCATGGACCTGCCGCAGGCCCACCGGCTGGCCGGCCCGGCAGGGGAGGAAGCCGCCGAAGCGCCGCCGCCCGAAGGGTCAGCCGAACCGCCCGCCGAACCGTCCACCGAGGACGCGCCGCCCGCAGAGGCCGCGAGTCCTGCTGATGAAGAGCCGTCCGCGCCCGACCCCTGGGCCGACCCGCTGGGCTGGCTGGCCCAGGCCGCGGGCTACAGCGACGGCGAGCGCTGGTGGGACCACCTGGTCGAGAGCCGCCGCGACAGCGCCGCGGTGTTTGACGCGATCCTGGAGGGCATGACGGCACTGCGCGCGGCTCTGCCGCCCCGCGACGATCGAGAGGAAGCGCAGCGCGAAGCCTACATGCGCCAGACGATTCGGGCCGCCCAGCGCGAGGGTTATGCCCGCATCGCCGTGGTCTGCGGGGCGCTGCACGCGCCCGCGCTGGTCGATCTGCCCCCGGCGAAGGCCGACGCCGCGCTGCTGGCCGGGCTGCCGAAGGTCAAGGTGGCGGCCACCTGGGTGCCCTGGACGCATGGCCGGCTGCTCATGGCGGGGGGCTACGGCGCGGGCATCGAGTCGCCCGGCTGGTACGAGCACCTGTGGCAGACCGGCGGCAACGGCGCCACGAGCGAACAGGTGGCGGTGCGCTGGATGACCCGCGTGGCCCGGCTGCTGCGCGACGAGGACCTGGACGCATCCGCCGCTCATGTGATCGAGGCGGTACGCCTGGCCCATGCGCTCGCCGCCCTGCGCGACCGGCCCGTGCCCGGTTTGCCCGAGCTGAACGAGGCCACACGCACCGTGCTCTGCTTCGGCGACGACCTGCCGATGGGCCTGATCCACGACAAGCTGATCGTGGGCGAGCGGTTGGGCGCCGTGCCCGACGACACGCCGGTGGTGCCCTTGCAGGCCGACCTGCAGCGCGAACAACGTCGCCTGCGCTTGCCCGCCGAGGCGACGCAGCGCCAGCTCGACCTGGACCTGCGCAAACCCGTGGATTTGGACCGCAGCCGCCTGTTGCACCGGCTGGCGCTGCTCGGCGTGCCCTGGGGGCGCTTGAACCGCGTGGCGGGCAAGAAGGGCACGTTCCACGAACTCTGGCAGACACAGTGGGACCCGGCGTTTGCCGTGGCGCTGATCGCGGCGGGCATCTGGGGCAACACGATCCTCGACGCGGCCACGGCCTTTGCCCGCGCCGCCGCCGACCGGGCGCCCGACCTGCCCGCGCTCACCAGCCTGGTGGAGCAGGCGCTGCTGGCCCACCTGCCGGACGCCATGGCCCACCTGATGGAGCGCCTGCAAGCCGAGGCCGCGCGGGCCAGCGATGTCGCCCACCTGATGGCCGCCCTGCCGCCGCTGGCGAGCGTGCTGCGCTACGGCAACGTGCGCGGCACCGGCGCGGGCATGGTCGGCACGGTGGTGGATGGCCTGGTCGCCCGCATCTGTATCGGGCTGCCCGGCGCCTGCGCCTCGCTCAACGACGAAGCTGCCGACGCCATGTTCGGGCACATTATGGAGGTCCAGGGCGCGGTGGCGCTGTTGCAGAACCCCGACCAGCGTGCCGCCTGGCAGGATACGCTGCGCCGGCTGGCGGATCAGGCGGGCGTGCACGGGCTGGTGGCCGGGCGTTGCTGCCGCATCTTGCTCGACGCCGAGGCGCTGTCTGCCGAGGACGTGGCGCAGCGGCTGGGGCTGGCCCTGTCGCGCGCGGCCAACCCGCCCGCCGCCGCGGCCTGGGTCGAGGGCTTCCTGCGCGGTAGCGGCCTGTTGCTCTTGCACGACGAGGCGCTCTGGCAGGTGCTCGACACCTGGGTGACGAACCTGCCCGCCGATACTTTCACGGCGCTGCTGCCACTGCTGCGCCGCACTTTCGCCACCTTCCCCGCCGCTGAGCGTCGCAAGATGGGCGAGAAGGTGCGCAGCGGCCCCGCCCGCCCCGCCGTGGCGACGACCGCCGAGGACTTCGACGCCGCCCGCGCCGAGACGGTGCTGCCGCTGGTGGCCCGGCTGCTCGGCCTGGCGCCCGCGGGTTGAACGGGTATGGTATCCTGTGGAAGATGTTGTTCTGGCCTGCTGCCTGTGAATGGAGATGATCTGTATGGCGGATAGTTCCCTGGCGAAAAAGCTCGGCCTGAAGCCGGGCTGGCGCGCTTTGATCCTCAACGCCCCGGACGGCTACCGGGCTTTGCTCGATCCCTTGCCGGAAGGCGTGGACCTGACCACGACACCGGACGGCACATTCGATTTCGTGCAGTTGTTCGCGAAGAATAAAGCCGACCTGGCGGCATACGCCCCGGCGGCGATGGCGGCGGTCAAGCCGGGCGGGATGCTCTGGATCTCGTTTCCCAAGAAAACCTCGAAGATTCAGACCGACATCAGCCGCGATACGGGCTGGGACGTGATCCAGCAAGCGGGATGGCAGGGGGTTTTCCTGATCTCGGTGGACGATGTGTGGTCGGCCATGCGTTTCCGACCCGTAGGATAAGTTATCTCACTTACCATCGTTACAGTGATACGGAAGGTACCAATGCAGCCATGGCGTGAATTGCCGGAGACTGAAGAAGTGCAAGTATGGGATCGCTTCAATCACCGGTTCGATTTTGATCCCCGAAGGCGACCGGCGATCATGGAGCCGGTCCCTTCAATTACGTACACTATTGGGCGCATCTACAGTCCTGACCAATCTCGCCGGCACTCCTTGGAAGTGGATCTCAACCTCAAGACGCTCGATGCTTTGTGCCAATGTACGGGGCGCCAGGAGCGTATATATACACTAGATTGGCAGCATCCCTGTTACTCCTTGTATCCACATTACTCCTTTGCGGCAGAGGATGTCAATGCCTGGAACGTTCCCGTTTTGCCTGACGGGGACTACTATATCTTCTTAGCAGAAGATTTCCGTTTCGGTCTATTTGGTCATCCTTGGGAGGAAACGATCTGTGTTTTTGGGCAAGAATTGCTGGATGCGTTTGCTTCGGCCCTACCGCTCATTTTTGATACAGTAATCCGGAAAAACGGTGCGCCCACCGATTCCGTTTAGCGGCGCCGAGGGAGGATAGAACACTTGGAGATCGTGGAACAGCGCCGGGGTGAGTTCGTCATCAGCACGGATCCGGCGCGGCTGGATATTGACGCGATTCACGGCTACCTGCGCCGTGCTTACTGGGCGGAGAACATCCCGCGGGCAGTGGTGGAGAAGGCCGTGGCGCACTCCCTCTGCTTCAGCGTCT
>DASSGZ010000666.1:0-8627 GCA_035693165.1 Chloroflexia bacterium | reverse complement strand
GCGACGAATGTCTGGCCGGGCTGATTGCGCCCCTGGATTTTGCCCACGACCGGGCCGCTAATTGTTTCCTGGTGGGCATCGAGGACGTTGTGCGTGCTGAGATCGATACCTGGCGGGGCCAGCGCATAGCGCACGTTCAGGAGGTTCAGCAAAGGGGACTGCGCTGTCGTAAAAGTAATCAGCCCACTGCCGGTACTTTGCAGATCAATATGCCGGACGAGATTGGAGTATAGCTGCGGGCCCAAGGCATCGTAACCGCCAAGATCGTCGACCCCATAGGCCAGGTGGTAAGCCAGGTTGGTGTTCGGCAACAGGACGCCGCCAACACAGATGGTGCGAAAGATCCCGGTCTGCTGTTTGAGAAAATCCGTCAGCGGGGTAGCCGGGAAATAGTTCTGGGGGCTGATCGTGGGGTTGTAGGGGCTGTGTGCCTGCCAGAGATCGGCGAAGAGCAGCAGGGGGAGCAGCCCCAACATGCCGACAGCCAAGCGCGGGCGCCGGCGCCGGAACACCAGAACGCCGGCCAGGATGAGTCCGCCGGCGAGTATCAGGCCGGCGGCGCGGATAAGGCCCGTTTGCCAGATCTCCAGCGGCGGCGGCTGGGACGGCACCTGAAAGCCGGGGTGCGCGAACAGCCAGGGAACACCCACCCCGATTCCCAGCAACGCAAGCGTTGTAAACAGCAAGCAGACGGCCAGCCGGCGAACCAGGTTCCGGCCGGCCTCAACCAGCGCGTGGACGCCCAAAGCCGCGAGCAAGCCAAGCGCAAAGCCGATGACCAGCACAAGTCGCTGGTTGGCGCCGAAGCGCATCAGCGGCAGGGCGGTGACCACCGGATATACAATGGGCCAGTGATAGACAACCCCGGTGGTAAGCAGGACGAGGGCGATCAGGAAGAGCGCGATTCGCCGCCGGCGCTTGTCCTGGGCCAATAGGGCGAAAGGGGCCAGCAGGAACAACAACACCCCGTTATAGTTGTTCCCTTCGTTATAGTTCATGTTCGGGTCCCACCAGTTATTGCTCACCGGATTGCCGAACAGATCAGGGCTGACCATCGTCCAGGCATACTTACCCGGCAGCCAGAAACCCTGGAATGCCGGGTTGGCGCGCCCGATCAGGGCCACGCTTTGTTGCGCGTATTCGAGAAACGGCAGCACCTGAATGGCCGCCAACACGACCCCGAGTAGATAAGCGGCGCTCCACACGCCGAGGCCCTGCACGAAGGCCCCGATCCGCAGCGCCCCCTGGTCCCACAGACAGAACAGCGCAAACAAGCCGGTAACGAGCGCGAGGTGGTAAGCGGTCTCGGGGTGGCCGGCGAACAGAGTCAGGCCGGCAATAACGCTCAGCGCCGCAAAGCGGCGGCCGCTGGGCCGGGCCAGCAAGCGGGCGGTGGCCCACCAGAGCCAGGGCAGCAAGAGCATGGCATTAGCCAGGGAATAAAGCAACCAGACAGTCAGAGAAGCGCCGAAAGCGAAACTCAGCGCGGCTATGGCCGCGCCCTTTGGGCCAACCTGCACTACTTGACGGGCCAGCAAGTACATGCCCAGGGCGGCGCTGAACAGCTTGAGCCAGGCACAGACGACAAACATCGCGCCGTCCGGCCAGAGGAAGTAGAGCCAGTTGGCCGGAAAGAAGACGGCGGACTGCATATTCGCCAGGAAAGGCGCCCCCAGCATATCCTGGGGGTTCCAGAGCGGCAAACTGCCCTCGTGCAGACGCCGGGCGGCGTACGCCAACCAGGGGTCGAAGGCTAAGACGGTATCCGAAAGTGTGCCGTTTTGGGCGACCGTCCAGCCGGCGGGAGCTTGTGTGTGCCAGGGGTAGAAGCCGAACAAGAGATCGGCTGCCGACAGCCAGCGCCCGGTGATAAGGGCGGGGCTGAAGAAGAGGGTTACGGCAAGCGCCAATCCCAATACAGCCCAGCGAAGTTCGCGACGTGTGAAAGCGGGTGCCGGGTCCGGAACTGCCGCAGGGGTTGGCGGACTACTCGTGAACCACCGCGCCAGGACCAGGTTGCGCAACGCCGCCACGCGTCAGCACTCGTCGGCCCGGTGGCGGCCCAGGAGTTGGGTCGTGCCGAGGGGAGCGGTGAGGCCGGCCAGCGTGCCGGCTTCGGCCTGGAGATCGAGGTAGGTAAGCACCCAGGTGTTGAGGTTGAAGGCGCTAACCGCGCCGTCCCAGGCCAGCAGGCCCACGGCCAGCAGTGCGGCCACGGCGCCCGCCACCCAGAGGGCCGTGCTCTGCGGCGCCGCGCCCAGCAGCGACCAGATCCCGGCGACCAGCCCGGCGGCCAGCGTCGCCAGCAGCACGGAGACCACCAGCAGCACCACGTTCAGCAGCAGCAGCGCCGTCCAGAGGCCGAACACCGCGCCGAAGCGGCCAAAGAACAGCCGCCGTGCCGTCTGCACCGCCGCGCGCGGCGCGACGCCCGCCAGCAGCAACGCGCAGTTCGCCAGCCGCTGCTGCGGCCAGAGCAACAGCCACCCGGCCACGAACACCAGCCCCGCGCAGCAGCCGCTGCCGAGCAGGGTCAGCCCCCAGCCCACGGTGTCGTCCTGGCTCACCGTGGCCCAGTAGACGCTCGGCGCCAGGGTGAGGGCCAGGCCCAGCAGCACCGGCCACCAGACCAGCAGGCCCACCAGCACCAGGTGCGGCAGCCGCCGCCACGCCGCGCGGACCGGTTGCCCGCCGGGGCCGCTGAGCCGGGCCGCCGCCCGCCGCCCCGCGGCCAGGATCAGGCCGCCCTCGCTCACCAGGCCGCCCAGCAGCAACACCAGCGCGCCCAGGACGATCCAGAAGGGCAAGGCAGAGGGGAGGTCCGGCGTGATCGAGGCGGAGAGTTCGGCCAGGTAGTTCGGGTTATAAACCGACAGCCCGAGCAGGATCGCGGCATAGACCAGCCCGATCAGGGCGATGACGATGCCCAGCCCCAACACCCGGCGCCGCTGCAGCAACCGCAGCGCCCCGCCCAGCACCCGGCTGGTGTTCATCCCGGCCTACCCTCCCACAGCACCGATCCAGGGGTTACAAAAAGAGGCGGCATAGGCGCCGCCTCCGCCGAAAAGTGGCTTGGCGCCCCGGCATTATACCACCCCCGCCCGCCCGCGCCAACCGCGGTCCCACGGCGCGGGCCGTCACTCGTCGCCGTCGAGCGTGAAGCCGCGCTCCAGCAGGGCCTGGCGCAGGGCGTCCAGGGTATCGGCGGGCGCGGGCGCTTCCGCCGCCGGCTCGGTGGCGGCGCGGCGACCGCGGGAGCGGGGGGCGGGCGGCGGCACGACCAGGGCCAGCGTGCCGTCGGCGGCCAGCGGCGCCAGCAGGGGCGCCACGGCGGGGTCCGCCCGGAGCTCGTCCAGCAACTCGGGCCGGTCCACGGTGAGGATCGTGACCGCGCGCAGTTGAGCGCGGCCCTGGTAGCCCGCCCAGACTTTGATCCGGCGCTCGACGGCGGCGGGCAGGGGACCCTCGTGCCAGGCGGTCAGGGCGTCGAGCAGGGGCGGCACGTCGGCGGGCTTCCAGCGCCGGGCCGTGGCCGTGGCGCGCACCGTCTTCTCATCCAGCACCAGGCTGCCGTCGGGGCCGGGACGCGTCAGCCCGGCCAGCAAGCCCAGCACGCGCAGATCGGGCAGCGGCCCCTTCCAGGTCACGCGGCCCGCGGCGTCGAAGGCGAACGCCGGCACGGGCGCGTCGTGGATCACGTCGCTGGTGGCCGGGAGTTCGCCCGCCGCCAGCAACCGCCGGTCGAGGCCGGCTAGGCTGACGGCGCCGCCGGCGGGGGGCCGCACCAGGGCCAGCGTGGGCAGCAAGCGCTCGGCCAGCAGCGGCGCCGTCTGCGGGTCGGCGGCCAGGCGGTCGAGCAGGGCCGGTTCGCGGGCGGCCAGCAGCGTGGCGTTACGGCGGAAGACGATCCGCTCGTGGGCCGCCGCCCAGTCGAGGATGCTGCGCTCGACGTTCTGCGCCAGCGGCGCGCCGCTGGCCCCGCGCAACAGATCCAGGATGGCCGAGGCCGTCCAGCCCGCCTGCTGCGCGGCGTAGACCGCGCCGCGTGTCAGCTTGAACTCGACTACCTGCTCGGCGCGCACCAGTTCGGCCACCTCGCTGAGCGCGAACAGCGTCTCGTCGGGCACGTCGCCCATGGCGAGGATCTGGAAGTTGGGCTGGACGACCACCCGGCCCGTCGCAGGGCTGGCAACCAGCGGGGCCAGGATCTCGGCCTCGCGGGCCGGGTCGGCGAAGGCGGCCAGCAGCGTGCGCCCGGCGGGCGTCAGGCGAAATGCCTGCTCCGGCCCCGGCGCCCCCGCCAGGTCGACCAGGCCGAGCCAGTGCAGCGGTCCCTGGAGCGCCTTGCGCACCACATCGCCCTCGCACGACTCCCACGGGTCCTCGCCGGGCAGCGCGCCGTAGGACAGCCGGTAAAGCTGCGTGCCCAGGTCGTAGATGGGCAGGGGCTCGTCGTCGGGCAGGGCCAGGAAGCCGAAGTGGTAGCGGCGCAACCAGCGCACAAAGCCTTCCAGCGCAATCCAGTCGCCGGGCAGCGCCGCGATCAGGCGGAACAGCCGCTCGTAGCCATGGCGGGTGGTCGGCGGCGGCAGGTAGCGGTTGGTCTGCCAGCCGCCGCTGGTGTCGGTGATCATCGCCAGGTCGTGGGCGGCGGTGTCGAGCCAGGCGGCCAGCATGCGCAGCGTGCGCACCGGCCAGGGCTGGGCCAGGAATTCGCGCAGCCGCTCGCGCCCGGCGGCATCCAGCCGCCCGTCACGCTCGATCAGCAGATGGAGATTGTGCGCCGCCACCCGCACGAAGTAGAGGTAGGGCAGATCGGTCTCGGTGTCGAACTCGGTCGTCTTTTCGGCCACGCCCAGCGCCTGGCCCAGCCGCCGGGCATCGACCTTGCGCACCAGCGCCATCTGCGTCAACTGCGCCGGTTTGGCGCGCACCGCCGACCAGAGCAGGAACAGGCCGCGGTGGGCATAGCGCGGCTCGCCCCCGGCGACCGGCCCGGCAGGCGCGGCCACCTGCGGCGGCGGCTCGTTCAGCAGCCCCAGCAGGGTGGCCCGGACCTCGGCGGGCACGGCGATATGGGCGGCCAGCCCCAGTTCCAGCGCGGGCGTATAGCTGCCTTCGCCGCTGGCGAGCGCCAGCACACGCGCCGACAGCCCGGCCACCAGGTCGGCCAGCCGCTTGCTGTGCGCCGCCGCCGGATTGCCGGGCACGGGAGGGTGGACATAGCTGTAATAGTAAAGCTGGCGCGACTTGGGGTCGTCGGGCTGCACCAGCCGGGCCGCGGTCGCAGCGGCGGTGATATAGCTCGTGCTTACCTCGCCGGGATAGAGCAGCAGCAGATCGAGCAGTGCGCGCTGCTCGGCGCTCAGGCCCGCCAGCATGCGGGCCACGCTGTCCGGGTCGGCGGCATGCTCGGCCAGTGCCACAAGGGTCGCTTTCTTGCTCCCCGTCACCACCGTCACCCCGCGCGTGGCGGCCATCTCGCGGATGGCGGGCACGCCGTAGCCGTTGAGCAGGGCATTGATCCGTTTGCCGACGGCGGCCATCTCAGCCCTCCTCCCCGCCCACGCGGGCCTCGTCGATCACGCGCGGCATGTGCCCGGCGCGCTGGAGTTCGCCGATCAGCCGGTCCACCTCGGTGTTCGCCACGGCGACCAGGCGCGGCGAGAACTGGTAGAGCAGATAATTGCTCAGCCCGGTCGAGGCCAGTAGCTCGGCCAGGGTAAAATCGTCGTGGAAGCTCAGCAAGGTCACCCCCGTGTAGAAGCGCAATCGCCCGTAAGCCGCCCACCACCCGCGCAACCGCTCGACCAGCGCGGGCGGCAACTCGTCGCCGGCCAGCCGCCGCAGCAGCGCCAGCACACCGTCCAGGTCGAGACCGCGGTCGAAGCCCTGGCGCACCGCCCCCGCCGTGAGCCGGAAGATGCACAATTCGCTGTCGGCGCGGATCGGCTCGGCCAGCCCGGCCAGGGTGATGCGGTCGTCCAGCGTCGTGGCGCGCGGGTCGAGCGTCAAGAGCATATCGGGCGAGGCCAGGGCATAGCCTAGGGTGGGCGCGGGCTGCGGGGCCACTCCGGCGGGCAGCGGCTGGATGCCCAGCAACGGCACGGGGCGCTCGCTGATCAGCGCGCCCAGCGCGGTGAGGCGGAACCCGGCCGGCGGCGTCGCGCTACCGTTGCCCTGCGCGTTGCCGTCGAGCGTGGTCGTCTCCACCAGGCCGAGCCAGGTGAGCGGCCCGGTCAGCATCGCCGTGACCAGCCGGCCCAGGCCGCGCATCCAGTCGGGCGCGCTGCGCCGGTCCAGGTACTGCGGGGTGCCGCCGTTCCAGCGCTCGAACCACCAGGTCAGTTGCTCCCAGCCCCCTGTCTTCGGCTGCAAGCTGATGGGCAACTCCGGGAACAGCCGGTGCAGGCTGGTCAGGAACGCGGGCAGGTCGTACCACGGCCCCACCGGCAGCCAGGCCAGCATCAGGATCAACGCCGCCCGGATATGGCCCACGTCGGCGTGCATATGCACCGGTTCGGCGTAGTGCAGCGTGGCGTTGCGGAAGAGCGCCAGGCCGGGGTCCTGGGCCAGCAGCAGCCCCAACTCGCTCCACCCGCCCAACTGCAACGCCGTGGCGATCATCTGCACGTAGCGGCGTTCCGGCGATTGGGCGCGGAAAGTCGCCACCTTCTCGGCAAACGGCACCAGCCCTACCCCGGCGCGGCCCAGCAGATCCAGCCCCTCGGCCACGAACAGGAAGAAGCGCACTTCTTCGTCGCTGCCCATGCCCGCCGCCGCCCGCAAGCCGGCCAGCCTGCCCTCGGCCAGTTCCAGGGCGGGCGCAGCGACCTCGACGCCGCGGGGCCGGTCGTCCACGGCCAGGCGCCCGCGCGGTGCGTCGGGCAAGTCGCCCACCACTTCCCAGCGGCCCAGCATCCAGGTCGTGCGGCCCCGGTAGGTGCGCGGCCCGGCTTCGGCCAGGCGGTAGCTGTGCCGGGTCAGGGCGTCCAGCAGCGCGTCGAACTTCGCCATCACGGATGCCGCATCGGGGTCGCCGTGCGGGGCGGGTAAATCGCCGCTATAGGCGCGGATTTCGGGCAACAGCGGAATCAACCCGGCGGCCACAGCGGCGGGGAAGCCGTAATACGCCTGGTGCCGGGACGCACCGTCAAAGACCGGCAGCAGCAGCCCTACCTCGCCCAGGTGGGCCAGCGCCGCCTCGATCTCGCCGGAACTGGCATGGCGCCCGCGCAGCACCCGGCCCAGCGGGGGCGCGGCGAGGTTGCCCTGGTTTAGCTGGAGCACACGAGCCACCGCCAGGATCGCCCGCGCCGGCTGGTCCAGGTTGCGGACGAGCGCCGCCTGCGCCTGCGCATCCATCATATTCTCGACCAGCGCTTCGGCGAGCGGCTCGCGCTGGCTGCTCCGCCCGGTGACATGCCGCGCGGCGGCCATGGCCCGCAACTGGGGCAATTTCAGTTGCAGCAGCGCCTGGTACAGGCTGGTGCGCGGTTCCTCCGCCGGCGCCTGCATGCTCGCCGGCACCAGTGCGACATCAGGCAGGGTGTCCCCGGCCCCCGCCACCCGTGCTTTCCCTGTCATGCTACACAGTCCTTCTCATCGTCCTGTCACTCTGCATCCCGGTGCGCGAGCAACCTCTCCCCCGGCCCCTCCCCGCCGCGGGGAGGAGAGTCGGCTTTCCCCCCTTCCCGCGGCGGGAAGGGGGGCAGGGGGTTAGGTTGCTCCCCCCCGCGCGCGGCGCTTGACGCCCGTGCCGCCCCATCGGTATAATCAGGAGAACACCGTATTATGTTTGTAGCGAAAGTATCGTCATTTCGTTACTACGGTGCAAGCACGCTAGAATCGAGTAAATGCGGCCATGTTGATCGATCCGGCCAGCCTGCAACTCCGGCCCCGCGCCGCCGCGCCCGCGGCGGATGAACCGGCCCGCGTCGCCTTTGTCACGCTGGGCTGCAAAGTCAACCAGAGCGACACCCAGCAGGCCATCGGCGCCTTCCGCGGCGCGGGCTTCCAACTGGTGCCCCCCGGCGCGCCCGCCGACGTATATGTCGTCAACACCTGCAGCGTCACCCATGTGGCCGACCGCAAGTCGCGCCAGTGGCTGCGGCGCATGGCGCGCGGCAACCCCGACGCGCTGGTCGTCGCCACCGGCTGCTACGCGTCGTCCGGCGGCGCGGTGCTGGCCGAGATGCCCGAGGTGGGCCTGGTGGTCACGCCGCGCCAGGGCGAGGACCTGCTGCGCCTGGTGCTGGAGCAACTGCCCGCCGAAGTACGCACCCGCGCGGGCCGGCCCGCGCCGCTCAGCGCGCCCGGCGCCGAGCGCCTGACGCCCCTGCCCGATTGGGCCACCACCCACGGCGACTCCGAGGCCGGCGAGGACGATGAGCAGGCCCTGTGGGCCGCTGATGCCGCCGCCGGCATGCGCACCCGCGCCATGGTCAAGGTGGAGGACGGCTGCAACGACTTCTGCACCTTCTGCATCATCCCGTTCACGCGCGGTATGCCGCGCAGCACGCCCACGGCCCGCGTGCTGGAGCGCGTGCGCGCCCGGCTGGCGGGCGGCGCCCAGGAGATCGTGCTCACCGGCGTGCACATGGGCAAGTACGGCACCGACCATGCCC
>DASSGZ010000665.1:0-2495 GCA_035693165.1 Chloroflexia bacterium | reverse complement strand
GCCGATTAAGCACAATCCTTTCACACAAGCCCGTTGTTGCACCACAGAGGGCACAGAGAGCACAGAGACCAGACGGGAATCTCTGTGTTCTCTGTGCCCTCTGTGGTGCGATGATCGGTCTTGCCTGGAGGGATGGGGTTTATTGCGCCCCCTGCACCGCCTCCAGCGCGGCGGGGTTCTCCAGCGAAGACGTATCGCCGAGAGGTTCGTCCAGGTAGGCGCGGCGGACCAGGCGGCGCAGGATCTTGGCGTTGCGCGTGCGCGGGATGTCCTGCACGAATCGGACCGCCTCCGGCTTGAGCGACTTGCCGAGTTGGTGAACAATGGCCGCCTCGATCTCGCCGCGCAACGGTTCGCTGGGCGCATAGTTCGGGCGGAGCATCACAAAGACCACCACGACCTCGCCCTTCAACGCGTGGGGCACGCCGATGGCCGCGGCCTCGGCCACGGCGGGGTGCGAGACCGCCGCCGACTCGACCTCCGCCGGGCCGACCCGCTTGCCGGCCACCTTGATCGTGTCGTCGGAGCGGCCCAGGATGTACCAGAAGCCGTCCTCGTCGATCAGCGCCCAATCGCCGTGGACCCAGATGCCGGGGATGCGCGACCAGTAGGTCTCGATGTAGCGATCCGGGTCCTGCCAGAAGCCGCGCGTCATGCCGACCCAGGGCTGGCGGATGACCAGTTCGCCCACCTCGCCGCGCACCGGGTGCCCCTCGGCGTCCACCACGTCGGCGGCCATGCCGGGCACGGGCGCGTTGAACGAGCAGGGCTTGAGCGGCAGCAGCGGGTTGCAGCAGAGGATGCCGCCCGAAATCTCGGTGCCGCCGGAGTAGTTCAGGATGGGCCGCTTGCCCTCGCCCACCACGTCGAACAGCCAGCGCCAGGGGTCGGGGTTCCAGGGTTCGCCGGTGCTGCCGAAGAAGAGCAGGCGGCTCAGGTCGTGCGCCTTCACCCAGTGATCGCCCTGGCCCATCAGCGAGCGGACGGCGGTGGGCGAGATGCCCAGGTGTGTGACCCGGTGGCGCTCGACCAGCGCCCACAGCCGGTCGGGCTGCGGATAGCCCGGCACGCCCTCGTAGATCATCAGCGTAGCCCCGAGCATCAGGCTGCCCGAAATCGCCCACGGCCCCATCATCCAGCCGATGTCGGTGATCCAGAACAGCACGTCGCCCGGTTGCAGGTCGAAGCCGTGGGCCATGTCCTGCGCGCCCTTGATCGGGAAGCCGCAATGGGTATGCACGGCGCCCTTGGGCCGCCCGGTGGTGCCCGATGTGTAGATGATCATGTAGGGGTCTTCGGCATCGGTCTGCTCAGTGGCGCATTCCGCACTTTGCTGCGGCACCAGCTCGTCCCACCAGACATCGCGCCCGGCGGTCCAGGGCACCGCCCGGCCCAGGCGGCGCACCACCAGCAGATGCTCGACCGTGGGGCTGGCCGCGGCGGCCTCGTCGGCGGTCTCCTTCATCGGCACCTGCCCGCCCCGGCGATAGAAGCCGTCGGCGGTGATCAGCAGGCGCGCGCCGCAGTCGCCCAGGCGCGTCGCCACCGCCGCCCCCGCGTAGCCGGAGAAGATGGGGATATAGATCGCGCCGATCTTGGAGATCGCCAGGGTGGCGATCACGGTCTCCGGCACCATGGGCATGAACACGCCCACGCGGTCGCCCTTGCCGAGGCCCAACGCCTTGAGCGCGTTCGCCGCCCGGTTCACCTGGGCGGCCAGTTCGGCATAGGTCAGGGTGATGACGGCGCCGTCTTCGCCCTCCCAGATGAGCGCGGTGGCCTGCGGGCGCAGCCGCTCGGCGTGCTTGTCCACGGCGTCGTGGACATAGTTGTAGCGCCCGCCGGGGAACCAGTGCGGCCACTCGATGCCGCGCGATAGGTCGACGACTTGTGTGTAGGGCTGAAACCACTCCAGGTCCAGATCCTGCACCACCGCGTCCCAGAACCAGGCGATATCGGCGACGGATCGGTTCATCAGTTCGGCGACTGAGGCGATGCCGTGGCGGTCCATGAAGCGGCGCAGGCGGCTGCGCTCGATATAGGCCGGGCTGGGCCGCCAGGCGATGTCCGGCGAATTACTATCCTGGGCCACGGGAATGGGCGTACGCTGGGGGTCGGTCATCGGGTGTGCCTCCTCGTTGAGGTTGGTTGATGGACATGGTCCACCTGCCTGCCATGGTACACCGTGCCGCCGGAGGTGTCAAGGCGCGGGCCGCGCCCTGCTATCCGTTCAGATTCACCGCAGAGACGCCGAGGACGCAGAGGACGTTAACAGAAGTATTATTTATGATATTTGCTCGAACTTGTAGCGCCCATTAGTGCCGGGTTCTACGCTACCGAGCCGGTAGCTCACCCTACCTCCAGGCCCATCCCCACGTCTCTGCGTCCTCGGCGTCTCTGCGGTGTGCACCCGCATTCTGCCTGGATGGCGGCCGCACCCTATTGACGAATCGTGCGAATTGATCTATGGATGTAGTAGTACGCGCACTACCCTT
>DASSGZ010000664.1:0-12521 GCA_035693165.1 Chloroflexia bacterium | reverse complement strand
CGCGGGCAGGCTCCCCGCCGCCCCGTTGGATGGCGGCTCCAGCGCGGCGGGCGCCCCGGCGGGCAGGGCAGCGGGGCCGAACGGCGTGGTGCGGACTTCGTCCCCGGCATGGACATACCAGACGGCGCTGCCGTCCACCTGGACTCGCGCCCCCAGGTAGCAACCGAGGCCCAGCGTCACCCCTTGCGCCCGCAGGGCCGCCACGGCGTGCGGCGAGTCATAGCCAGGCAGGGGCAGCGGCAGGCGTCCGGCCAGTTGCCGCTGCCAGTGGGTCAGCACATGCCGGCGCACCGCGTCCTCACCCTGCGCCATGAGGTCCCACAGGTCGCCGGGCGGGACAAACGGGCGCACTACCGCCACCAGGGCCACCCCGCTATCCTCGTCGTCCGGGTCGTCGTCCATCCCGACGCGCAGGGTGGCCTGGGCACGCCGGTCCGGCAGATCGACCTGAAACTCCCATAGGCGGGAGCGGCCCGCCGTATCCAGGTCTTCCTCGCTCGTGATCAGCACCAGCCGGGCGGCGGGGTCGCGTTCCCTGGCCGCGGGCCAGGCCCAGCGCAGCGCCTCGTGCGCCGTCAGCGGCACATCCACATCGCGCAACGGCGTGCGCTGCACCTGCACTTCGTCCCCGCGCCCCAGCATATCCATGGGCCTAGCCCACACATTCTATGATTACTTGGATAACAGACCGCCAATTATTAATGTGAATGGCAGACTACAACATTTCCGATAAACGGTGCATTACCTGGATTAAAGACTTACGGATTGACCCATTGGCGCGTGGCAATATCCAGTATATATGTTATCGGCGGCTGGTGATTAACCGTGGTCAGTGTAAACCGGGAGCCATTGATCGCGGTAATCTGTACCGGTCCCACTTTATCCGGAGTAGGGAGGATTAGTGTATCGGTGGTACCCCATGTGTATAGGATTACGATTCCTTGGTTGGGATCGCCTGCGCGTCCTTCTCTGCCGCTGTTGACATTGACCAGATGGCCGTTTAGGTCGCCCGTCCAGCAGGTGATGATTTGGGGCACTAGAGCGTTTTGGTTTACGCAGTCAGTGGACAGCCCGAGCAGCGGTGTTGAAGTGGGGCCGGGTAGCGATGGTGGGGGACCAGGCGTCCAGGTTGGTATCCCGGTCAGGGCCACAGCCGTCCTCTCGGCGACCATGGTTGCCGTTAGCTGCGCGAACGCATCCTCCTTATAATTTAGCGTGGGTGTAGGGAGGCTATGAGTGGCCGAGGGTGTGGGCACAGGTATGCTGGTTGGCACGCCAACACTTGAGGTCTCTGTTATTGAGGTGCTGGAACTCCCACATCCGACTAATAGGCTGACGGCTAATACTATTGCTATAGCTGTGCACACCCTTGCTATACTTCCAGATTCCGCTCGGTATAGAGTCATCTGGCAATTCTCCTTAACTTCGGTTGCATTCTGTATAATTAAAGCTGCTAAACGCTGTTATTTTATGGACTACAGCCTACACCCGAATAGCCATTGCTGCATTTTATATCAGTAGAATTGATGAGATTCTGCCGTGTATCTGGATCCCCGTTGATTTCTAGCCAGAACACACGCCAAGCTTGTTCAGGATTAAAAAATACGCTGGTGCCTGTTGCGTTGCATGGGCTTGTCGCGCATTCGCTCATCTCTCCAACGAAGCTCATTATCAGCGACTGATGGCTCTCGATGCTCCATCTCTTTACTCTGTTCCATTCCCTAGCGTATGTGGGGACATATATTTCGGGCAAAGATAGGGCTCTCGATAGGCCATATGACACATGATACAGTTTGTCGACGCTCCAGGCGGAACAGCAACCGAAAGGAGAAGGGACTATTGGAGTAGGATCTCCAGGAGCGAGATTTGGATAACCATCAGTGCTACCAAAGTTATAGTAGGCTGAAACTCCTGCACTATCGTAAGTCTCAGTCCACTGCTTGGTAAAACTATAACTAGGATCGAAATCTGGCTCTGCATCTATGGCTGCTGCGAGACTTACCTCAGAGTAAGCAGCAATATCGTTTTTGATCTGTTTCACCATAGCAGCCCATGCTTGAGCATGTCCAGAAACCTCAACGGTTGGAGTGGGAAGTGCGTTAAATTGGTTGTTAACGCCAACAGCAAGGGTAATCTGCCTTAATAGACCAAATGCACGAGGGCAATTAGGATTAGGGCTATTGTAAGCATCATGAAATCCTTTTGCAAACTGTTCTACAGCATTCGTGATATCAATATCGCTGCTTGGATTAGATATGTAAGCCAACTGGGCGGCAGGACCGACGAGTCGCGTACCGTATGCTGGATTTGCTGGAGTCCCCAGGTTTCGAGGTTGACCGAAGTCTAGAATGACGACACCGGCATCGCCGCGTGCAGCTGCAGCACAGCCTTGCTTGTAATAGTTGGTGAGGCTGGGCAGATCTAACGTGTTTTCATAGTAACTTATATTCGTGTGAGTTGCGGTAGGAGCCTGGATGCGCTCTACCAAGGTTTGAGATGCGCCGTAAATGTTGGCTACATAACTGCCTACTGCCCATGTACTCGTTACAACAGCGGTATTCCCCGGTATGGTGGCTATTCCCATTAGCGAGCTGCGCACGCCAGGTGCCGGACTAGCCACTTGTGCCCAGTTCGTATCGTTCCAGCGCATAATGAGTGTCTCAGTATCCGAAGCACCTATTCGCCAATAGGATCCGACCGCCCATACGTCTCCCTCAGTGGTGAACCAAACATGGTTCAATCTATTATCTATCTCACCAGGGTTAGGGCTATCTATGACTTGCCAGTTGCGTCCGCTGGCTGGACCGTCCCCGTTTTCGATCAGGGTTTGGAAGCGATCGCTACCGCTGTAGTAATAAGCTCCTACAGTCCAAAGCTGACTACCGTAGTAGTCTACACTTGTCAGGTATGAGTCCGAGAAAAAAGAAGGAGATGCTACAGTATTCCAGGCATTACCATCCCACTGTGTGATTAGGGGACGGCGGTTGGGGGCAGTACCGGTGAAGCCCACGGCAGCTACGTTCGTAGTGTTAATCACCGCCACGCCGTTGAGGATACCACCGCCGGGTACGGAGTAAATACTCCAGGTGCCGTTGATGCCGTTATATCGCTGAATAGTACTGCCGACCGTCCATACGTCATACGCAGTTTCAGATTTCACGGCTCCAATTGATAGACCGCCTGCGCGATTAGCTATCTGGCTCCAGTTCACTCCATCGTAGTGAATGATTCCTGAGTCGCCTACAGCATAAATATCATTTGGGTTGTTGCCTACCGCCACAACTCCGTTCAGGGTTCCTACATTAGGGCTACTGGAAATCATCCAATTAGCTCCATCCCAGTGCTCAACTAACGATTGGCCTCCTTGTGGAAGGATATCGTGTCCACCCACAGCCCATATGTTGTTCTGGGCTATTACAGCTATGCCTCGGAGTTCGTTGTGAGACCCGCCAATATTAAGGCTGAGACTCGTGCACCAATCGGAAGAGATCTGGCAGAGTACAGTGGGCGTAGCTGTAGCTGTAGGACTAGGGCCATTGAGTACCGGAGTGTTGCTAGGGCTTTCTAATGTTATATTTAGGCCACCGTCTCCATTTTCCGCATTGTCAATCTCGATAGGGTAAAAGCCTGCGGCTGGGAAATGTATTGTGACTTCTCCGCCACCCCAGTCTCCCGCATTGCGTCGGCCTACGACTAAGAAATTACGGAAGGTGGTTGTAGGCGAGGGAGTGGGAGCGGGTGGCGATGGCGGGTCATAGTACCCACCAACACGGATAGGTTGAGGGTTGCCCGGAATACCATTGAGTGGTCCTATTCCCCAAACAAAACCATCATCGGAATGTAAATTGAAGGTGATATCCGCCTCTTGGGATACGTACAAGGTTGTGCTCAATACATCTTGAAAGCCGTAAAGCGAACCAACGCCAGCCTGTAGCAAGGTGGGTGTAGGAGGTGGCGCACTTATGGTGGCTTCTGCCACAATAGCGGCGCATGGGCTGCCTTCATCAACGTCGGTGAAAGGGCGGGTATTAGCATCAACATATGTGCCATTACAAGTGTAACCAGCTGGCGGGTTAAAGTTGACCAACGGGAAATTTCGCGTGAAAGCGGGCGGTGTTTGAGTAGCAACGTTGAAGATAGGACTCCCTCCGAAGAAGAAGCGTCCTTCTACGTTGGTGACGTAGATAGTAGGTGTGCTATTGGGAGCCGCCAGGATTATGTTGTTAGGACCGGGCGGTGTGGCTACATTGACAGGTAGAGGAGTATTAGTGGCTATACCTGATCCCGCGCTTGTCACGTGAGAGATTGGACTATAAGGTTCCTTGGGAAGCGCAGTAGGTGTACTCGATGATATGCTTGTGCCAGTCAGACTGACAGGTTGAGTATTGTTATGTGACTGCCATTGCTGTGCTGATTCATAAACAGATACCAAATTACTCAACTGTAACTGAATCGAATTAGCATCGTTTCTAGTTCTACTTGGAATATCCCCTGCTTCACGGCGAATAGGACGGACAGCAGCAACAACCAAAATAGGCAAGCTTTCTTTTGAAGTGTAGGTTGTATCAGTACCTTTAACTGTGTCAATCTTCTCGGTGCTGATATTGCTATCTGTATGGGGTTGTGCGGCTTCCGGCTTTTCAGTGTTGAGGTAAGGTCCAGATTTATTAGCAACTACATTCCATGCTAATGCCGACAATAGGATCATTAAAACTAAGATGAGCAGAGTGCTGTGGGAACGTAAGCGTAGCTGTAGTGGCGTATGAAGCTGCATAATCGGTCTCCGGTATTGCATAATCACTAAAATTTAGCACACCGAACCAAGGCGGCACCTATATCAAGCACCGTCCTGGTTCTCGTCTACAGTTACTATATTAGTTCGAAAACAACCTGAATCGGGTTCTTGGATTTCCTAGTTTATAAGTCTATAAACCAGGTGAATTGCAATTGATATCGGAATATAAATTGAAAGGAGTTACGCAGTCATCTGGAACAGTCAGGTACTATACTTGGCGTACGATGTATGGCTCGCAATTGTGCGTAATTCACCGCTATTCCAAGCCTGACTTTCGCTGCTAATTCACGCCACCAAGTAACTCCTATCAATTGAGTAAACTTACACTACCAATGCGTCACCACGGTGGTGCCCATGGGCGCCCAGTTGTAGACCCACTTGGCCGCGTCGGTGGGCAGGTTGACGCAGCCGTGGCTCATCGGGTGGCCGAAGTTGTGGTGCCAGTAGGTGCCGTGGATCGCGTAGCCGCCGTAGAAGTACATGGTGTAGGGCACGGCGGGCAGGTAGTAGTACTCGGCGCCCTCGCCGCCGCTCATGTCGTCGGCCAGGTACTTGGCGTAGATCTTGTACGTGCCCACGACCGTCGGGTGCCACGACACGCCCGTCGAGACCAGCGTGCTGAACACAGCCTTGTTGCCCTCATAGGCCGTCAGCGTCTGGGTGCTGATGTTCACGTCGATCCACTTGCCGCCCTTGTTCTGGTCGATGGCCGGCGGCGCCGCGGACGAGCCGGGCTTCGTCACCGGCTGGTTCATGGGCCGGGGCGTCGGGGTGGGGGCGCCGTTGCTGGCGGGCTTGCTCGTCTTGTCGCCCTGCAGGATCTCCAGCGTCTGGCCGGGGACGATCACGTTCGGGTCGCTGAGATTGTTGCGGGCGACGATGGCGTCCACGGTGGTGTTGTACTGGGCGGCGATCGTGTAGAGCCGGTCGCCCGACTTCACCTGGTACTTGATCACCCCACCGGCGCCCGCCGCGGGCACGACCTTCTCCTTGTCGGGGGGCGGGGCCGGGGCGGAGACCAGGGTCGGCGTCTTACCGGCCACCGGGGCGATGGTCGGCGTGGGGTTGGCCCCGACAGGCTTGGCCGTGGGCGCGGCCTTCGGGGGCTGGGGGGCGCTGTCGGCGGGCTTGGGCGCGGGGGCCGCCTTGCCGGGGATGGCCAGCACCTGGCCCGAGAAGAGCAGGTTGCGATTGGTGATGCCGTTGGCCTGGGCCAGGGCATCCACGCTGACCCCGTACTGAGCGGCGATGGTGCTCAGGTTGTCGCCCGCCCGCACGGTGTAGCTACTGCCGCTCGCTTGCGCTGGAGCGGGGGCCGCGGGGGCCGCGGGCGCCGGCGCGGGGGCCGCCTTGCCGGGGATCGTCAGGCGCTGGCCCGCCCAGATGAAGTTGGTGTTGCTCAGCCCGTTCGCGGCGGCCAGGGCATCGACGCTCAGCCCATAGTCCATGGCGATGGTGCTCAGGTTATCGCCCGGCTGCACCACGTAAGCGCCGCCGCTCGCGGCGGGGGCGGGCGCCGCGCTCCCTCCTCCTGTGCCCGGAATGGTCAGCGTCTGGCCGACGTAGATCAGGTTCGGCGAACCGATGCCGTTGGCCGCCGCCAGGGCACTGACCGAGACGCCATACTGCGCGGCGATGCTGGTCATGGTTTCGCCGTACTGGACGGTATGGGTCCGGCCCGCGGCCAGCGCCGCGCCCGGCAGCAGCAGCAACACGCTCAGCACAACTGCCAGGAGATGGATTGAGAGCCGTTTCATATGAGAACTTCCTCCGGAGTGGCGGGGGGCCGTGGCTGTGGGCGTCACACCCGGGTAGCTGGCTCCCGCACAGCACGGCGCCATATCAGCACTTGCAAGTGCTCCAATTTATCATAGCACCCCTTCTTGCTTATGTCAATAGCCTGGCGCGGGACGATTGACATAAATGCTTGATATGTATGACGAATCTGCCGTGCTCAGGTTACGGTCACGCCCCGGCCTTCGGCCACTTCGCCGATGCGGTAGACCAGCACGCCCGCATCGCCCAGCCGGGCGCTCAACTCGCCGTATTCGAGCGGCGGCACGGCGGCCAGCAACCCGCCGGAGGTCTGCGGGTCGAGCAGCAGCGCCTGGAGCGGGTCGGGGACCGGGCGGCGCCCGCGCACCCGCGGGCGGTCCAGGCCCGCCGCGGGATCGGGTTCCATGAGATAGGCATAGTTGCGCCCGCCGCCGCCGGTGGTCAGGCCGGCCTCGGCGTAGTCCCAGGCGCCCGCCAGCAGCGGCACCTCGTCGGCCTCGATCACCAGTTGGACGCCGCCCGCCTCGGCCATCTCGAAGGCATGGCCCAGCAGCCCGAAGCCGGTTATGTCGGTGGCGGCATGGACCCCGCAGGCCACCAGGGCTTCCGAGGCGGCGCGGTTCAACTCGGTCATGTTCGCCACGGCCTCGGCCAGGTCGGCGGCGCGGGCGCGGTCGGCGCGCGCCGCCGTGGTGATCACCCCGGTGCCAATCGGCTTGGTGAGCACGAGCACGTCATTCGGTTGGGCGCCGCCCTTGGTCAGCAGGTGCGCCGGGTGGACGATGCCGGTCACGGACAGGCCGTACTTGGGTTCGCGGTCGGTCACGGTATGGCCGCCGGCCACGATGGCCCCGGCCTCGGCCACCTTATCGGCCCCGCCTTGCAGCACGGTAGCCAGCAGCGCCCGGTCCAGATCCTCCGGCCACATGGCGATGTTCAAGGCCAGGATCGGGTGGCCGCCCATGGCGTACACGTCGCTCAGGGCGTTCGTCGCCGCGATGGCCCCGAACAGGTAGGGGTCATCGACAATCGGCGGAAAGAAGTCGAGCGTTTGCACCAGCGCCTGATCCGCGTTCAGTTGATAGACGGCGGCGTCGTCGCTCGTATGCAGCCCCACCAGCAGCGCCGGGTGGGTATGTGGTGTCAGGTGGCGCAGCACGTGCGCCAGGTCCCCAGGACCCATCTTGCCTGCTCAGCCGGCGCAGGTCGCGAGGCTGGTCAGGCGCACGATAGCGCGCTTGTCGTCCATGCGGATCACCTCCTTCCGTCGTGATGGGCGCCGGTTACGGGCGTTCGGTCAGTGTGACCGGCACCTTGATGGTTTGCGAATTGCGGACCACGGTCAGCGTCACCTTGTCGTTGACCGCGAAATGGGTCAGGATATTGGCCAGGACGTTGGTTTCGTCGATCTGCTGGCCGTTGATGTCCAGGATCACGTCGCCCACGCGCAGGCCCACCGTCTCGGCGGGGCTGCCGGGGGTCACGCTCACGACGACCACGCCGTGATCCAGCAGCTTGCCGCTCTCGTCGCGCAGCCCGAAGTACGAGGCCATGGCCGGCGTCACCAGGCGCGTGTTGACGCCCAGGTAAGGCCGGGGCACGCGGCCCTGGGCGATCAACTGGCTGGTGATCGTCTTGACGGTGTTCACCGGGATGGCGAAGCCGAGGCCCTCGGCCACGTCGCCCTGCCCGCTGGCGCGCACGACGGCGGTGTTGATGCCGATCACCTCGCCTTGCAGGTCGAGCAGCGGCCCGCCCGAGTTGCCGTGGTTGATCGCGGCGTCGGTCTGGATCAGGTCTTCCATCGGGATGCCGTTATCGCGTTGCAGCTTGCGGTTCAGGCCGCTGATCACGCCCGTGGTCACGGTGTTCTGGAAGTCGCCCAGCGCCGAGCCGATGGCGACGACCATCTGGCCGGGGCGCAGCTTGCTCGAATCGCCTAGCGTGGCGACGCCGGGCACGCTGCCGTCCACTTTCAGCACGGCCAGGTCGCTGATGTCGTCGCTGCCAACGAGGGTCGCGTTGACGGTGCGCCCGTCGGAGAAAATGACCTGGAGGGCACTGTTGTTGGCGACGACATGGTTATTGGTGACGATATAGCCTTTGGCGTCGATGACCACGCCGCTGCCGCTGGCCTCGCCGCCAAAGCCCTGCTGCGGGTTGAGCTTGTTGACGACCGTGACCACCGCCGGGCCCACCGCATCGACCACGCGCTCAAACACCTCGCCGGCCCCCGCAATCCCGGCCAGCGGGGCCGATCCGGTCGTCGCCGTGGCCGGGGCGCCCGATGCGCTGGGGGTGGGCGTGCCGGTGCCGGTTGCCGGCGTAGCGAAGCCGCTGCCGGTCGTGGGCGTGGCCCCGGCGCTACCTGTGGCCGGCGTGGCAAGCGCGCCCGTGGTGGCCGTGGGGATGACGTTGGGCGTGCTGGTGGCTGCCGGCGCGGACGCGGTGGGCGTCACGACGGCAGCGGCGGTGGGCGTTGCCCCGGCCTCCGTGCGCAGGTTGCTCAGGGTGCAGCCCGGCGCGGCGATCAGGGCAGCCAGCACGACGGCGGGCACGAACGCCCGCCGGATCGCGGCGCCGGGGTGGCTGGTAAATTCGCTGGTGCTGCTCATGACGCAGGTTCACTCCTCTTTCGCAAGGGGCAGATCAGCCTATTATAGCACGGACGGGCGCGCCGTGCAGGGCCACCCGGAGGCTCAAGCCTCCGGCTAGATTCGGCAAAGGCCACCTGTGCGGCCTGTCTCCCCGGCCCAGCCCGCGCAGGCGGGATTCATTGTGCTAGCCCGCCCCTTCAGGGGCCGGGCGGCGCGAACCGGCAGCCTCTATATCGCTTACGAGAGCGGGGCGCCCAGGGTTCCAAGCTCGGCCTCGAAGCGCGCCACCAGGGCGGCTTTGTCCGTAGCGGGCAGGAAGGCGGCGCGCGCCCCGTTGAGGCTGAGCCGGGCCAGTTCGGCGGCGCTGAAGCCGAAGGCCGTCGCCGCCAGGGCATACTCCTGCACCAGGTCGGTGTTGAACATCGGCGGGTCGTCCGAGTTGAGCGTGACGAAATCGCCCGCCTCCCAGAGCCGGCGCAGCGGGTGGTCGGCCAGCGAGGTCGCGGCGCCGGTACACAGGTTGCTGGTCGGGCAGACCTCCAGCGGGATCTGCAAGGTGCGCAGTTCCTCCAGCAAGGCCGGGTCGTCGGCGGCGTGGATGCCGTGGCCGATGCGGTCGGCGCCCATGGCGAGGCAGTCGCGGACCACCTGCGGCCCGGCGATCTCCCCGGCGTGCGGCGCGAAGTAGAGGCCGGCGGCCTTGGCCCGCGCCACGGCGGGCGCGAAGGGCAGCGAGGGCACCTCATTTTCCATGCCGCTCAGCCCGAGCGCCACCACCCCGCGGTCCATCCCGGCGATGGCCCAGTCCACCGTCTGCATCAGGCCCTCCACGCCGAAATCGCGCGGGTAGTCCGGGATGAAGCGCATGGTCACGCCGTACTCACGCTGCGCGGCGGCGGCGCCCGCGGCGATGCCGTCCATCACCTCGTCGAAGGGCAGCCCGGTGGCCTGCACATGGCGCACGGCGGTGAAGGTGGCTTCCAGATAGTGGATGTTCTGCCGGGCGGCGTCGTGGCCCAACTCCTGGGTGATCAGGGCGAAGTCCTCGCCGCTGCGCAGGCAGTCGCAGACGGTGACGTAGGTGCGCACGAAGGCCGGGAAGTCGGTGAACTGGTAGCGGGCGCGCAGCCCGGCTTCGTCGCGCACGCCCAGGTCGACGCGGTGGCGCCCGGCCAGTTCCAGCAGGGTGCGCGGGCGCACCGAGCCTTCCAGGTGGACATGCAGTTCGGCCTTGGGCAGGGCACGGACAAACTCCTGGATGTCGCGGTTGGTGCCGGGTGCAGCGGATGGCGAGTCTGCGTTCATGTGGTGGTGTCTCCCCTCGGGTTGGCTTTCAGGTTGTTGGTCTGATTGTAGCATAACAGGACAAGAGCCTGGCGCCATGCGCCAGGCTCTCGTAGGTTGTATGGCGTCGCTCCTGGCCGTCAGGGGAAGATGGCGAAGCGGCCAAACTCCTTATAGCCGCCGTTCTGCGGCGAGTCGATGCGGACGCTGACCGGGTTGGCGGCGGGCGTGTTGGGATCGACCCGGAACTGGATCTGGGTGTCACTCCAACTGACGATCGTGGCCGGGTAGGTGCCGAGCAGCGTCACCGTGCCGGGCGTGGTGCCGAAGCGGATGCCGCTGGCCGTCACCACCGTCGTGCCGTCGCCGTGGACGACCGCGCTCGGCGAGTAGCTGAAGATGTAGGGGTGCTGCCGTGCCGTCACGCTGAACGCCGTGCTGGTGGCCGAGAGGCCGTCGTCGCGCACCACGCGCACGGTGGCCGGGGTGGCCGGGTTCACCGCCGTGGTGATGCGGAAGCGGATCAGCGTGTTGTCCCAGGTATCGACGGTGACGACGCGGCCGTTGACCACGACGAACCCGGCGCCCTGCGTGAGGCCGAACCAGTTGCCGGTTATCGAGATCTGCGTCTCGGTGTCGTACTGCTCGACGCTGGCCGGCTCGATCCCGGTGATGTAGGGCGCCGGCTGCGGCGTGTCGGTCGGGCGCACGGTGGGCGTGCTGGTCGGCGACGGCGCGGTGGTCGGCGTCTGCGTGGCCGTCGGCGGTACGGGCGTGTGCGTGCTGGTCGGCGCGGGCGTGTTGGTCGGCGCGGGCGTGTTGGTCGGGCCGGGCGGCGGCGTGTTGGTCGGCGGGACCGTCGGCGGGGCGGTGGTCGGCGTGGCCGTGTTGTCCGCCGCGTAGATCGACAGGTCGATGATCTTGGCGCCCTGGCCGCGCGTGGACGTGGCCGACGACCGGAACTCCAGGCAGCCGGCGCCACAGTCGTAGCCGGAGATCACGCCGTGGGCATAGGTGGTCTCGATGAAGCTGTAGAAGGTCTCTGCCGGCGGCACATCGCGGAAGGTCGGTTGGGCGGGCGTCAGGATGCGCCAGCCGCGGCCCAGCGAGACCATCTTGGTCAACTGGCCGCGCGTCACGTTGTTCGACCAGCGGAAGGTGCCGTCGGCGTAGCCGGAGATGATGCCGCGGGCATAGGCCGTCTCGATGTAGGAATAGAACGCCGAGCCGGGCGGCACATCGCTGAAGTGCGGCTGGGCGGGCGTCACCAGTTGGAAGCCGAAGGCCAGCACGATCACCTTGGCGACCTGCCCGCGCGTGATCGTGGCGCTGGGCCGGAAGGTGCAGTCCGCGTAACCGGAGATGGCGCCTTTGTTCACCAGGTCGGTGATGTAGGTGTAGAAGGTCGAGCCGGGCGGCACGTCGCTGAACTGGCCCGCCGGGCAGGCCGTGGGGCTGGCTGCGGGCGGCGTGTTGGTGGGCGGGACCGGTGTAGCCGTGGGCACGCCGGGCGGCGTCGCGGTGGGCACGCCGGGCGGCGGCGTCTGCGTGGGGGTCGGGGTGCCCGCGGGCAGGGTGCGCAGCGCCTGCGCCAGGTTCCACAGGTCGGGCGTGCCCAGGCCGGTCACGGCGTCCCAGCCCGCGCCCGCGTTGTAGGCGCCGTTGGTGCCGCTGGTGATGTCGTGGTAGGGCGGGTTGGGGCCGGCGTTGGCGGACAGCGCGTACAGCAGCGGATTCACGAAGCCGGTGCGTGCCCGGCCCTGCGCCACGAGATACTGGTCGGTGATCGCCAGCATGCTCGCCCACAGCGGCGCCGAGAGGCTGGTGCCGCCATATTGCGCGCAGGTGGGCGTGGTGTCGCCGTAGCAGGTGTACATGCCGGTGTTCGGGTCGCCCACGGCGGCCACGTCGGGATAGCCGCGGCGCGTGTTGTTGAAGCCGGGCGCCACCTGCCAGGACGGCCGGTTATAGAGTTCGGAATAGCCGCCGCCGCTGCCCACGGGCAGCCCGCCGGGGCCGGACGCCTGGTAGACCCAGGCTGCCTCGCCCGGCCACGTGCCGCCGATGTT
>DASSGZ010000663.1:0-2084 GCA_035693165.1 Chloroflexia bacterium | reverse complement strand
GCCCAGTCCGGCGCCGAGTCCGTCGCCTGGTCCATCGCCCAGCCCGGCGCCGACCGTCTCCGCGACGCCGCCCGCGCCGGCCACGTCCCGGCGCGGGGGCCGGGGCGCCGGCTAAGACGATCACGAAGAGCGCTCCGGTGAAGGAGCGCCCTGCTTGTGTGTGCTGTGGGGACCGCCGTCCCCGGCCTTGCTCGGTCAGCCGGGGCTATGATTGCCCGGCTGCAGCGACTCGAAGTCGTGGGTTGATATCGACGGGCCGGGGCGCGGTCCATCTTGTTCCCGCGCCAGGCACGCCACATGTTCCAACGAGAGGCAGTTGACGACCTGGCGCACCCCGGTCACACGCCGGATGTACCAGTCCATCTTCTGCTTTTCCGCGGCGCTAACCGCGACACCTTCCAGATAAACGATGCCATGTTCTACTTCCACTTGCACCGTGTCCATATCATCTAGGAGCAAGGCGAGGATCCGGCGCACGGTCCGCGCAAGATCGTGATCACTCATAATAGCCACCTCCAACGGGCGCCGGTGCGAAGATCGGGTAGCAGCGGTGCTGTTACAGGAACGCCCGGGCCGGTTTCCCAGCACATAAGGCAATATCTATGCCAGTAGCCGGGGTGGGCACTTGCATAGTACCACGGCCCGTGTCGCGCTGACTTGCCGGATTGTGGCGCGACGGTTCCGTCTTATCGGCCTATGGTAGGGCTTTTGTGAGGTGAGCGGAACGATGATTGTCCGGTGGTGGGGCCGGCTACGCGGCGATGATCACGTCTGCGGGCGCGCCGAGGAAGGCGCCCAGGCGGTCGGCCTCCGCCGCGATCTCGCGCTGGACGGTGGCGGATAGGGGCGCAAACGGCTCCACCGTGACCTGGATGCGTCCCCGCTGCTTTTCGTACTCCCAGACGCCTGCCATCCGCCCCGCCACCAGCACCACCGGCGAGATCCACCCGGCGGTCCGGTAGACCCGGTCCTTGCATCCCGCGGGCAGCAGGTACGGGGACTCGCGGGCCAGGGCCACCACATAGGGGTCGAAGTTGGGCAACAGCCGGACGCCCACCGGCTCCGGCAGCGCGCGCAGCGCGTCGACCGTGGCGGCCAGTGCCAGGGCGGCCCGGCCCTCGATCGTGACTTCCGCCAGTTCCCCGGCCATGCCGGCGAACAACCGCCTGGCGTCGCGCGGCTCCATGCCCCACCAGCGCTCGAAGTCCTCGCGCGGGGCCGGACCGTAGGCCGTCAGGTAGTGGCGCAGCACGTCCTGTTGCGCCTGGCCGGGATCGATCTCGCGCAGGCCGCCCAGCCACTGGTCGGGGCGCACGAAGGTCACGGCCTGGCCCTGGCTGGGGCCGAAACAGAGGTAGCCGTGGTAGGCGGCGGGCTTCAGCAGCGCGCCCCAGCCCGACCGCAACAGGTCGCCCACGTGGGGTGCCTGCAGCACACGGGCAATCTCGTCCGCCAGTGCTTCCCGCGTGAGGCAGCGCCCGTCGAGCACCACAGGCACCGCCTCGATGATCGCCTCGATCTCGGCCAGCGTCACGCCGTGATACTTGAGCCAGGACGGTTTGCGATAGTTGGCGCGCGGGCGGGCGGCGGCCACGTAGCTGGGGAACATCTCGGCGGTCAGCAGGTGCAAGGTGCCGCGCATGGCCCAGGTCTTGACTAGCGTGCGCCGGGTCCAGAGCGCCTCCCGCACGTCGTCGGGCATGACCTCGGCGACGCGCGCCCAGAGGGCCAGTTCCGCTGCCGACATCATCTGGGCGTGCAGGCCGCAGATCTCCTCCACGACGGCCAGGGCCTGCGTATGCGGGGCGCGCTCGGCCAGGTGGTGCCGGCGCACGCGCCAGGCCAGGACCTGCGCCCAGGTCAGATCTGTCATCGCGTCTCCTTACGGTGATTTCGCGTTGTACGGGCCGGTTTCAAACCGGCCCGTCGCGCCGGCCTGCTGCTCTACCGCGGACCCATGCGCAGCGCGCCGTCCAGCCGGATTACCTCGCCGTTGAGCATCTCGTTCTCGATGATGTGCTGGGCGAGTGCGGCGTATTCCTCGGGCCGGCCCAGGCGCGACGGGAAGGGCACCTGCTGGCCCA
>DASSGZ010000662.1:0-3282 GCA_035693165.1 Chloroflexia bacterium | reverse complement strand
GGGCGAAGGGGTTTATGTCAACTTCCTGGACGCCGAAAGCCCGGACCGCGTGCGCGCGGCCTACGGCACCAACTGGGATCGCCTGCGCGCCGTCAAGCGCGCCTACGACCCGACCAACTTCTTCCACCAGAACCAGAACATCCCGCCCGCGGACGAGGGCTGAGCGGACGAGTGGTCAGTGATCAGTGACGAACGAAGCTTGTCACAAGGCATACCACGGCTGCTGATAAAAGCCGGGATGCTGGTGTAGGGGCGGGTTTCAAACCCGCCGTGCCGCCCTACGCGCCCTGTCTAATGTCAGAGTAGGGCAGCAAAAATCTCGGCTTGTAGGGAAATAGCGGCACGATAGGCGTGCATAGTCGCGGCCCCTGGGTAGCTTCGCACGAAGCCGCCCAGGGGCCGCGTTTGCGTGGGCGCGGCGGCGGGGTTATGCGCCGTGCGGTGGGCCCAGGTAGGGGAAGTCGGGCAGCAGGTCGGTGTGCGGGCCGACCTTGTCCCCCAGCACCTTGCCGTTGGTGAACACGGCCAGGAACTGGTCGCTCACGTCGTCGGTGAGCGTGCGCCCGTTTTGCGAGTAGAGCGCGGGGTGGGCGGGGTCGTAGGGGATAATGTCGGGCAAGAGCGTCTGCGCCACCTGCCGCGCCTCCTGCGCGCGATAGCCGCCGCTGTGCTGCAGCACGTGGGCGAAGCTGTCCACGAAGCGGGCATCGTCCAGCGGGTCGCCGCCGAGATAGGCGGCCTTTTCGGCGCCGGGGCAGAAGAAGACCGCCTGCGAGCCGCGGGCGCCGCGATCGGCCTGCACCCAGCCCGCCCCGTCCACCGCCGGCATCAGCGTGCGGTGCCAGAGGGCCATGGCGCGGGGGCCCAGCGCCCCATTGGGCAGTTCCAGCGCGATGCTGCACACGTTCTTGTCGGCGAAGAAGTCGTCCCCGGTGAATTGCAGGTTGTTTTGGGCGCCGCCCACATCGAAGAAGAAGGGGTCGCTGCGCCAGCCCGCGAAGAAGCGGTAGTCCCCGGCGGTCGTCACCTGGGCGTCGCGCCCCATCGACACGGGCGCATCGGCGATAAGCGTCTCTCCGCTATCGCCGGTCCCGGCGGCGTCCGCCCCTTCGGCCCGGCGCACGGTCGCGGTTTGCGCCCCGTTGGCGCCCTGCGCGAACAGCACCCGGTAGGCGATGTTGGCGACCACATCGGCATCGGTGTCGATCTTGAGCTCGTAGATCGCGCCGGGCGCGAACGGCTCGCGGGTCGTCGGCCCCGGCGGGTTCACGCCGACCGACGGATGCACATCCATGATCAAGATCGTCTTGCTCGGGTCGCCGGGCTTGAGGAAGGCGTACAGGTCGCAGAGGTCGAGGCGGGCGTCGCCCTGCGGGAACGAGAAATCGGGTCCCGAATAATGGTGGGACATGGGGCTTCCTTTCTGCGGTAGCGGCGGGGCCGGAGGCCGCCGTTGCGGCCTACGCACGGGCGCGCGCCCGGTGGGCAGCAGATTCCATGCCCTCGGCGGGTACAGCATAGGGAATTGCACCACGCAGGACGAGAAGATGAAGGGTGAAGAAAAGGGCGTCCATGGCGCGAT
Organism: Chloroflexia bacterium; assembly: GCA_035693165.1. GTDB lineage: Bacteria > Chloroflexota > Chloroflexia > QHBQ01 > JAICKM01 > JAICKM01. Next base: position 1,700 of record DASSGZ010000662.1, on the reverse strand, counting down.
AACCCCAGCCGGGGCGCGCCCGTTCTACAGGGTAGCGAATTGCCCGCCACGTGCCCCAGGAGGCGCCCATGACCAGCCCCAACATCCTGCTCTTCCTGACCGACGACCACGGCGCGTGGGCCACCGGCTGTTACGGCAACGCCGAGGTCCAGTCGCCCACGCTGAATCAACTGGCCCGTGAGGGGGTGCGCTTCGCCCACGCCTTCACCCCCAGCCCCGTCTGCTCGCCCGCGCGGGCCTGCCTGCTCACCGGGCGCACGCCGTCGCAGGTGGGCATCCACGACTGGATCCAGGACTCCGAGCCCGAGTTCGGCGACCACGACTGGCTGCGCGACGAAGTGACCCTGCCGGAACTGTTGCACGGCGCGGGCTACTATTGCGGCCTCAGCGGCAAGTGGCACCTGGGCCGGGCGCAGGAGACGCCGCGCGGCTTCGACTGGTATTTCGGCCTGCCCGGCTGGCAGGGCGACCACATCGAGACCTACACCTATGTGCTCAACGGCCAACCGGTGACGCTGACCGGCAACAAGACCGGCTTCATCACCGACCACGCGCTGCGCTTCCTCGACACGACGCCCGCGGATCGCCCGTTTTTCCTGCAGGTGGGCTACATCGCCACCCACTCGCCCTACGCCAACCAGGAGCCCGACCTGGTGGCCCGCTACCGCGGCGCCGCCTTCCGCGACATCCCGCCCTACACGCCGCACCCCTGGCGGCAAAACGAGGGCTTTCCCCAGCGCGCGACCTGGACGGACGAAGAGTTACGCAGCCGCTACGCCAACTACTACGCCGCCGTGACCGACATGGACCGCCACGCCGCCCGCCTGCTCGACCGGCTGCGCGCGCAGGGGCGGCTCGACAGCACCCTGGTCATCTACACGTCGGACCACGGGCTGGCGCTCGGCCATAACGGCTTCTGGGGCAAGGGCAACAGCACCCGCCCGCTCAATATGTACGAGATCTCGATCCAGGTGCCGCTGATCCTGCGCCTGCCGGGCGAAATCCCCGCCGACCACGTGGTGGCGCGTTGCGTGGACCACTACGACAGCTTCCAGGCCATCTGCGACTGGGCCGGGGTGGACCCGGCGCGCGCCGCTCCGTCCGCCCAGTACCCCGGTCGCAGCTACCGCCCGCTGGCCCAGCACACGCCTCCGCCCGACTGGAGCGACACCATCTGCGGCGAATACGGCGACCTGCGCATGATCCGCACGCCGCACTACAAGCTGGTGCGGCGCTATCCGCACGGCCCGGACGACCTCTTCGACCTGCGCGCCGACCCCGGCGAGCGCACCAACCTGGCGGACGACCCCGCCCACGCCGCCACCGTGCGCGCGCTCACGGCAGACCTCGACGCCTTCTACGCCCGCTACAGCGACCCCGTCCACAGCGGCCTGCGCGTCAAGGCCCTGCGGCAGCACAACCGCCACGTCGAAGCCTGGCGCGACGGCATCCGCGAAGCCCGCGGCTTGCAGCGGTACTAGCTGCCGGGGCAGCGCGTGCCGCCGCCGCTCACTCAAACCGCTCGCGGATGCTGGGCCGCAGCAGGTAGACCACCACAGCGAGGTCGCCCAGCGCCCCGCCCAGGAGTGCCGCCCACAGGATTGGCGCGGCCTCTGCGGGAATCGTCACCGGGCCGAAGGGCGCGTACACCATGCCCGACAGGCTATCTACCAGGGTTATCACGATCGCCAGGTAGCGCG
>DASSGZ010000661.1:0-5327 GCA_035693165.1 Chloroflexia bacterium | reverse complement strand
CGGCGTCTCGCTGACCACCTGCACCGGCGGAATGATGTCGGGCGGCGGGCGCGAAATCTGTAGACGGCGCCCGTCCGGAGCGTGGCTCTGGTCGAGCGCGGCGGAGGTCGCCGCGGCCGGCCCGACTACTTGCACCGGTGGGATCACGTCGGGCGGGGGCGCCGACATACGCCAGGTTTGCCGGGGCGCCGCGCCGTTAGACGGGGGGGCTTGGGTCATGGCAATACTCCCTCTTCACTGGAGCCAATGATGTGTGCGCTTATATTTGCCGTCGCCGTACAGCACAAAGTCGGTCTCCGCGAGCGTATCTGCATAGACGGTGTTCGTGAAACGATAATAGAAATGCACCCGAATCCCCGCCATTAAATCGGTATCTGGAGGGGCTACGTAGGTGTTCGCGTCGTCCATGATGTTGGCTTGGACGTGCAACCCAGCAAACACTGCGTCTTCCGTCCCTACGTTCACGATCTGAATGTTACCGAGAGAGTGTCCGTTGCATTGCCAGCGTATCTCAAAATCGGCGTAAATCTTGTCCATATCGAGCGCCGTCGTGACGATTGGCCCATCCACGCGGGTAACGATGTCGATGAAGGGTCCCTGACCCACCTTCGCCGGGTCGCCGTCCGGGTACTTCAGACCCTTCAACTGGTCTACCTCCCAGGAGACATCCCCCGCGTTGTCCATTAAGCGAGTCATCACTGTGCCGGCGATCGTCGTCGCAATCTCGGCAACGACCGGCCCCGCGAGAGCAGTGCTGGTCCGCCCCTGAGCGCGGGCGGGGCGGCGGGCGCCCAGATCGCGACCGTAGGTCTGGGCGGTGGCATAGGGGCTGCGGCCGTCCGTGTCGCTCGCGTGCAGGATCTGGATATTCACCGTGCCGTCGGGCGCGGTCGTCGCCGCATCTTCGTACTCGCGGGTGAAGTCCGGCCAACTCAATGTATACTGGCTGCCCTGGCCCGGTGTCGGGTTGTAGGCGCCGGGCGCATTGGGGTTGCCGGGACCGCGCCCCCAGGGATCGCAAATGCGCACAAAGGTGCCCGATCCGTCGGGATTGCCGTCACTGTACATCCCCGTTACCACAATAGCATGGTATCCCGGAGTGACGGCTGAGACCCAGAGCGGGCCGTGGGTCTCCAACATCTGCCGGAAGCCGGTGATCGAATAACACTGGGGAGCCTCCACTTGGAGGCCCAGAGCGCGCCCGAAAGCGGCGATGCTTGTGAGTTGGAGGCCCCCGTTGTCGTGGTACTGCTGCCAGTATCCGCCACCCCGTGCCACTTCTTCGGGGTTGATCGAGACGCGGTCGCGCCAGCCGATGACCATGGCGGCGGATGCGGCCCAGCAGCTCATGCTGGAGAGTTGCGGCACGAGTTCGACATCGCTCCAGTTGAGGTCGAAGCTCTGCTCGCCACTCAGCGCGCGGGCACGGGTCGCACGGATATAGGAATCCCCCGACGGGGCGGCGGGTCGGGTCGGGCCGTTCTGCCGGCGCAGATCCAGGGCGCTGCTGGTGTCGAGCGGCGGCGCTTTCAGGTGACCCACATAGCCCAATCGCCCAGAGAGGCGCAACTCGGCAATGTCCTCAGGGCTGCCCCAATTGGGCGGGGTGCTGGTGAGGGGCACGCCGGCTTGCTGGTATGCCGCAAGCACTAGCTGCGAGCAGAAGAAGCTCTCGTTGTCCGCGGTGCCGAGGTTGATTCGCCCAGCCCAGTTGACGCAGCTGTCGTAGTCGGCGCCCGTCTTATTCCGGCACCAGGTGGCCCGGTCGAGCTGGAATCCGGCCTGCCGGACGATGCCCCAGTAATTGTAGGACTTGCCGATCTGCTGGCCCACGAAATCGCGGACGATCAGGGCCTGGGTGTCGGTAAGGTTCGGCACGCGGAACGCCACGGCGACCGTGGCCTCGGCGAGCGCCTCGGCGAGCGGGCGGAAGGTTACGCCATCGCCAATAGCCTCAACGACCTGCCCGCCATCGCCGGTATAGAGCATCGTATGGCTCACCTGGGAACCCGTGGCGGCCCGAATCCAGCGCGAAATGCGCGCATCCGTTGTCGAGAGTATGATATCGCCGATGGCGAGCGCATCGAGCCCGATCGATTGGCCGCCGTTGCCTGGGTCCAGTGGGATGTCGGTCGACAAGGCGGCGACGGGCGGGGCCGGCCAGACGCCAAATCCATCGTCGTACGCGGCATCGTAGTCCACGGCGAGAGCGTAGCCCGCGGGAGCGGTCGCGTGCGCGGAAGAGGCGGGGCGCGGCGCGGCGTAGGTGAGCGCCGCTCCCGTGGCGGCCGGTTTGGTGACGGGGGGCGCCGCCGGCGCGGCCACTGTCGGCATTTGCGACAGGGGTTCCATTTTACCGGGGATCGCATCGTCGCCCGCCCATGCAAGCGATTCCTGACTCACCGCGTTATAGTTGTTGCCCGTTAGGCCGCCCTGCGAGTTCGGCACCCCGACCATCTGGCGCAAGGTCTGGCCCGTGAAAGACTTCGAGATACGGATATAAGGCATACCTTCGGAGATCTGCGTGATCACGCGCGGATCCCGCCGGTCGGGATCGGAGAACACAGCGATCGTATAGTACAACTTCTCTTGCCCGGCGAAGCGGCTCAACACCTGCGGCGGCAGCAGATAGACAGCCTCGCCGCCGGGTGCCGGCAGTGGCCCCAGCGCACGGCTGGAATAGAAATTATTCGCCGTGCGCTGAGGTTTGCTGTCGCGGAGTAGCAAGCGCCAATCGGTAGTCGTCACAACCTCAAACCACGACGGACTCAAGCCCGTGCGGATAGTAAAGCCGGCTATGCCAAAGCTCCTGTTGATCTCCTGCCGATTGGCCTGGATATACATGCTGGGCATCTTGATCTCCTCACAGCCTCCAAATTGCACCGCGCCGACATCGTGCGGTCTCCGGCTCTGACGGTCTGGTTCGCTGCACGATCGGGATTCCCGAAAGAGCCGATGGTCGACCAGGTACAGTTGGGTGTTCCGGATCATGACCGAATCATCGGTTTACTTGTTGTCTTGAGCCAGCATAGCGGAAGGCTGTCCCTTTGGGCGTCTGCTGAGCGTCTGTGCAAACGTCTCAGCTGCAAACCAACTTCGAATTCGGTCAGGAGGATGAGTGCCAGCGAGGTGTTGCAGGTGTCCCGATTGGGTATGGTCAACTCGAGACGTCAGGCCGCGAGATTACCGCACCCTGGTATAATAAGCGTATGACCACCACTCCTGCTGGCTCCTACAAAGGCCACCGCTTCCCCGCCGAAATCATTGCTCATGCCGTATGGCTCTACTTCCGCTTCCCGCTGAGCTATCGGCAGGTCGAAGAGATCCTCGCGGCTCGCGACATCGTCGTCAGCTACGAAGCGATCCGGAAGTGGTCCCGCAAGTTCGGTCAAACTTACGCCAACGCACTCCACCTGCGGCGCCCGCAACCGGGCGACAAATGGCACCTGGATGAAGTCTTCCTCAAAATCAACGGGCAGCAGCATTATCTATGGCGCGCGGTGGATCAGCATGGCAACGTGCTGGACATTCTGGCACTGCGCGGCGGGACACACAGGCGGCCAAGCGTTTCTTCCGCCAAGTCCTCAAGCGCTGCCGGTACGTTCCAGGTGTGATTATCACCGACAAACTGGCCAGCTAGGGCGCAGCCAAGCGCGAGATCGTGCCCGGGGCAGAGCACCGCCAACACAAAGGGTTAAACAACCGCGCCGAAAACTCGCATCAACCGACACGCCAACAGGAGCGCCAGATGCGCCGGTTCAAGTCCGCAGGGCACGCCCAGCGCTTTTTATCGGCGTTTGAACCGATTGCGGAGCATTTCCGGCTTCGCCGCCACCGCGTTCCAGCGGCTACCTACCGCGCGGAGCGGATGTGCCGATTCGTGAGTTGGAGCCAAGTAACTGGGACGTAGGTGGCGGCGGCGTAATTTACGGGAGACGCACCGGGGAAGCACGGTAACCCGCGGGATCACTGCCACGTACACCTTAGCCCGGCCCAGCACAAGTAACAGGTTGACAATACCCAGTAGATTCAGCCTGCAGCCAACACCTTCACTTTGAGGGCGCGCAAGGGGGTCCACACCATCGCGCCGCCTTCGGCTGCGAAACCCCGGTCGCAACTCGAGGGGCACGGCGCAGGAGCAGTGCCTTAACTGGCGCGTCAGTGGTCTCGTCCAGCTTACATCGTTGAGCGCAGGTCCATTAGCGCCGTACTAACTCCTGGTGCCAATGAAGGAGGGTAGCCGGCTCGAAGCGAAGGCGCACTGCGTGCAAGCGGTTACAGGCTGTTGCGGGCCCAGAGCTGTCAATTTGCCCTCAAGGACGGCGCGGGCGAATGTGTCCCAACGAGAAACCGGCGGCTGGTGGGCGCTTGGCGTGGGCGAAGGACAGGTGCGGGCGGAGCAGCCGGATGGCGCGATCGGTGGCGCGCAGGGATGGGCGGGCGCGGGGCAAGCGGTCGCGCCGTAACGCAATGATGGCTCGAGAAGCAGGGAGAGCCTAGCCAAGTAGAACGCACGAGTTGAGCCGAGGAGCGGCACGATGGGCACCGCCTGATGTGCGTCGGCGCCCATCGTGCCACCGGTGTCCGCATTGTTCGCCCAGTACCAGTAGAAGAGATGCTGCTGCGGATAGCATGGGCCCGATGCGCCATGAGACTTTGGCTACATAGCCAATCAAAAAGGGCGGAGATTCATGTACCCGCTCTTCCATTTATTCCTATTGTTAGTTCTTTTGTGGTGACCCGCCAGGGACTCGAACCCTGAACCCACTGATTAAGAGTTCGGCGAAAGCCTGTCCATCGAGGTCCATAAACGTCTATTGCGTGCGCAATTCGCACCTGTTCCATCCCGTTTTGTCCGCCGACATCCGCCAGCATCCACCTCTTTGGCTGTCAACCTGGCTGTCAAAAACAACGGAAAATTAGTTCGTATGTCTTGCGTAACAAGGGCGCTCTCCATATCTTCTGAGTGCCGTATATCTTCCTTTTGCGGACGTTGATTATGGAACGGCTTTTGGAACAGACGAGGATGGACGAACAGGCACGAGGCCGGCCTACAGAAAGGTGGGCCAGTAGGAATGGCATTCCGCACTCCCCCATCCTCGCTTCGCCGCCGCCTGCGCCACCTCCTCTCGCGTCGCCCGCGCCCGCCGGGCCATCCCCGGCCGCTCAGCGCGGGGAATCCCGTGGGCCGAGCAGGCCCAGGTCCCGCGCGCGGGCGACCGCCTGCGTCCGATTGGCGGCATCGAGCTTCTCGAATATATTGCGCGCATGCCGCTTCACCGTATTGACCGCGATCACCAGCTCCGCCGCGATTTCCTGATTCGACG
>DASSGZ010000660.1:0-6637 GCA_035693165.1 Chloroflexia bacterium | reverse complement strand
CGAAATTGAGATCTTTGAGCGCCTGCTTGACCAGCCCGATCTGATCCTCGTCATCGTAGATGGCGAAGTCGCGGTCGTAGCCGATCTTGTCGATGTCCTGGCGCAGCATCCGCACGCCGAGCGCGTGGAAGGTGCCGACGGTGATCTTGTTCGTATCCTCGCCGCAGAGCGCCTCCAGGCGGTGCTTCATCTCCTTGGCGGCCTTGTTGGTGAAGGTGACGGCGCAGATGCGGTAGGGATCGACGTGGGCGGCTTCCACCAGGTAGGCGATGCGGTGGGTGAGCACGCGGGTCTTGCCGCTGCCGGGGCCGGCGATGATCAAGATGGGGCCGCCGACCGTCTGCACGGCGGCTTGCTGGGCCGGGTTCAGGCCATGCAACAGGTGTTTGCCGGCATCCGGGGCCGGTTCCAAATGGGCTTGGGAATAGGTCACAGGGGAGGGGCCTCCGCTTCCGATAAGATCCGGCATATCCCTTATTTTACCCGATCTGCAGGGATGCCTGCCAGGACAGGGAACATACGGCACCCCGTGCCTTTTTAGGACCACCGGGGAAGGCAGGCCGGGATGATCGGTCCTTATTGTCGGGCTGAGAACCTTGCTATACTTTACCGCTAGTGTATACCTGTGATTCTCCCATGCGCGCAAGCACTATTTTGCTGCCGGATAACGGCCATCCCGTAATGGACAAGGGCCAGACAGATTTGGACTTGCGAGTGAATTCGTGTATACTTTGGACACAGTCGAGACCCGCCATACCTCATCGCAGTTCCTGAACGCAGCGGTGCTAGGCCCGCGATTTGCCTCTAACCGACCCGAAGCAACGACAGGTTGGACATGAAGATAGAAACGGCCCCCAGCTCCCAACCTGCCCTTGATCGTGCTGTTACGGACCTCCGCTCAGGATTCCGCACCTGGCTCGCTGTAAGCGCGTTGCTTGGTGGGTTTGCGATCTTTCATCTGTTGACACTTTTACGGGCGCCCATACCCTTTGTCGATGAAGGCTGGAACGCGAGCCGGGCCTGGGGATTGCTGCACACCGGGCAGGCGTTTGGCACTCTGGACGCCGGGGTGTTTGATAAATACCCTACGTACTGGGCCTATTTTCCCTGGCTCGGGGCCGCGCTGCAGGCGCTTGGACTCGCGCTGTTTGGGCCGAATTTGTTCGCCATCCGCGTGGTGTCGCTTGTTGCGGGCGTGGGCCTGTTATTCGCGATCTATATCATCGCCCGTCGCCTGTACGGACGGAGGGTTGGTTTACTGGCGCTGGTCCTGGTAGCTTCGTCGAATGCGTTTATGATTTCGTCGCATCTGGGCCGGAACGATATCCTGGTTGCCGCGTTCGGCTTCGCTGCCGTGGCACTCTACGTCACCGATAGCGGGCACCGTTTTTCCGTGCGCAGCCTGCTATGCGGGCTGGCCGTGGGCCTGACACTCGATATTCATTTCAACGGGATCATTTACGGCCCGGCGGTGCTGGTTCTCTACCTCCTCGATTACGGGTGGCGGGCTGTGCGCGTCCCGCGCTTCTGGGGCTTCGTGGCGGGTGGCCTGGGTGGGGTACTGTTCTTCCTGGTTATGCATATCCTGCCCAACCCGCAAACCTACTTCACCCTATTTGCCCTGGGCAACGGCACGTCGCGGACGCCACCGGTGCTGGTCCCCGAGTGGCAGGTATGGTGGAGTGCCCTGGTGGACACTCTAACTCCGCTAGATATGCGGGTACCGCTGATCCTGGTGGCGGTGGGCGTCCTGATCCGGCGGCGCTCGGCGGCCGATAAAAAGGTCCTTGCCCTGGGCGGGGTGCTCTTGCTGCTGTTCTTAACCATCATCCGCACCAAAGGTCTGTTTTACGCGATCCTGCTGTCACCGGCGGCGGACCTGGTGCTGGCGGGGGGATTGGGGGTCTTATTACAGGGTTGGCGGCGCCCGTCTCGGTTGGCGGCGGTACGCATTGCCCTCGTCGTGGGCCTGCTGCTTGCCGGGCTGATCCGTGTATTTTCTCCGCTGGCGAACAACGCGATGGTCAGCTACCAGGCGGCCTTGGACGGCATCCGGGCGGCGGTACCCGCTGGTCGCTCGGTCATTGGTTCGCAAAATTACTGGTTCGCGCTCACCGACCAGCCGTATTATTCCTGGGAGCAGTTGATCTACTATCGCCGTTACGCACCCGGCAGCACGCTGGCCGAGGCGTTGCGGGCGCTGCATCCCGACTACTTCATCTTCGACCGGCAAGTCGATCTTTTTATTTCGGATCAGCCCGAGCGATTGCCGGTATTCTTTCAGCAACGTTATTTGCCCAAAACCGAGCTCACAACGTTCCTCGCTCAGCATGGTCGCCTGATGCTGACGATGCCCACGGAGCAATTCGGCAATATTGAGGTGTATCACCTGAACTGGAATTGACCGTATCGGCTGATCCCCGTTGTCCCATGCTCTTTGGGAATTAGTAGAAAGATACGCCCGTGGTGGAGCAGATGATTGCACATAGCCCCAGCTTGATCAAATCCCCGCCCACGACTGTTCGGTGTTCGATCATCGTGCCCGTGTATGAGGAAGAGGACAACATCCCGCTGCTGCATGACCAGATCACGGCGGCGATGGGGCCGGCGGGCGTCAGCTATGAAGTGATCTATGTCGACGACGGCAGCCAGGATGCCAGCTTTGCGCGCCTGAGCGCGATTGCCACCGCCGACCCGACGGCCACCGTGATCCAGTTCCGCCGCAATTTCGGCCAGACCGCCGCCCTGGCGGCAGGCATGGCCCACGCGCGCGGCGACATTCTGGTGTTCCTCGACGCCGATCTGCAAAACGATCCCGCCGATATTCCCCGCTTGCTGGCGCGGCTCGACGAAGGCTACGACGTAGTCAGCGGCTGGCGCGTGGACCGGCAAGACGCGGCGCTGTCCCGCCGCCTGCCGTCGCGTCTGGCGAATTCGCTCATCTCCTCCGTGACGGGCGTGCATCTGCATGATTACGGCTGCACGCTGAAGGCGTACCGGCGCGAAGTGGTCGAGCATATCCAGTTGTACGGCGAGATGCATCGCTTCATCCCGGCGCATGCCGCCTGGGTTGGCGCGCGGATCGCCGAGCTCCCGGTCCAGCACCACCCGCGCCGCTATGGCAAATCCAAATACAACCTGACCCGCACCATGAAGGTGGTACTCGACCTGCTGACCGTGAAGTTCCTAGGCAGCTATTCGACCAAGCCCATCTATGTGTTTGGCGGGTTGGGGCTCATTACCATCCTGTTGTCGTTCCTGTCGGGCATTGTGTTGCTGTGGAACAAGTTCGTGAACGGCGTCTCGATGATCCAGTCGCCGGTGCTGCTGCTGGCGGCCATGCTCTTTATGATCGGGGTACAACTGATCCTGATGGGGTTCCTGGCCGAGATCGGGGTGCGGACGTATCACGAGTCGCAGGCCAAGCCGACTTACGTGGTACGGCAGATTGTCCGGCAAGAATAACAGCGGAGTAGAAGGACTGCTATGTGCGGAATTTGCGGCCTGGTGTCATTACACGGCGACCGGCCCGTCAGCGAAGCCACCGTGCGCCGGATGTGCGGGGCCATCCGCCACCGCGGGCCGGACGACGACGGCTTTCTCTTTGAGCCGGGCGTGGGCCTGGGGATGCGGCGGCTGGCGATTATCGACCTCACCACCGGGCACCAGCCGATCCATAACGAGAACCAGACGATCTGGACTGTCTTCAACGGCGAGATCTACAATTACCCGGCGTTGCGGGAGGAGTTGCTGGCCCTGGGCCACCAGTTCTATACGCACTCCGATACCGAGGTGCTGGTCCATGCCTACGAAGAGTATGGCGATGACTTCGTCGCCAAGCTGAACGGCATGTTTGCCTGCGCCATCTGGGACCGGCCCCGCCGCCGGTTGCTGCTGGCGCGCGACCGCATGGGCATCAAGCCGCTCTATTATTCGTACCAGGACGGCTTGCTGGCCTTTGGCTCGGAGCTAAAGGCCCTGCTGGCCCGGCCCGAACAGCCGCGCGAAATCGACCCGGTCAGCCTGCAACAGTACCTGGCCCTGGAGCATGTCCCGCCGCCGCGCACGATCCTGCGTGGGGTGCACAAGCTGCCCGCCGGCTGCTACCTGGTCCTCGACACCCAGGGGCGGGCCGTGCAGCGCTACTGGGACCCGGATCTGGCGCGCAGCGAGCGCGGGCGGCCGCCCGCGCCGGCCCGGACCCGTGCGGAACTGATCGATCACCTGCGCGAAGCCGTGCGCCTCGAACTGATCAGCGACGTGCCGCTGGGCGTGTTTCTGAGCGGGGGCATCGATTCCAGCGCTGTCGCGGCGATGATGAGCGAACTGATTCCGGGCCGGGTGCGCTCGTTTTCGATCGGCTTTGAAGATCCCTCTTTCGACGAGTCGCGCTATGCCGAGCAGGCGGCGCGCTACCTGGGCACCGAGCATCAGACGATGCGCCTGGAGCCGCGGGCGCTGCTCGATCTCGTGCCGCACCTGCCCGACATTCTCGACGAGCCGATGGCCGACGCCTCGATCATCCCCACCTACGTGTTGTGCCGGTTCGCCCGCCAGCATGTGAAGGTGGCACTGGGCGGCGACGGCGGCGACGAACTGCTGGGCGGCTACTCGACCCTGCAAGCTCATCGGCTCACGCAATATTACCAGCAGGTGCCCGGCCTGATCCGGCGCGGGCTGGTGGAGCCGGTCGTGGCCCGGTTGCCTGTGTCCATGGATAACCTGTCGTTCGACTTCAAGGCCAAGCGGTTCGTGCGCGACGCGGCCCGCTCGGCGGCGGAACGCCACCACCTCTGGCTCGGTTGCTTCCGCGCGGGAGAGTTGGCGCACCTGCTCACGGCCGCGACGCGCGCCGGGCTGGACGGCGCGGACCCGCTGGCGCCGGTGCATGGCTACGCGGCGATGTGCGAGGCGCGGCAGGAACTCAACCGCGTGCTGTACCTGGATATGAAACTGTATATGGAAAGCGATATCCTGGTCAAAGTGGACCGCGCCAGCATGGCGAACTCGCTGGAAGTGCGCGTGCCGCTGCTGAACCGGGTGTTCGCCGACTATGTGCTGGGGCTGCCGCTGGATCTGAAGCTGCACAATTTCACGCGCAAATATATCTTCCGCGAAGCGTTGCGGGGCCGCCTGCCCGACGAGATCCTCATGCGCAAGAAGCACGGCTTCGGCATGCCGGTGTCGAAGTGGCTGCGCGGCGACCTGCGCGAACTGGCGGGCGATCTCCTGAGCGAGGACCGGCTGCGCCGCGACGGGCTGTTTGAGCCGGCCTATGTCCAGCAGTTGCTCGCCAACCATCTGGCCGGGCGGCAGGATAATCGCAAGCCGCTCTGGACGCTGCTGGTGTTTCAACTGTGGTACGACCGCTATATTGCCGGCGGCACGGACTGGGTTGCACCCACGGCGGATGTGCCGGTGGGTGCAACCCAGTCCGGCGTTGCCTCGGTCGCAACGGGAGCCTGATGCGTATTCTTCTGCTTAACTACGAATTTCCTCCGGTCGGGGGCGGGGCGGCCACGGCCTCGGCGCAAATCGCCCGGCACCTGGCCCGGCGCGGCGTGCAGGTGGTCGTGCTGACCTCGCAGTTCCGCGGGCTGCCGCGGCGCGAACCGCGCGACGGCTACCTGGTCTATCGGGTGCCGGCGGGGCGCCGCCATATTGATCGCTGCTCCGTGCCGGAGATGGGCGCGTATATGCTTGGCGCCGCCGCGCCCGCCCTGCGCCTGGCCCGCGCCTTCCGGCCCGATCTGATGCATGTCTACTTCGGCATGCCGACCGGGCCGGTGGGCCTGCTGGTGAACCAGGTGCTGGGCGTGCCCTATTTGCTGTCGCTGCGCGGTGGCGATGTGCCCGGCTTTATGGCCGACGAACTCGCCCGCATGCATCAGCTTACCATGCCCTTAACCCGGCGCATCTGGCATCGGGCCGGCGCCCTGGTAGCCAATAGCCCGCGACTCCACGAACTTGCCACCCGTGTCGTGCCCGACCGGACGGTGGAGTTGGTGCCCAACGGGGTGGACCTGGAATGGTTCCGTCCGCCGGAGACTGCGTCCCGCCCGGAGGGCGCGCCCGTGCGGTTGTTGTTCGTGGGCCGCCTGGTCCGCCAGAAGGGGCTGGTCTATCTGCTGCAAAGCCTGGGCCGACTCGATCCGGCGATCCGCGCCGGGGTGGAGCTCGAACTGGTGGGCAGCGGCCCCGACGAGGCGAGCCTGCGCGCCCTGGCCGCCGCGTTGGGCATCGCGGCCCAGGTCCGCTTCGCCGGCTGGGTGGCCCGTGAGGCCATCGTGGCTCACTATCAGCAAGCCGACGTGTTTGTTTTGCCGTCACTCGACGAGGGGATGCCCAATGTGGTGCTGGAGGCGATTGCCTGTGGCCGGCCCGTTGTGGCAACCGATCTGCCCGGCAATCGCGAACTGGTCCACGCGGGGGAGAACGGCTTCCTGGTGCCCCGCGCCGACAGCCCCGCCCTGACGGTTGCGCTCGACCGGGTGATCGCCGACGCGACCCTGCGGCGGCGCATGGGCGCCGCCGGCCGCGCGCTGGCCGAGTGCTACGGTTGGGCCGGGGTGGCCGACCGCTACCTGGCCCTGTCGGAAGCGATCGTGGCGGCGCGCCGGCCGCACAGCGCAGCGTC
>DASSGZ010000659.1:0-7368 GCA_035693165.1 Chloroflexia bacterium | reverse complement strand
ATCACGGCGGGCGAATCTTCCCAAGAGAAGATTCGCCCGCTTCGTGGGGGTGTCGCGCTGCTCTACGCCTCCCACTAAAGGCTGGGGGCGGTGCCGGCGGGGGTCGCGGGCCGCGGCGCGGTCCCGTGTTGGGCAGTTCCCGCTTTTGCCCCGCGCCTGCCCGCCCGTTGCGCCAGCACGATGAACCCGCCCACCCCCGCGATACAGAGCCAGCCCACCCAGTCCTGCAGGGCGATTAACGGCGCGTTCGCCTGGCCCAGTGGCACGCTCGCCACCACTATGTTTTGCCGCGCGGTGGCAGCGATCGCGCGGCTGACAATGCGCCCGGTGGGGTCGATGACGGCTGAGTCATACCGGCTGTCGGCTTTGATCAACGTGACCCGGTTTTCGACGGCGCGCAGGGCCAGGTTGGTGTATTGTTTCTCTGCCAGGCCCGGCCAGTCGTTCGATGGCACAGCGATGAGCCGGGCGCCGTTGGCCGTTATCTTGCGGGCAGTGTCGGTGAAATTCAGATCGTAGCAGATGATGATGCCGATTGTGCCCAGGTGGGTCTGGAACGTGGGGTAGGTGCCGCCGGTCAGGCTCGTCTCGCCGAGCCACACCACCGGGTGGTCCTTCCCATAGGGTCCCTGGAATCTGCCGTCTGGTGCAACCAACAGGGCTTCATTGCGCCACCCGGCCGCGCTGTGGACTGCGTAGCCCAGAGCCAGGTACACGCCGGTCTCGCGCACCAGGGCGCGCAATTGCGCGGTGTGGCTCACCCGCGGGTCAAAGGCCAGCGCACCTTCCGGCCAGACCACCAACTGCGCGCCCTGCGCCGCAGCTTGCCGGGTCTGCGCGATGAGCTTTTGTAAATGAAGCTCACTGCTGGGACTGCCTGCCGGTTGCACCGCCGCCACGCGGATGCTCGGGCCGGGGGCGGCGGCCTGGCCCAGCAGACTCACACTGAGCGCCACCCAGGCCGGCAGCACGGCCGCCACGCCGATCCCCCAGCGCCATGCGAACCCGGCACTTATGCCGGCCATGGGTGCGCCGAGAGGCCGGGGCCGGTCCATCAAGGCGATCACGCAGGCGCCCAAAGCATAGTTTACCAGCATGACCAGCAAACTCAGACCGTAGATGCTGAACAGGCCCACCGGTTGCAGCAGCCACGGCTGGTCATACAGCGCGTAGGCCACAAAGCCGCCGGTGCCGATGACCGGCAGGAAGCCGCGCATTGCCTCGATGCCTACCCAGACCACGGCCCCGTGCAACACGAACCAGCGATAGCCTGTGCGCTCGTGGAACACGCGGTCGCCGTTGCTTAGCAGCGCGGCGATAATCCCGACGATCAACGGCAGCCACTCCATAAACCAGATCGTGCCGGCAAACATCGGCCCGAAGTAGCCCCAGAAGAAGCCGCCGATCATGACGCCATAGGCGAGGCCGCTCGCCCGCGGGGGCATCACCCGGAATTGCGCGACAATGCCGGGCACGAACCCGATCCAGATAAACGGCCAGAAATTATAGGGTGGAAACGCCAGCGTGATCAGGATGCCGCTCAGCGCGGCCAGGCCCAACCCGGTCGCGCCGCGTCCTATGATGCGTAGCCGTGGATTCATCGGTTCCCTCGCCTTTCCTCACTGCTGCCGGTAGGCCAGGATGCGGACAACGCTTGCGCGGACGCGGGCGGGCGCCCTGGCATAGTATACGCCCAGGTGATTCTAGCAACCGAGGGTTGTGGGGGAGGTTGCAGGAGGTTGCAGTTTTGTGGCAAGATGTCTCGTCAGCCGGTGGCGCCCGGTTTCGCTGGGGCGCCTGAACCCGGATTACAGCGGGCCGCTGTAGACAATCTGCCGGCCCTGCGCCGATAGCCAGCGGTATAGCCTTTGGTTGCGATATGGCGGCACGCTTGCCCCCAAGCGCCCACGAGAAGTTCGCGTGCTGAACCGGGTGCATGCTCCGCTTGTACTATAAGGGTGACTTCTACTCACAGCAGGCGCCGCGGGCAGCCGGGCGCATCGATCCCCCACGGAGGTCTATGGAACAGACAGCGTCCGAGGCGTCAATAGCCCTGGTGCCGCGTGGCAGCGTGTGGCGCGGCGCCCTCATGCGGCTCTTGCGCAACAAGCTAGCGATGGCGGCCATCGGCGTCATGCTGGCCTTTATCTTCGTCGCCGCATTTGCCCCGCAACTGGCCCCGCATCCGTACGATTTCCAGAGTCGCGCCCGCCCTGACCGGGGCAACGGCGGCCTGGATCTGCCGCCGATCTGGATCCAGACCGGCGATCCGCTGACCAGCGGCAAGCCCGGTTACTGGCTGGGCACCGATACCCTGGGCCGCGACATCTTTAGCCGGGTGATCTACGCTTCCCGCATCTCCATCCCCACCGGGTTCATTCCGCTGCTGTTTACCCTGCCGTTCGGGATAGGGGTGGGCCTGGCGGCCGGTTACCTGGGGGGCCGGGTCGACCAGTGGCTGATGCGCCTGACCGATACGATATTTGCCATCCCGCAACTCCTGCTGGTGGTCCTGGTGGCGTTCATCCTGCGCCCCACGCCGATCGCCGAACCGCTGCAGGGTATGGTGCCGGTCTTCCTGGCCCTGGCGCTGACCGGGTGGGTCACGCTGGCCCGGCTGGTGCGCGGGCAGGCGCTGACCCTGAAAGAGGAGGAGTTCATCGTGGCCGCGCGCGCCGTGGGGATGTCGCCCGCGCGGATCATGTTCCGCTACCTGCTGCCCAACATGGCCGGTCCGCTGATCACGACGGCGGCGTTGTCCATTCCCCTGTTTATCGTCACGGAGATCATCCTGGAGTACATGGGCGTGAGCGCCCGGCTGCCATATCCTACCTGGGGCGGCATGATCGCCGCGGAGAATCTGCTCCGCGACGTGTCGATCAACGTGATCTGGCCCCCGGCGGTGTGCATGACCCTCATCTCGCTGGCGTTCGTGTTCATCAGCGACGGGCTGCGCGACGCGCTCGACCCCCGCGAGGGCTAGCCCCCGGCCCGGTGCCGCTCACTGCCGCAGCGGGGAGCGCCGCCATAAACACGGCGCCCGGATCAGCTTTTCACGGCGATCCGGGCGCTGTTTGTCTGTCTGCGGTGCGCGAGCTACTTCAGCAGCAGGCCCCCGTCCACCACGACGAGGCTGCCGGTCATGTCGGCGGCGGCGCCGCCCGCGAGGAACAGCACCACTTTGGCGATGTCGTCCGGCTCGCCCATGCCCAGCGGGGCGGCTTTGGTGAGCGAGTCCAGCGAACCGGTGGCCCGCTCCATGGCCCCGGCGAATTCGGGACCCAGCGCCGCCGCGCCGGGCGTGGCGATCCCGCCGGGCGCGATGGCGTTCACCAGGATGTGGTGGCGGGCCAGTTCGAGCGCCATCGACTCGGTGAGCATCGCCACGCCCCCCTTGGAGGCGTCATACGCGGCCAGGCTGCCGGTCGGGTGGATAGCATCGATGGACGCGATGTTGATGATCCGGCCGCCGGTGCCCGCGGCGATCATCGCTTTGGCGGCTGCCTGCGAGAAGAAGAAGGTGCCCTTGAGATTGATCGACTGGACCTTATCCCACTGGGCTTCGGTCAGTTCCAGCATGGGCGCCGGCGGGAAGATCGCGGCGTTGTTGACCAGGATGTCCAGCCGGCCAAAGGTGCCTACGGTCGTCTTCGCGGCGATCTCGGCGTCGCGGACCAGGGCCGCATTGGCCTTAACGGCGGCGGCTTTGCCGCCCCTGGCGCTGATCAATTCCACGGTTTCCTCGGCTGCAGCCTCGTTGATGTCGGCGATCATGACGGCGGCGCCGGCCTCGGCCAGGCGCAGCGCGATCGCTTGCCCGATGCCCAGCGCGCCCCCCGTTACCAGGGCGACTTTCTCGCGCAGATCGAAGAGTTCGGCGATAGGTTGGGTAGTTGCCATTGAATTTGCCTCCTAGCGCGGCGCTTACCGGCGCCGCCGATCACATGTTGTCCAGGAGATAGTCTATCCGGTGGGAGTGACCGGCAGGGTGTATCTACGTTGGCGCCGGGTAGCAGGGGGTTGCGTTTGGGTGCCGGAGGGTTGCAGACAGGTGAGCGCGGGCGGCGGGATGCCGGGCAAACCAAAACCCCGACCGGAATACGGTCGGGGTCATCGGGGCGGAAGCGACGGGATTCGAACCCGCGATCTCAGCCTTGACAGGGCTGCATGTTAGGCCGCTACACCACGCCTCCAGGGACGGTTGCGGCAGTATCATATCATATTTACTCGCCAGTGTCAAGGTTGCCCGGTTGCCGTGCCGGGGCGTTTTTCGGTACAATAGTCGCATATATGTTCGCCTGCGACCGGGGCGGAGATCCGCCGCCCAGCACCCAGCAAAGGATGCCGTAATCCCTATGACCAAGACAATGCAGACGCCCGCCGGCCTCGCCGCCCCCGCCGCGCCGCCGGAGCCGGATACGCTCTCGTGGGCCGAGGTGCGCGACTGGCGCACGCGTCGCTATCGGCACCAGGCCGACCTGCGCCTGCGCTCGGAGGCCGACGCCCGCCGCTTCATCGACGAGGTCGGCTTTTGCTTCCTCTTCTCGGCGCCCGGCGCCGAGTTGCCCACGCTCTGGGACGCAATCAACGGCAAGCCCCGCGCCATTCCCAAGCACCATCATGACCACGCGCTGAGCCTGACCTGGAGCTGGAAGGACAGCCTGCCCGCGCGCAAGGAGGTCTGGTACGGCAAGCTGCTGCGCGGCAAGCCGATGTTTGTGGCGCTGGACCTGTTGCCCGCCTTCTACGCGCTCTCCGAGAACTACGGCGAGCTCGACGACTACCGCCAGCAATTCGCCGACGGGCGCATGAGCGTGGAAGCCAAGGCCGTGTACGAGGTGCTGCTGGAGCACGGCGCGCTGTCCACGAACGCCATGCGCAAGCTGTCAGGGCTGTTCGGCGGCGGGGAGACTGCCCGGCGCTTCGAGCGCGCGGTGGCCGAGTTGCAGCAGGATCTGAAGATCGTCAAGTGCGGCACCGCCGAGGACAACCGCTGGAAGTACTGCTACGTCTACGACCTGCTGCTGCGCCGCTACCCCGACGTGGCCGAGCGGGCCCGCGGCATCACCACCCGCCAGGCGCGGCAGCAGTTGGTGCTGCGCTACCTGGACAACGTGGCCGCGGCGCCGTTCGCCGGGCTGCAATCGCTGTTCGGCTGGGAGGCCGAGCCGCTGCGCCGCACGGTGGACGAACTCCTGGCGACGGGCCGCCTGCGCGAAGTCGCGATCCCCGACCTGCCCGCCGCGCTGCACAAGCCGCGCAGCCGCAAGCTGAAGGACGCCGCCGCCGCGCCGATCTGGCTGGCGCTCGGCCCGCAGCACGGCCTCTGAGCGCGCGCTCATAAAACACGACAGACATCCGGCGGCGCTACCGGGCCGGTTTCAAACCGGCCCCTACAACGCAAAATGATCGCGGCCGCCTGCCCGCCGGGTCGCTGCCGCGGATGTAGCTTACGACGACAGTTCCCAGAACGGCGAGCGGAAGCCCAACTCGGCCCAGAGCGCCGCCACTTCGTCCGGGGTTTTGCGCCGCCAATCAAAGTCGAGCCGATCCGCATACCAGGCTTGCGCCAGGCGCCATTGTTGCTCCAGCGTGAGGATAGCGCCGCGCGGTTGCCGCCACTGCCGGCACCAGCGATCTATGTGTTCTTCCGACCGGAAGAGCAGCATCGTCTTTCAGGCGAACACCACGTCGTTCCACCAGTCGCGCGGCGGGACCGCGTAGTGGACGACGCCTGGCGCCGCCTGCAACGTGCCGGCTTGCACTTCCAGCGCCATCGCAAATCCGCAACACCCGCACGACGTGGCAATATGCGCGTCCGCGTTGAGCATGGCGGCGATACCCAGGGCATCCCAGATGCAGTTGCCCCACCACTGTTGCCCGCGCGCCTGCACCGCGAAGGCCGTGGGAATGGCCGAAAACGGCTCCGCCATCAGGACTTCGCCGTTGTCCTGGAGTACCAGGGCGCGCCCCGCGGCGAGTCGCTGATATGCGGCTTGCACATCTGACAGGGGCCGCGCCAGGGCCTGGGCAAGCTCACTCATTGCCGGTGCTTGCCCGATCTGGACAAAGTAGGCATAGACCTGAGCGCGTACCTGCTTGTCGAAGAGCGTGACATCTTTGGTTGGCGGCATATCCTTACTCCTTTCGTGCTGCATCGGTTGCGCTTATTATACAGCGCGTACTCCGGCTCAGGCGAAAGACCGAGCGCGCGTAGGCGGCGAGGAGGTTGCATTATGCGCGTGAGTGCAGTATAGTAACTCCATAGGCGTTACATAGCCGCACGCAGGCAATGACGGAGAAGAGTAGCCGCAACGCAGCCGGGCAGCGAACGAGGGATGGTGCGAGCCTCGACCGGCAGATGTGGTGAAGGGCGCTCCCGAGCCGGGCGCGGGCTATGCCGAAAGTGGGCGGTCCACGGTGGGCCGTCAAGTAGGGTGGAACCGCGGGAGCCTTCCGGCCTCTCGTCCCTAAGATGGGGGCGGGGGCTTTTTTATTGCCCTCGCCGATGGATCCAAGCAAAGGAGGATACGGCAATGGAAAACCCGGTTCAACTCGACACCATCGTCTCGCTGGCAAAGCGCCGTGGCTTCGTCTTCCAGTCGTCCGAGATCTACGGCGGCTTCTCCAGCACCTGGGACTACGGCCCCCTGGGCGTGGAGTTGAAGCGCAACGTCAAGGCCGCCTGGTGGCGGGCCAACGTGCAGGAGCGCGACGACGTGGTCGGGCTCGATTCGGCCATTCTGATGGCTCCCGCCGTCTGGGAGGCGTCGGGCCACCTGGCGAACTTCACCGACCCGCTGGTGGATTGCAAGCAGTGCAAGATGCGCTTCCGCGCCGACCAGATCGAGGGCCCACGATGCCCCAACTGCGGCGGCGAACTGACCGAGGCGCGTAACTTCAACCTGATGTTCAAGACCTTCGTCGGCCCGGTGGAGGAAGATGCCTCGGTGGCCTACCTGCGCCCGGAGACGGCACAGGGCATCTTCGTCAACTTCCTGAACGTGCAACAGTCGATGCGCCGCAAGCTGCCCTTCGGCATCGCGCAGCAGGGCAAGTCGTTCCGCAACGAGATCACGCCCGGCAACTTCATCTTCCGCACCCGCGAGTTCGAACAGATGGAGCTGGAGTACTTCGTGCGGCCCGGCGAGGACGAGATCTGGTATCCGCGCTGGCGCGAGGAGCGCTTCAACTGGTACCTGCGGCTCGGCGTCAACCCGGAGCGGTTGCGCCTGCGCGACCACGAGCCGTCGGAGCTGTCGCACTACTCGAAGGCCACCGCCGATGTCGAGTATCTCTACCCGTGGGGCTGGGGCGAACTCGAAGGCATCGCCAACCGCACCGACTACGACCTGCGCCAGCACATGG
>DASSGZ010000658.1:0-4795 GCA_035693165.1 Chloroflexia bacterium | reverse complement strand
TCGCGCAGATCGACGGTATCGGCCAGGCTTTCGAGCAGTTGGCGCGTGCCGTCGTGCATTTCCTTGGCGCTTTTGAAGGCCAGGTACACCAGCGCGACCGGTACCGCCAGCAGCGCCAGCGCCCCGATTTGCTGGGTGACGGCCAGCGCGCCCAGCAGACCCAGCAGATACTGGGCGCCTTCGGTTGCGCCCGCGGCGCGGACGGTTTCGACGATGACCCGGCCCGCGGTTTCGCCGGTGATCGGCGTGAGCAGCAGCGGCAGCGTCAAGATGTCGCCGATCCACATCAGCCCGGCACCGGTGGCGAGCAAGAGCAGGTTGAAGGCCTCATCCCCGCCTTGCAAATGCACCAACTCCGCGGTCAGCAGGGTGATCAGCACCCAGCGCGCGGTCGTCGTGGCGATGTCGCTGTAGGTGGCGCCGCGCCGTCCGCGCGAGATCATCTCGGCGGTGAGCACACCGACGCCTGCCGTGACCGCGGCCAGCGGCGGGGGCAGCAACACCGCCGTGAGAAACAGCGCCACGCTGTCCATGCCCATTTTCTGCGCAGCGCGCACATGAATGGGGAACTGCGCCCCGAGCACCACGCCCACCGCCAGGATCACGGCCAGCAGCGTGATCTCGGCACTCCCCGCCCCGGCCCCGCCGGGGGTGGCCTGGTCCCAGAGGATGGCGAGGGCCGCCAGGGCCGGCACGCTCATCAACGCGCCCACGCGCGGTTGCCTGAGGAGACGGACGGAAGGGGATTGCATGAAGGGACTCCTTCAGGGTTCGCGGGCGGGCGGCGCGATTCTCCCCCCTGGGATCGCGCCGCCGCCCGCGGGATTATCGAATGCGCGTGCGACGCATGATCACTCCTGAATATGCACCAGCAGATGGTCCCCGGCACTGCCCGTCGCCGCTCCCCGATGGCGGCCATTGACCACAGTGGTGGCGGTCACGCCGACGGCACTCTGGGCGCTGTTGCCCGCGACGGAGACGACGGTGTCGGTGTCATAGGTGCCCGCGGCCCGGTCGGCGAAGAAGTCGACGGTTTCGGGCACGTGCGCCCCCGTATAGACGATCCGTACGACGCTGGTGCCCACCGGCGCGTGCAGGGTATAGACGATGCCCTGCACGTTTTCCGCGGCGGTGCCGATATCCGCCGTCATCTTCACCCGCGTGCCGTCCGACAGGAACACGATAGGGTCGGTCCGGCAGATGATGATCCGGTCCGGGTCGGGCGGAGGCGGGCCATCGGCATACGCCGGTTGGCTGGTCATGAAGCCGGCGATCAGCAGGGGAACGAGGCAGGTGGCGGTGATGAGGGCGCTCATGCGGCGCGGTAGGGTGAGGGAAAACATGGACTCCAACTCCTCCTGTGCAGGTTGGCCGCTAAATTTCGGCCATAAACGTCCCAGCCCCGGTCCGGGGTGCGATCGGACCGGCGGCGCCTGTGCGGGACCGATTCAGTTTTAGGGCATAACTATCCCCAGGCCGGCTGCGGTGCGGTCAGTCCGGCGATGCCCTTACCGAAACCTATAGAGTTGTGGTGCGATTGAGAAATGATGCGTGAGGTTGTCCCGACCGGCGAAGCCTGGCGCCCGGCCCAAATTTGGGTTTAGATTAGGCGCGATCCGGGGTGGGCGGAACGCTTCAGCGGGGGTAGTATCCTACCCAGCGTGATTATACGACCTTACCAAAGGTTTGTCAATAGGTAATGTTGATACTTTGGTACGAATTTTGCCTGAGCCAGGGGTTTATCTCAGTAGAGCTCGCCGCGGTGTGCCGGCGCGCCGTCAGGCGCGGACCTTGAGTATGGCCGGTTCGCTAGCGTCCTCGGTATTCTCGACCAGCCGCAGGTGGGACGGGCCGGCCTGCTCGATTTGCGGGCGGATGCTGCGCAGGAAGGCATCGACGATCACGGCGTCCCATTGTTCGCCGCGCCCGGCGCGCAGGATTTCGACGGCTTTGCGCACCGGCAGGGCGGGCCGGTAGGGGCGGTCGCTGGTCATGGCGTCGAAGCTGTCGGCCACGGCCACGATGCGCGCGCCCAGGGGGATGTCGGTGCCCTTGAGCCGGTAGGGGTAGCCGGTGCCGTCCCAGCGCTCGTGGTGATGGCGCACGATCTCGACGCCCTGGGCGAAATCGGGGTAGCGCCGCAGCAGGTCCGCGCCGCGCTCCGGGTGCGTCTCCATGATCGCCCGTTCCTCGGCGGTCAGCATGCCGGGCTTGTTCAACACCCGGTCGGGGATGCCGATCTTGCCGATGTCGTGCACGCGCGCGGCGGCAATGATCAGTTCGGCGCCGGCCCCTTGCATATCGAGTTCGCGCAGGATGCCTTCAGTGAGTTCGGTGACGCGGCGGGAGTGGCCGCCGGTGTAGGGGTCGCGCAGATCGACGGTATCGGCCAGGCTTTCGAGCAGTTGGCGCGTGCCGTCGTGCATTTCCTTGGCGCTTTTGAACGCCAGGTACACCAGCGTGCCGGGCACCGCCAGCAGTGCCAGCGCCCAGATGTGCTGCATGGCGGCCAGCGCGCCCAGCAGGCCCAGGATATACTGCGCCGCTTCGGCGGGGCCGGAGTCGGCGATGGCCGCCTTCACGATCTGGCCGTACGATTCCCCGCTGATCGGCGCCAGCACAAACGGCAGCGTGAGGATGTCGCCGATCCAGAGGAGGCCCCCCGCGAGAGCCAGGACGGCGAGGTGGGCCGGGCCACCGCCCACCGGCAGGCCGGCGACCAGGCTGCCGATCAGCACGATGATCACCCAGCGCGATGCCAGAGTGACGATGTCGCTGAGGTAGGTGCCGCGGCGCGCCCGCAACGCCAGCTCCGACGTGAGCACGCCGAGGCCCGCGGTGGTGGCCGCCAGCGGCGGCGGCAGCAACACCGCGATCAGATAAAGCACCAGGCTGCTGATATCGATTTTCTGATAGTAGCGGATATGGATGGGGAACTGCGAGGTCAGGATGATGGCGGCGACCAGCAGCAGGGCGACCAGCGAGGTTGCCGCGCCCCCGATATAGGAGTCGGTGATGGGGATCGCGGTCCAGCCCGCCCCCAGGATGCCCAGGGCCAGCGCGCTCAGGACCACACTGATCCCCGGCTGTGATAAAACCCGTTTTGGCGTGTCCTGCATCACCCAGGTCCTTTACGAGGGGCCTGCCGGGCCGGGCGATCTGCGACCCCCCGGTGTTCTCTGCTTGCCGCTCATAACCAGTTGTGGCGCGCGCCCGCGCCGGTGGGAGTGCATTACACGTCCCTGTTGGGCCCAAGGTTGGTACCTGGTCTTATCGTAGCCCCGAATATCCCACCTGTCAATAGGAAATTCGGGCTACCGCAGGTCCTATAGGCGACGAACCTGTCTATTATACCAGATCCGGCGGCCTGTGCTATAATATGGCCAACCCTGCCCAAGAGAGGAACCTGGCCCCGCGCATGTCCGACCAACTCTATCCGGCCCCGCCGCCCCGCCGCAAGCGCCCGATCACCGCGGTGACGCTCTACGAGCCGGACGGCACCGTGACCACACATACTGAGACGGCGCCGGGGCCCGCCCGGTCACATAGCACCATCAAGGAGCTACCCAGCGACGACCGCCCGCGCGAAAAGCTGGTCCACCTGGGGGCCGGGGCGCTCAGCGAGGCCGAGTTGCTGGCCATCCTGTTGCGCGTGGGCAGCCAGGGCGAAACGGCCATCGACCTGGCCCGGCGGCTGCTGCGCGAGTTCGGCGGCATTACCGGCCTGAGCCGCGCGTCGGTCTCGACGCTTTGCGCGGTCCACGGCCTGGGCGAGGCCAAGGCCTGCCAGTTGCTGGCCGCGTTGGAGATCGGGCGCCGCCTGCTGCTGGCCGAGCCGGGCGCCCGCCTGACGATCAACGGTCCCCAGCAGATCGGCGACCTGCTGGTGGTCGAGATGCGCGCCTTCGAGCAGGAAGTGCTGCGCGTGGTTATCCTGAACACCAAGCACCAGGTGATGAAGATGGCCGACGTGCATCGCGGCAGCGTGAACAGCAGCCTGGTGCGCGTGGCCGAGGTGTTCAAGGAACCGGTGCGCGCCAACGCGACGGCCATCCTGGTTGCCCACAACCACCCCAGCGGCGATCCCACGCCCTCGCGCCAGGATGTCGAAGTGACGGAACAGATCGTGGCTGCGGGCAAACTGCTCGACATCGAGGTGCTCGATCACCTGGTCATCGGCCACAAATGGCTCAGCATGCGCGAACGCGGCCTCGGCTTCGCCCGCTGACCC
This sequence comes from Chloroflexia bacterium, assembly GCA_035693165.1. Lineage (GTDB taxonomy): Bacteria > Chloroflexota > Chloroflexia > QHBQ01 > JAICKM01 > JAICKM01. The sequence continues at coordinate 564 of DASSGZ010000658.1, read as the reverse complement.
GGCTGTCCGGCATCTGTTTGTGTTCACCGCGGAGACGCAGAGAACGCAGAGATCATTAATGGAAGCGTTATTTGGGGGATTTCTGTGAACCGCAAAGCGAGATCGTAGTTCACCCTACCTCTTGCCTACATTCCATCTCGTTCTCTGCGTTCTCTGCGTCTCTGCGGTGCCAAACCGTATCCTAACCGCATGACAGGCCCGGTTGGTTGACAGGCGCGCGGACCGGGGGCATAATACCGGCCATGGACCCGACCTACCTGGACCGGCTGCCGCCGCCGTACCGCCGCGCCGCACAGGCCATCCTGGCCCAATATAGCGCCCGCCCCGACGTGCTGGCCGTGCTGCTGACCGGCTCGGTCACGCGCGGGCAGGCCGGGCCGATGAGCGATCTCGACGTGTGGGTGCTGACCGAGGCCCCGGCGCGCATCCGGCGCAGCCTGGTGGTGGACGGCGTGCCGGTCGAGGTGTTCTACAATTCGCCCGCCTGGACCGCGCGCTACCTGGCGCAAGGCGATGTGTCGGCCATGAACATGGTCGGCTACGGCTGGCCGGCGTATATCCGCC
>DASSGZ010000657.1:0-5129 GCA_035693165.1 Chloroflexia bacterium | reverse complement strand
CTACTACGACAAGGCATCCTATTCGACTCTCCGCGCGCTCATGGCCGGGCTGGCAGCGCTTGCTCCCCGCTACGGCGTCTATGGTACGCTGGGCAACAACGACCCGCCCGCCGAGACCCGCGCCGCGCTCGACGAGACCGGCGTGCGCCTGCTTGACACCACAGTGGTGTGCCTGGAGATCGACGGGCGGCAGGTGCAGATCGTGGGCGTGCGCACCAATGAGGACGCGGACTGGCAGGCCGATCTGCCTCGCTTCCGCGCCGCCGTAGCGCAGGCGGACGCGGCGGGCCGGCCCGACCTGCGTATCCTGCTGTATCATATGCCCGACCTGGCGCCGCAGGCCGCGAACGCGGACGTGGATCTCTACCTGTGTGGGCACACGCACGGCGGCCAGATCCGGCTGCCGCTGGTCGGCGCGCTGCGCACCGCCTCGCGCTTCGGCAAGCGCTACGTCATCGGCCTCAACCGGCTGCCCAACGGCGGCTATATCCACACCAGCCGCGGCACCGGCTTCGAGGGCATGGGCATTCCCCGCGCGCGGGTGCTCTGCCCGCCCGAAGTCGCGCTGTTCGACGTGACCGTCGGCGCCGGGTTAGCCGAGCCACAGCACCATTAGGTCCTCGTCATAGTACGTCTCGCCGATCTTCAGGGCGTGCGGCTCCCGGCCATAGGTCTCGAAGCCGAGCGCGCGGTAGACCCTTAGTGCCGGTTCATTCGTCGACATGACGGCGAGATAGACCTGTTCGAGGCCGGGCAGGGTGCGCGCCCTGCGGATACTCTCTTCCATCAGCGCGCGGGCCACGCCGCGGCCCCGCGCCGGCTGCGTGACGTACACGCCCCAGATCATGCCCTTGTGGCGCATCTTCGCGCCCTGGTCGCGCACGAACCCTGCCGTGCCGATGAGACCGCCGTCAAACGCGCCCAGAGTGAAGGCGTCAGGGGTGGCGGCGGAATCGCGCAGCCGCTGGGCATAGCTGCCGAGCGGGCGGTCCTTCTGCTCCTCGTAGGACGAGCCGAAGGCTTCCGGGTTCAATTGCAGCCCTTCCAGGCGGATGGCCCGAAAGGCTTCGGCATCGGATTCGGTGAGTTCGCGGATCTCCATGAGCGTTCCTCCTCGGTGGCGCGCGGTGTATCGGCGCCAGTATAGCACACGGCCCGCCGCCCCTGCCGCCACCAACGCCATCCCGGTGCTGGCACGCCATTTGCGCTGACTTTCTGTGGTTCGCGGTCGCGCATCCGGGCACGAGCGGTCTTTTAACTCGTGGCTTCCCCGCGGACGGGAAGGCAGCGGCGACCGCGTGGTACTGGTACGAGGCGCCTGTAGTCCGCATGGCGCTAGAAATGAGGTTTTTATATGCAACAGCACAATGGACAGACGCACAACGGGCAGGCCCAACTGAACGGGCTGCGCGTGGCGATTCTCGTGACCAACGACTTCGAGCAGGTCGAGATGACCTCGCCGCGGGATGCGCTGCAGAAAGCGGGCGCGGTCACCAAGATCATCTCCCCCAAGCCCGGCCAGGTGCAGGGGGTGCATCACGACCAGAAAGCCGACAGCTTCCCGGTGGACCTGACGCTGGACCAGGCCAACCCCGCTGATTTCGACGCCGTGCTGCTGCCGGGCGGCGCGCTGAACGCCGATGCCTTGCGCGTTGAGCCGAAGGCGCAGAGCTTTGTGCAGCAGATCCAGCAGGCGGGCAAGCCGATCGCCGTCATCTGCCACGCCCCGTGGCTGCTGGTCTCGGCCAAGCTGGTGCAGGGCCGCACCATGACCAGCTACCACACCATCCAGGACGACATCCGCAACGCGGGCGCCACCTGGATCGACCAGGAAGTCGTCTGCGACGGCAACTGGGTGAGCAGCCGTAGCCCCAAGGATCTGCCCGCCTTCAACCGCGAGATGCTGGCCCTGTTCAGCCGGGCCAAAACCGGGGCGCCCGCCGGAGCGCCGCGCTAGCCGCCGCCCGCTCCAATCTGCGGTGTAGAGGCCGGTTTCAAACCGGCCCGCCGCTCATGGGGTACATGGCCCGGTCGCAGGGTTGCGCTGTAGGGGCCGGTTTGCAGCCGGCCCGCGGCGGCTATCCACCGACCCGGCCTGGATCGCGCTGTAGGGGCCGGTTTCAAACCGGCCCGCGCCCGGCGGGATCCTACCGCGGGAGGAGTGCCGCGCGGGGGGACATTTGTACCATCCACAAACTGGGCAGATGCAGCATCCCCCGGCGCCGGGTTGGTAGTACACTAGGGGCAGACAAGAATAAGACGGTTCGAAAAGGCACTCCTCCTTCTGTGCGAGGCCCCTGCTCCCCCCAGAGCAGGGGTCTTTCGCGTGTATGGAGGGCGCGCGGGCGCGAGGGACGCGGGGCCGAGGGGCGGGCGGGGCATTTGTACCGCCGAGGAACCGGGCCAACGGGCGATCTCGGAATCGCGGCCCGGTGCTACACTAGGGGCAGACAAGAATAAGACGGCTCGAAAAGGCACTCCTCCTTCTGTGCGAGGCCCCTGCTCCCCCAAGCAGGGGCCTTTCACATGTCAGGCCATCTTCAGCAGCGGGCGGAACCGCTCTTCGTCCTCAAACGGACCGACCATGCTCAGGCTGAGTAACTGCTCTTCGAAGATCCGCTGGGCCAGCTTTTGCACGTCCGCCGGGGTGACGGCGTCGATGCGCTCGATCACCTCGTCCACGCTGTAGATGCGGTCGAGCAGCAGTTCCTGGCGTCCGCCCCAGGCGGCCACCGAGCGGCTGCTCTCCAGGGCCAGCAACATGTGGCCCTTGTGGTACTCCTTTACCTTGTTCAGCTCTTCCACCGGCACGGGGGTCTGGCGCATACGGTCCAGCTCGTGCAACATGCCCTGGATGCAGCTTTCCACCCGCTCGTTGTCCACGGCGGCGTAGAGGATAAAGGCGCCGATATCCTTGTAGGACTCGACATAGGAGGCGACCGAGTAGGCCAGGGCGCGCTTCTCGCGGATCTCGACGAACAGGCGGCTGCTCATGCCGCTGCCCAGCACGCCATCCAGCATCTGCTGCACATAGCGGTCCGGGTCGGTGTACGACAGCGCGGGCATGCCGATACAGATCTGCGCCTGCTCGGTGTCTTTGTTGAAGATGCGCAGGCGCTGGCCTGTCTGGTCGCGGATCGCGGGGGCATAGGTGGGCACCGGGCCGCTAGGCGCCGCGCCCAGGCTGGCGCGCACCGCCTCGACCACCTGGTCGTGCTCGATGTTCCCGGCCACGCTAACCAGGTTGGCGCCGGGCAGGTAATGGCCGGCCATGTAGTCAAGCATCTGCTGGCGGGTGATGGCCTCGACCGTCTCGCGCGTCCCGGCGATGGGCCGGCCAATCGGCTGGTCGCCCCACATGATCTCGTCGAGGACCTGGTTGACAATATCGGGCGGCGAGTCGAGCGTGCCGTTGATTTCCTCGGTGATGACGGCCCGCTCGTGCTCGACCTCCTCCTCGTCGAAGCGCGAGTGCTGCAGCATGTCGGTGAGCACGTCGAAGGCGAGCGCGAAATGCTGGCTGGGCACGATGGCCGAGTACGAGGTGTACTCGCGCCCGGTGGCCGCGTTGAGCGAGCCGCCCAGCCCCTCGATGGCCTCGGAGATCTCCTGCGCCTGCGGGCGCTTCTGCGTGCCCTTGAACAGCATATGCTCGATGTAGTGGCTGATCCCGCTGATCTCCTTGGCTTCGTAGCGGGCGCCCACCTTATAGAAGATCAGGATGCTCGCCGACCGCGTGTGCGGCATCGCCGATGTCAAGACCCGCAAGCCGTTGTCTAGAGTGGTCTTTTGATACAATGCCTCTATCCTCTCTGCAAAATCTCGCGCAGCAAGGCCAGGGCGGCCCGCGCTGACGCAGCCTTGTTCGCCCGGCGGCTACCCGACCACGTGTGGTGGGCGACGGTCGTGCCCGCCGCCGAGGCGACGCCGATATAGGTGGTGCCAACCGGTTTGGTGGGCGTGCCGCCGCTCGGCCCGGCGATGCCGGTGATCGCCACGGCGAAGTCGGTCTTCAGCAAAGCCCGCGCCCCCGCCGCCATGGCCGCCGCGCACGGCGCGCTGACCGCTCCATGCTCGCGGATGATCTCCGCCGGCACGCCCAGCACCCCGATCTTCACCTGGTCGTCGTAGGCGATCACCCCACCGAGGAACCAGGCCGACGAGCCGGGGATATTGGTCAGCCAGTCGCCCAGCAAGCCGCCGGTGCAGGACTCGGCGACGGCCAGGTGCCCGCCGCGTGCTTCCAGCAGGCGCCCGCACGCAGCGGCTTGCTCCAACTCGCTGCCGGATGCCGGGCCGGCTTCGCCTGCCTCGCCGCCGGTTGCCGCCTCTCGTGTGGACACCCCATCCTCCATGCACCCAGGAATGCGCGGCGGCTACCGCCGGCCAGGGCGCCGCGGCGGCACTTACGCGCCGGATTGACAACTGAATAGCCTATTATACACCGCTTCTATTCGGGTGTGCTACCGCGCATTGCGGGCGCGCACGGTGCTTGCTACAATAGCCGGTGGAGGTACGGATCGATGGCGAAGAAAGGCAAGGGATCGACGGCGGCTGATGTGCCGCAGAGCGGCGCGGATGTGCGGGATCGCTTCAAGCCGCTGACGGCGAGCGATGTCGAGCAGCGCACCGACAGCGCCAGCTACCGCAACGGGCTGTCCTACGAGCGCAACGACTATATCGAGGATCCGGTGCTGCGCGGCCCTCTGCTGCGTGCCCGCTGCCAGGGCCAGAGCGGCGGGCCGTACACGGTGACGGCCACACTGGTGCCCCGCGACACACCGGGCGCCGACCCGCTGGCCGGCTGGTCCTGCACCTGCCCACGCGGCGGCTTCTGCAAACATATCGTCGCCCTGCTGCTAACCTGGATCGACGCCCCGGAGTCCGTGGAAGTGCGCCAGGATGTCACGACTCTGTTGCAGGACCGCTCGCGCGAGGAGTTGCTGGCGATCCTGACAGGCCTGCTCAAGCGCGACCCCGACCTGGACGGCCCCATCGAGCGGATGCTGATCGCGCGCTCGCAACCGGCGGCGGGCGGCGCCGCGGGCCGGGTGACGATCAACCAGGACAAAATTCAGCGCCAGGTGAACCGGATTCTCAGCCAGGCCGGGGACGAGTGGGGCGCGGGC
>DASSGZ010000656.1:0-5042 GCA_035693165.1 Chloroflexia bacterium | reverse complement strand
CGCCCGCGCTCACGGCCTCGGCCACCTGCGGGTTGATGTCGCAGCCGATGACCTCATCGGCGTGGCGGGCGAATTGCGCGGCCAGCGGCAAGCCGATCTTGCCGAGCCCGACCACAGCCACCGTCAACGACCGGGCGGCTGCGCTGTTTGCGGTATCTGTCATGTCCGTATGCTGCTTTCCCCTACCTGGATGACTTGGCCGGTGAGACCGGCGGTCACGATATGCTGGGTGATGGCGACGGCCTTCAGGCCATCTTCCCCGGCCACGATGTTGTTGCTCTCCCCGCGCACCGCCGCGACGAAGCTTTCCAGTTCGCGGCGCAACGGTTCGGCCCGCTCCAGCCGCAGGCGCGTCATATTGCCCTCGCTCACCCCGGCGATAGCGCTGATTGTGTCCCACTGGCTGCGCACATAGTCGTTCTCATAGAAATAAAGATCCTGGGTCAGGTAGTTGACCAGGAACATACCCTTTTCGCCGGTGACGGTCAGTTGGCGGATCTTGTCGGGCGTGAGCCAGTTGATGTCGAGCACGCCGATGGTGCCGTCACTGAAGCGCAACAGGCCCGACAGCAGATCCTCGTGTTCGGTGTGGATGCGGCGGGCCGTCTCCGCGTAAACGCGCACCACATCGGCGCCGCTGAGATAGCGCATGATATCGACATCGTGGGTCGCCAGATCAACTACGACGCCGACATCGCGCACACGGGCCGGGAACGGCCCCAGCCGCTGGGCGTGCATCTGGAAGACGCGGCCCAGCGCCCCGCCCCGCAAGCGCGCCTGCAACTCGGTCAGCGCGGGGTTGTAGCGCTCCACGTGGCCCACCGCCAGCACCACCCCGGCGGCGGCCGCCGCGTCGATGATCTGCTGCGCTTCGTCCACCGTGTAGGCCAGCGGCTTCTCGACCAGCAGATGGACGCCCGCGGCAATGACTTCCAGTGCCACAGGGAGGTGGCCCATCGTGGGCACGGCAATCGAGACGGCGTGGGGCCGGGCCTCGGTCAGTAAGGCGCCCGGCGTCGTAAAGTGAGGGACGTGGAAGCTGTGCCCGGCGCGCTCGGCGGTGGCCGGATCGGCATCGGCCACGCCCACCAGCGCCACGCCGGGCAGTTCGTTGTAGACGCGGCAGTGGTTGCGGCCCATGGCGCCCGCCCCGATCACCGCCACGCGCAAGGGTGCCGCCCGCCGGCTCATCGGCTGCCCTCCAGCGGCGCCGGACTCCCGCATTCCGGGCACGTCACGCCGGGCGGCGGCGCGGTCCCGCCCGGCAGGCGCGCTCCGCAGGGGCAAACATACCCAACCAGGCGCGCCGGGTGCCCCACCACCAGGCCGTAGTCGGGCACGTCGTGTGTCACCACCGCCCCGGCTCCCACCATGGCGAAGCGCCCGATGCTGATGCCGGGCAGGATCACGGCCCCGGCCCCGATAGACGCCCCATAGCCGACCTGAGTCGTCCCCACCTCCCAATCGGCGTCGCTTTTCAGTGAGCCGTCGGGGTTGATGGCGCGCGGTATGCGGTCGTTCGTGAAAATCACATGCGGGCCGACAAACACTCCGTCAGCCAGCGTCACCCCATGATAGACGCTGGCCCGGTTCTGGATTTTGACGTTGCTGCCGATCTGCACGCCAAAGTCGATATACGCGCCTTTGCCGACGATGCAATTCGCGCCGAGCCGGGCACCTTCCCGGATCTGCGCCTGGTGCCAGACCCGGCAATTGGGCCCCAACTCGGCATCCGCCGCCACCTCCGCCGTCGGATGCACCCGCACATTCTCTGCAAGCACCACAATAGCCTCTTTCCTAATTCGCGTGTACCACAAACAGTCAATTATACCATCTCCGCGTGCGCCGGCAAAGCGCGGGCGGCGGCCGCCGTTTGACACACCGGGATGGCTGGTGTAGAATGACCGCAGCCCAATCGCCGCCGGCGCGCCCGCTCTTGCCATGGGCGTGTGAGTCTCTCTTGCCTGCTGCCATGCTGCTCGCCGGCGCCTGCTGGAATACCGTCGCCGGCCGCCCGCGCCCCTGCCGCGGCCACCCGGTGGGATCGCCGCTGTCTTCGGAGTGCTGTATGCCAACGGCAACCTCGTCTGCTTTACACGTGATCTGCCTGCATGAACGGTAATACCCCACCGGCGTCCGCGCCCACCCGGCGCCCCGCCCGCCCGCTGGCCCCCGACTTTCTCTCCCTGTTCGGGGATGCCGCCGTCGTGCGCTGGGCTATCCAACTGCGCTGGTGGATGCTGGGCGCGATGCTCGGCCTGGGGGTGTTGCTCACGTTGACCGGGGCGCTCATGGCGCAGATGTATGCCAACGTGCTGCTCCTCGCCCTCCCGGTGGCCGGCTATAACCTTGTCTTCCTCATTTTATTGCACCTCGCACCGCTCCGGCGGACTACGGCGCTGCTTACCCGGCTGCGCTGGTTGCAGGCGCCGCCCGATATGATCGCCATCACCGTTGCCATCCACCTGACCGGGGGCGCGACCACGCCGTTTAGCATCTTCTACGTGCTGTTCATTCTAACCGCCGTCGTTTTCACGCCGCGCTACGGCACCTATGTCGCCGCCTTCGAGGCCGCGCTGTGCTATACCGCCCTGGTCGTGCTGGAACTCACGGTCTGGCCGCCCCCGGCGAATTCCATGCTGGTGCCTGAGCAGGTCGCCGGCCAGGACTGGCAGTTTGTCTACGGCTGGAACCTGCTGACGTTGCTTTTTATCCTGGGGGCCGGCGCCTATATGGCCGACCGGCTGAGCCGGCGGATTCTCACCGGCGAGGAGATCATCCAGCGCCAGGTGGGCGACCTGACCCTGCTCTACCGCTTCGGCGATAACCTGAGCGCGGTGCCCAACCTGGAACAGGCCCTGCAATACATCGTCACCGAGTTGAGTGCCATCCTCGACGCCGCCGACTGCTCGCTGGTCCTGCTCAACGAGCGCAACGAAGCCGAGATCCGCGCGGCGGTGGGCATTCCTCCCCAGGCGCTGATCGCCTACCGCAAGCGCATGCTCGATCAAAGCAATCCGCTGCTCGCCTCGCTGCTCAGCAGCGGGGCCGGCGTGTTCGCCCCCGATATTGATCAGGTGTCGGGCCTGCGTGATCTGGTGGCCCCGCCCGCGCAATCCTTCTACTCCTTTCCCCTGCGCACCGAAGAGCGGATGCTGGGCATGATCAATTTCAGCTTCACCCGCCCCTACACCATGCCGCCCAGCACGTATGACCTGGTGGCGGCGTGCAGCCGGCAGGCGAGTATGGCTATCGAGCGCACGCTCCTCTACCAGGAAGCGCAACGCGCCGCCCGCGAGATGTCCAGCCTCTACCATATCGGCCTGGCGGCCTCGTCGAGCCTGGAGATCAACAGCGTGCTCAGCCAGATTGCCGACCAGGTGCAAACCCTGCTCGCGCCGGACTCGCTGCTGCTTGCCTTCTACGACGACACGCGCCACCTGCTGGATTTTGTCTTGCACCGCGCCGACGGCCGCATCTGGCCCCGTGAAACGCTGCCGGTGGCCCAGGCGGGGATCGCAGGCTGGATCGTGACCCACCAGCAGCCGCTCTTGATCCGCGATTGGCACACGGAACTGCCCGATGTGGGCCTGGCTCCGGCTACATGCGCCGATGTGCAATCGCTTGTCGGCGTGCCGCTGCTGACCAATAACCGCGTCATCGGCGTCCTCACAATCCAGAAGCGCGAGCCGGCGGCATACGGCGACGACGCCTTGCGCTTGCTGTCGGCGATTGCCGCCCAGGCGGCGCTGGCCCTCGAAAATGCCCGGCTCCACGAAGCCACGCGCGAGCAGGCGCTGCGCGACAGCTTGACCGGCGCCTACAATCATGCCGCCTTGCTCGACAACATCACGCGGGGCGTGGAACACGCGGCGGCCAGGGGCGCGCCGGTGGCGTTGATCATGCTCGATATCGACCTGTTCAAGAAGTACAACGATACCTACGGCCATATGGCCGGCGACGACGCACTGCGCACCGTGGTCACGGCGATCAGCCAGAATATTAAGAGCACCGATAGCGTGGGCCGCTGGGGTGGGGAAGAGTTCGGCGTGCTGTTGCCCGGCGCGGCGTGCGCCCAGGCCCTGCAGGTGGCCTATCGCATCCGCGCCACGCTGGCCCGCATCGAGATGCCGGTCCATAACGGCACTCGCCTGCCGGTGCCCACGGTCAGCCAGGGCATCGCCTGCTTCCCCACCGACTCGCAGACCAGCGCCGACCTGGTGGACCATGCCGATATGGCGCTCTACCGGGCCAAAGCGCGGGGCCGGGACTGTATAATCCACTGGGATCAATTATCGGCGCCCGTCCTCACCCAACAGTGATCCGGCTCGTTGCCCGTCGTGCACGGGAATCGCATTAGTACACCGGACCTCGCGCTCGCGCGGACGCGCTAATCTGGATTCCGGCGGGTATGGCGACGTGGTCCAGTGGATCCCGTCAATCCGGCCGCCCGTCGGGTCCGTATACGAAACAGGCAGGATGCGCAGCTCGCCATGTTGGGCCGGTAAGCGCGGCCAGGGCGTTTACCTTACCTGTGCTTGACATGGCCTATATTATTGGTTTAATATTGCGGGAGTCTGCTGCCCTGATGTAGGTTTTGTTGTCCTGGAGGATCAATGCACCGTCGCGTTAACGTCAACCATGCCTGGCTTTCCCCTCGTTTACTGCTATCCGTCTGCGGTCTCCTGCTGGTTCTTTTGCTGGCCGGTTGCGATCTCATGGGCGCATCCGGCACGCCAACGCCGGTCGTGACCGCGACCCCCGCCGGGCCTACCGATACACCTGTCCCACCCACCGAGACCCCTGTGCCGCCGACGAATACGCCCAGCCCGCGCACACTCGCCGGGCATGTGTTGGACGCCTACAGCGGGCGCCCCATCAGCGGCGCGCGCGTGACCGCCGGCACGTCGGCGAGCGGCAGCGCCGCCGACGGCGGCTATGATCTGGGGGTGGTGGCGCCGGGGACGATGGTCGAAGCCGCCGCGCCCGGTTACGCCCCGGCCACTGTAGACAGCAGCGCCGGCGCGACGCTCGATATTTCC
>DASSGZ010000655.1:0-10855 GCA_035693165.1 Chloroflexia bacterium | reverse complement strand
ACCCGGCGAAGTCGGTGATGTGGTAGGCATACAAACGATAATCATCATTGCGATCCGCGATCGGCAAGAAGACGCGCCAGCGTTCCGCCGCCGCCTGCTGCATGACGGCAGCGAGGTCATCCGGCACGGTGTCGGTGCGGCCCCACGTCCAAAATCCTGTCGAATCGGCGTTGGTACCATCCCAGCCCACCGGCAATGAGTTGTAGAGCACAGCCGCTCCCGGTCCCCGGTTAGGATCGCGCATAAGCTCTCCCCATACACGTACTCCAGTAGCCGGATCAAACCCGTTGTGCATCCAATCGGAGATATTAGCCTGGCTACAGACCAGGAGATCAAAGGGACTTGTATTGTTGGTCAGGCAGGCCCAGCCCCAGGTGCCGGACGCATAGCCGCCGGTATGAGAGTCGAATGTGACCGTGTCGTTGACCGCGATGGTGCTGGTGAACAGCACGATGGGCCAGATCAGCAGGTGGCCGGGATAGGTGACGGGATCCTGGTTCCGGTGCGCGCCTTGCGGCAGCGGCGTGGGCGTGCCGTACCACCAGGGATCGCTCGGCGGATGGAGAATGGTGCTTACGCTGACGAGGGTGTAGGTGGTGAAGGGGCCGGGGATGCCGCCCGCCGTGCTGCGCACCTGCACCCCGGCCACGCCGTCATTGCCCGCGCCGGTGGCGAATGGCACGGACACCGGCGCGCCTATCGAGTCAGTGCCGAAGCGGGCACCGGTGCTGTCCACGTAGAACGCTTCCACGTTGTCGGGCAGGACGGCCTGAATCGCCACCAGGACGCCCGCGTTCTGCTGAACCGTCAAGGCGGCCACACAGTTCGTCGCGCCCGGCGACGGCGAGCAGGCCGGGTTGGTGCCGGGGATCATATTCGTGTGGAAGTAGTCGGCCAGGCGGGCCAGCCCGGCGCGGGCCGCAGCGGCCACGGCATCGCGCGGGGACGCCGGGGCCGCGGCCGCGGAGGCCAGCAAGCTCAGGCTACCGAGGGTAACGCCAAGCAGCAACAGGCAAATGAGCGGGCGCACGGGCAGCGCAAAGCGAGGACGAAGCGGCGGCATGAAGGTCATCCTTTACGACGAGTGGTGTAGTGCCGTCCGGTGGGGCCGGGACGGAGTGCCCTGGATGGGAGTACGCGCCTATTATACGCGATCTCTTGACCAAATGTCATGAACCACCCGGCCCCGCCAAAGGTAGGCCAGTGGTCCTTCGTAGTTCGTGCGGGCGAGCCGGGTGCCCCTTTGCCGTGGGAGCCGGAGACCGGCTATAATGGCGCCCATATGAACCGTTCACCTGCCCGCCTGGGGACCCTGCTCGGAGTCGTGCTGCTGCCGCTGCTGGCGCTGGCGGGCGTGCTGTGGCATTGGGGCGCCGGGGGCACGGCGTGGCGGCTGAGCAACGTCACCGGGGTCAGCGGCGAGTTGCCCGCGGGCGGCAGCCTGGGCCAGAGCTTCACGGTGCGCTATCCGGGCCTGAGCGCGGTGGGGCTGCAAATCGCCACCTACCAGCGGGTGAACACGGGCACGCTCGACCTGCGCCTGCTGGGTCCCGATAACCGCGAACTGGCGCAGGCCACGCTGGCGAAGCCCGCCCTGGTGGACAACGGCGTCGCCTGGTTCGGCTTCGCGCCGCTGCCTGCCGCGACGGCGGGCCAGGTGCTGCGCCTGGAACTGCGCGATCCGACGGCCGTGCCGGGCCGCAACACCGTCACCGTCTACCTCAACGACCGGGACGCCTACGGCGGCGGCACGGCCTATCTGAACGGCGCGCCCGTGCCTGCGGTGGACCTGGCCTTCGGTCTGCGCTACGCCGTGACGCCGCCCGAACTCTGGGCGGGGCAGATCGCGGCGTGGGTGCGCGCCGTGCCGCCGGGGCTGGTGGTGCTGGGCGCCCTGGCCGCGCTGGGCTGGCTGGCTGGCTGTGTCTGGCTGATCGTGCAACTGGCCCGCGGGCTGCTGCTTGATCCTCAAGCGGATTCTGCTGAGCGGCAGGCCGGTTTGAAACCGGCCCCTACATCAGCCGAGCACGCAGAGGCGCTGGCCGGTTTGAAACCGGCCCCTATATCAGCCGAACACGCGGAGGCGCAGACCGGTTTGGGGCCGGCACCTACAGCGCAAGATGAGCGGCAGGCCGATGTGAAACCCGCCCCTACCCCGCAGGAGGCGCAGGCCGGTTTCAAACCGGCCCCTACCCCGCAAGAGCATACTGAAGCGCAGGCCGGGTTGAAACCGGACTCTACAGCGCAAGGGTATGGGGGCCGGCTACTCCGAGTGCCGGCGCCGGATGCACGCGCGCTGCTGCTGGTTATGCTGCTGGGGCTGGCCTACGCGGCTACCTGGGCGGTGTTCATGCCGCCGTGGCACGGCCCGGACGAACCGGCCCACCTGGCCGCCGCGGTCGTGCTCGCCAAAGACGGGCACGCCGTCGAAGACCCGGCGGTGCGCGCGGCGATCATTGCCTCGATGGACCGGCACCAGTTCACCCGCTACGTGCCCTGGGCGCCGGATCCAGGGGCGGGCGCCGACCGCTTCCTTTATGTGCCGGGTGTCACCGGCGACACCATCTGGTTCGAGCAGCGCCAGCCGCAGACCTACTACCGGCTGCTGGCGACCGTGTTTCACCTGGCGGGGCTGGTGCCCACCGGCCCCGCCAACCTCGACGTGGCCGCCATCGAGCGGCTGCTGTACGCCGGGCGAGCCGTCTCGGTGCTGCTGCAAACGCTGCTGGTGGCTTGCGCGTGGCTGGCCGGGCGCGGGCTCTTTGGCCGCCGGGACGCGGCGAACGCGGTGGGCCTGGGTGCGGCCCTGCTGCCCATGCCCGCTTTTATCCATGCCACCGTCAACAACGACGCCCTGGCCGCCGCCGCCGGGGCGCTGCTGGCGCTGTACACCGTGCGGGCCGTGCAGCGCCCCCGCCTGACCGATCTGATCCTGCTGGTCGCCGGCGCGGGGCTGGCAGTGACGGCCAAGGGCACGGCGCTGCCCGTGGTGGGACTGGCCGGGCTCGGCCTGGCGTTGGGGCTATGGCTGCACGCCCGGCGCCGGGCGCGCCTCGTGGCGGCGAGCGCCGTCGCGGTAGCGGTGCTGCTGCTGGCGGGCCTGGCCGTCGCCACGATTGACAGCACCGGGCGGGCGCAGTCCTGGGTGTCGCCGCGCACCTTCCTGCCGGGCCCCGGCCAGCGGCAGGCCGCGGCCCAGCCCCACGACGGGCGCTACACGCTGCTGCTGGCCCCGCGCGAACAGGTCATGCAGCGGGTCGATCTGCCGCCGGGCCACGGCGTCTATACGGCCACCGCCACTGTCTGGGCGCGCGCTCCGGTGACGGGCACGGCACTGGCGGGGCTGGCATCCGACTATGACTCGCCGCCCGCCATGCAGGCCGTGCTCGTCGGCGCCGGCTGGACTCCGCTGACCGTGACCGCCCAGGTACCTGCGCCCGCCGCCGCGGTGCGCTTTGCGCTGCAAGCCGGATCGGACGGCTCCGTCGAGTTCGACGACGCCCGGCTGGTGCTGGCGCCCGCGCCCGGCGCGCCGATCCCGCCCGACGCACCGCCGCCCGGCGATAACGTGCTGAGCAACGGCTCTTTCGAGACCGCGACGCGGGTGCCGCCCGCACTGCCCGGCGTGCTGGGCAACCTCGAAAGGGCCAGCCTGCTTGACTATCTGCTGGATCCCACCGACCTCGATACGTTCTGGAGCCAGGAGACGCAGCAGTTCCGCACCTTCTGGGGCAGCTTCGGCTGGGTGGCGGTGGACCTGGACCCGGCGCTGTATGCCGTGCTGGCCGCGCTGATGATGCTGGGCGTGCTGGGCCTCGCGCCGGCCCTCCGGTGGCCGGGCGCCGCGGATGGCGCGGCGCCCGCGCGGCGCGCCACCCTGGCGCTGCTGGCGGTGGTGCTCCTCGGCGGGATTGTGATCAGCTTTGTGCGGACCACGGCCGCCAACAAGATTATCGGCACGCGCGAGTTCCCGCAGGGCCGTTATCTCTTCCCGCTGCTGGTGCCGATTCTCTGTCTGCTGGTGGCCGCCGCGCGGGGGTGGGGCGCGATACTGCGCCAGGGCCTGGGGACGCAGCGCGCCAACCGGCTCATGGGATGGCTGCGCTATGCGGGCGCGATCGCGCTCGTCGCCTTCGCCCTGCTGGCGCTCACCCTTGTGGCGGACTTCTACTACGGCCTGCCGTGATAGGCCGGTCGCGGCCCCCGTGCTTGCCGCCCGGCGCGGCGATTTGGTATACTGCCACCGGACCTTGCGGGGTCCGCGCTGCTCCGGAGTGCGTGCGTTAGCGCCGGCGATCCTCTGCCGGAGGTTCCCCATTTCGCAGATCCCTGGGGGCCGGGCCTGCCGCCGGGCCGGCCGGGACCGGAGCTGGCCCGCAATAGTGGATGACAAGAAAAGGTAGGGTTCTCTGCATGAAATATGTGTTGCGGCTGGTGCTGCTGCTGGGTCTGTTCGGAACGCCGCTAACGGCGGCTGCGGCGAACGGGCCGTCCCCCGCCCCAAGCGCGCCGGGCAGCGTGCTGCAGGCCGATCATTTTGCCGTCGATGTCGGCGGGGTGGTGTTCCCGCAGGACGCCCAGGTGATGCGCGCGGCGGGCGTGCAGTTGGCCCGCTACTCGCTGCTGTGGGCCACGGTGCAGCCGACCAACGGCGCAGCCTATGACTGGCGGATCATCGACAACAGCCTGCGCGCCCTAGCCGCCGAGCAGATCGACGTGATGATTATTCTCGCGGGCAACCCCAGTTGGGCCGCCAGCAGCGCGAACAGCGGCCCCGATGGGCCGGTTGACCTGGTGTCGCCGGAAGTCTATTACAACTTCGTCCAGGCTGCCGTCCAGCGCTATAGCTCGACCGCGTATACCGTGCGCGGCTGGGAGATCTACAACGAGGTGGATCGGGTGTCGGCCTGGGGCCACCGGGCGGCGGGCTATGTGCAGCTCTTGCAACGCGATTCCACGATCATCAAGAGCGTCATGCCCAACGCATTCGTGGTGATGGCCGGGCTGGGCTACGACAACTTCACCGACCAGTGCCTGCCCAACGGGCAGTGCGGGCCGTTCGTGCGCAGCTTCCTGGCCGATTTCCTGGCCGCGGGCGGTGCCGCCTACACCGACGCGATCAATTTCCACCACTACAACAACAGCGCCTGGCCCAGCCTCGACGCCGTGGTGCAGTCGATTCGCACGACGATGCAGGCCGCGGGCGCGCAGAATCCGCTGATCTGGACCGAAACGGGGGCCCCCAGCGCCGCCGGGCCGCCCTATAACGGCGGCGAACAGATGCAGGCGGCCTATGTCGTCGAAGCCTACGCGAAAGCGCTGAGCCTGGGCATCTCCACGGTGGCCTGGTTCCCGCTGCACGACTTTACCAGCGCGGAATACTGGTACTTCCAGTACCACGGGCTGGTCAAGGCCGACTACACGCCCAAACCGGCGCTGGCAAGCTATACAACGGCCGCGCGCTACCTGGGCACGGCGACGGCGCTGCGCGCATTGCGCCCCGACGAGTTCACCGGCCCCAACCCCGCCGAAGGCTACTCCTTCGCCCTGGCCGGCGGCACCGGCTTGCTCGTCGCCTGGAGCACCGGGCAGAGCAACCTGACCCTGCCCGCGAGCGTCGTGACCGACGTGCGCGATATGTATGACAATCTGCGCCCTTACACGGTCAGCGGCGGGCAGGCGACCATTGCCCTGGACCCGGCGCCGGTGTATATCAAGCTGCGCACCCCCGCCCGCTTCGGCGATGTGAGCTTCAACGACTACTTCTATACCCCCGTGGAATACCTGGTCACGCATGGGGCCGTCAGCGGCTACAGCGACGGCACCTACCGGCCCGGCAATCAGGCCACGCGCGGCCAGATCAGCAAGATGGTCTCGCTGGCGATGGGCTGGCCGGTGGACAACAGCGCGCCGCAGGCGTTCGCCGACGTGCTGCCCGGCTCGACCTTCTACGGCGTGATCGGCGCGGCCTACGCTCACGGCATCATCAGCGGCTATGATTGCGGGCAGACGGCCGGCGAGCCGTGCGACGCGCAACACCGGCCCTACTTCCGCCCGGCCAATAACGTGACGCGCGGCCAGTTGAGCAAGATGCTGGTGCGCGCCAAGGGCTGGGCCGAGGTGCCGCCCACCAGTGGGGTCCAGAGCTTCACCGACGTGCCGCCCACCTATCCGTTCTACGGCGTCATCGAGGCCGCCGTCGCCCACGGCGTGGTCAGCGGCTACAGCGACCGCACGTTCCGCCCCGGCAACCAGGCCACGCGCGGCCAATTGGCAAAGATGATCTACGTGGCGGTGACGCAGCCGTAAACCCATCGGCAACCCCTGCTCCGCTCGTTCGTTGTGTGAGTGAGGGTAGAATCACGCAGACCAGCGGCGCGGGGGGCTGCCGGGAGACCGGCCCCCGCGCCGCGCCTTTGCGAGTCCGGCCCAGCGCGGCGCGCGCTGGGCCCCCCTGTAACCATGCGAAAGGACCTCGAATCCATGCAACCGCAGCAGAGAGCCGCCGGGGTGCGGATCGCCGCGCTGGCCCTGATCGTCGCACCGCTGCTGGCCGGGCAGGCACCCGCCCGCGCCGCCGACCCGGTGGGCTTCGCCGACCCGGCCTTTCAGCGGGTCTGGCAGCGCACCGATGCGCCCGTCGCCGCGGAGAAAGCCAACCGCTCGTGGTACTGGGGGCCGGCGCCCGGCGCGACCGTGCTGGAGCCGATGCGCGAGGCCCCCGGCGGCCAGCGGCGCGTGCAGTATTTCGACAAGACGCGCATGGAGATCAACGACCCGGCGGGCGACCAGACCAGCCCCTGGTATGTCACCAACGGCCTGCTGGCCGTCGAGTTGATGACCGGGCGCATGCAGGTGGGCGTAAACAGTTTTGAGCAGCGCTGCCCGGCCACCATCCCGCTGGCCTCCGACACCACCGACGCCAACGCCCCGACCTACGCCACCTTCGGCACGCTGATGGCCCAGCCCAAGCGCGACCTGACCGGCCAGAAGGCCCTGGCCGTCACCGCCAAGACGGGCGCTGTCGGCAGCGACCCGGCGCGCGCCGCCGTGCCCGGCATCACCTTCGTCCACTACGAGCCGCTGACCGGGCGCAACATCCCCGCCGTCTTCTGGGACTTCCTGAACACCACCGGCCCGATTGTGGTCAACGGACAATACCAGACCGGCAAGGTCAACGACCCGTGGTTCTTCGCCAGCGGCCTACCCATGACCGACCCCTACTGGGCACGTGTGCTGATCAACGGGCAGCCCACCGACGTGCTGATTCAGGCCTATGAGCGGCGGGTGCTGACCTACATTCCGTCGTATAAGGCGCCGTTCGACGTGCAGATGGGCAACGTGGGCCAGCATTACTACGATTGGCGCTACAAGGACGCCGGCTGCGCGCCGGTTCTGCCCCGTTACGCCGTGGACGCCGGGGACTTCGACAAAGTGGAAGCGGTGGCCGCGATCAAGGCCGCCGGGATCCAGATGGTGCGTCTGCCGGTGTGGTGGGCCGCCGTGGAGGCCCAGCCGTCCGACCCCAGCGGCTACAAGTGGTCGTACTACGACACGGTGATGCGCTGGTATTCCCGCGCCGGCATCCAGGTGATGCTCACCATCTCGGCCTGCCCCGCGTGGGCCTGCACCTACGACGGGGGCCCCGTGGACAAGGTGGCCCCGACCCGCCTGGCGACCTTCTGGAAAGCGCTGGCCGAGCGCTACAGCCGCCCGCCGTTTAATGTGCACTTCTGGGAACTGTTCAACGAACCGGATGGCACCGCGGGCGCCGACCACGCGCGTGGCTTCGGGCTGCACGCCGCCGACTATGTGGCGCTGCTGCGCGCCGGGGTGCCCGCGGTGCGTTCCGTCGATCCGCAGGCGCAGTTTGTGCTGGGCGGGCTGGGCTATGAGTGGTTCATCGACGAGACGCCACCCGGCCCGTTCAACCGCAACTTCCTGCGTGACTTCGCCCAGGCGGGCGGCAGCGACTATATCGATTATGTCAACTTCCATTATTATCCGCAGAACCCGCACTGGCCCAGCGTGGCCGACAAAACCGCTACCCTGCGCCAGGTGCTGACCACGCTGGGCCTGCCGCAGCCGCTGATCAACACGGAGATCGGCCTCACGTCGTCTAATGACCCGCGCTGGCAGCCGCCGGGTTGGCCGCTGGGCAGCGAGGCGGTGCAGGCACGCTTCCTGACCCGCGCCTATACCGAGGGCCTGGGGGCGGGCCTGGGCAGCATCGCCTGGTTCACCCTGCACGACTGGAACCCGCCCAGCGCCGGCTTGCAGATCTTCGCCCAGGCGGGCTTGATGCGCCAGGACTGGAGTCCCAAGCCCGCGGTGCAAGCCTACCGCACGCTGATGGCGCAGATCGGCGACCGGCCCGCCCTGCGGCGGCTCGACGCCGCGACGCTCGGCAGCGCGGCGCTCGACGGCTACGCCTTCGGCACCCCCGGCGACCAGGTGTGGGTGGTCTGGAGCCGCACCGACGCCACGGTGCCCGCCCGGCTCCCGGTCGCGGGCACGATCCGCGCGCTGGACCTCTACGGCGCCACGCTGAGCCTGAGCGGCGGGCGGCTGGCCGTGGGTCCTGACCCGGTCTACCTGCAGGTGAGCGGGGCGCGGTAGGCGCTGTGCGGCGGCCGGATCGCGCGCCCCACCAACCTAACCCCCAACCCCCTTCCCGCCGCGGGAACGGGCGAGCGATCTCCCCGCCCCGGCGCAAGGGGCCGGGCGGCACCGCCCTGTGGTTGCGCGATTGGCCCTGCTGTGCTATGATTCCTGCCAGGGGCAGGTTATGAATCACCACAGCACCGGCAGCATCCGGCCCGGCGCGGGGGTCCGTTGTGGATAAGCAAATCCTGCGCGGGCTGATCGAGTCCGGCGAGACATACGAGGTCGAGTTCAAGCGCAGCGGCGAGCGGCCCATTGTGCTGGCCGAGCGCATGGCCGGGCTGGCGAATACCGCCGGGGGCTGGATCATCTTCGGCGTGGACGACGCGACGCGCGAGATCGTCGGCGTCGGCAACGCCAAGTATGTAAGCGACAATATTGTGCAGGCGGCGCGGCGCTGCCAGCCGCCGCTGGTCACGGTGCCGGTCGAGCCCGAGCGTATCGACTTCGACGGGCGCACGGTCGTGCTGGTCTACGTGCCCCCGGCCCTGGGCGTGCTCTACCAGGCGGGCGGCGTGTTCTGGGGCCGCAAGGGGTCGCAGACGGTGCCGCTGACCCTGACCGAGATCAACGCCCTCTCCTACGCGCGCGGCATCATGAGCTGGGAACGCGACGCCGTCCCCAAGGCGACGCTGAACGACCTGGACACCGCCGCCGTCACCGGCTACCTGGGCACGCGCAGCAGCGGGCGCCTGCAATACAACAGCCTCGCCGAATCGCTGGTGGGGCTACAGTGCGCCGTCGAGCAGGTGAACGCCGCGGGCGAGGAACTGGAACCGCGCCCCACCAACGCCGGAGTGCTCTTTTTCGGGCGCGACCCCCAACGCTGGATCCCGCAGAGCGAGGTGTTCTGTGTCCAATTCAACGACACCACGGGCACCGGCGGCTACCTGAACCGCAAGAACCTGCGCGGCGCCCTGCCCGAACTGATCGACGCCACCGAGCGGTTCATCGAGGCGAGCATGCGCACCGGCGCCGAGATCGAGGGCTTCAAGCGCGTCGACCTGCCGGAGTACCCGCTCAAGGCGATCCGCGAGGCGGTGACGAACGCGCTGGTGCACCGCGATTACCACGAGGCGGGCCAGCACGTGCGCGTGTTCGTCTACCCGCAGCAGATCGAGATCCACTCCCCCGGCCTCTTGCCGCCCGGCATCAGCCTGACGCTGATGGCGCGCGGGCGCACCCAGTCGCGGGCGCGCAACCCGGTGCTGGCCGGGCTGCTGCGCGATCTGCCGGGCTACATGGAGCAGATCGGCAGCGGGGCGCGCCTGATGATTCACGCCATGCGCGAGCACGGCCTGCCCCCACCCGACTTCCGCGAGGAGGGCGGCGAATTCGTCGTCACCTTCTACGGCCCGCGCTGGCAGCCGCCCGTCGCCGAGCCGGCCCCCGTGGCCCCGCCCCACCCCGCGCCGCCGGCGGGGGCCGCGGGCCGCCTGGCCGCCCGCCTCACTGAATTGAACGAGCGCCAGTTGCGCGCCATCGAGGTGCTGCAGGAGCGGGGCCGCCTGAACAACGCCGAGTACCGCACGCTCACCGGCATGTCGGACCGCACCGCCGCCCGCGAACTGAGCGACCTGGTGAATCGCGGCTTCCTGGCCGTCCACGGCTCGGGCCGCGCCCGCTTCTACACCCTGGCCGAAGACGGCGAGTCCGCGCATCTGGAGACCGACACCGGCGAATCGCCGGACGAGGGCTAGGGGCTGGCAGGCCGGTCTGCAACCGGCCCCTACAGCGCAATGGGACGCGGGCCGGTTTGAAACCGGCCCCTACAACGCTGTCGTGCTTGCGACCTGTGTAATGCGAGCGCATCAGGCGGGGCCGGCCATCATGAGGCCCGAAAGTAGCGTGCAATGCTGCTGTAGGGGCCGGTTTCAAACCGGCCTTGTCGCCCCACCGGATCTGCATTTGTCGCTGTAGGGGCCGGTTTCAAACCGGCCTGGTTGCCGCACCGAATCTGCCTGTGGTCAGCATCCTAAGCTGACGAGCAACGAGTACGGCGCGATAAATCGCGCAGCTACAGAAGATGGCCGGCACCCGCCCCCTTAGCGCTCTGAGCGCGGCGCGGAGTCTCGCCGCCGCATCCCCTTGTCACTCTGAGCGCAGTGAAGAGTCTCGTCGCCCTAGCTGCGCGTGGTGCGTGGCGGGATTAGGGCGGGGTCTGGCTGAGTCTGACGGGATTGCGGCGGTA
>DASSGZ010000654.1:0-4121 GCA_035693165.1 Chloroflexia bacterium | reverse complement strand
GTAATAGGCCATCAGCCGCTCGACCGTGGCAAAGCCATCCATCCGCGGCATCCAGACATCCATCGTGATCAGGTCCGGCCTGAGCAACGGCACCTGTTCCAGCGCCTCGACGCCGTTGCGGGCCACGCCCACGACCTTGATCTCAGGGTCGCTGTGCAGGATGGAAGTCAGGATCTCACTCGCCAGCGGTGAGTCTTCGACAATCAGGACGCGGATGGGCTGGCTCATGGGGATCGATTAGTTGCGATCGGTTTCCAGCCCGCGCAACCGGAACACCAGGCGCACGCGGTAGGGCAGGTCCAGCAGGTCGAATTCCTTGACCAGGTAATCGTCGGCGCCGGCCCGGAACCCGGCCAGCTTCTCCTTGATATTGCCACGCGAACTGAGCATGACGATCGGCAGCGACTGGGTGGCCGGGTCTTCGCGCAGGCGGCGGCAGACCTCGAAGCCGTCGATGCCGGGCATATACACGTCCAGTATCATCAGATCGGGCAGGCTCTCGTGGACTTTTTCGAGCGCCTCCTCTCCGCTGTGCGCCACCGCTACATCGTAGTTGCTGGCCTCCAGCTTGGCTTTGACGGCCTCGGCCACCAGGGCGCTGTCGTCCACCACTAATATCCGGCGTTTTTCCATGCTGATGATCCTCATCCCTGGGTCGCGGGGAGTGGGTCCGCCCGCCGCTGCGGCGTGGGGCGGGCCGGCTCCGCGCGATCCTACTGTATCAACAAATCGATGGTCTCAAGTAGATGGCTCTGATCGAATTGTCCCTTGGTGATATACGCCTGGGCGCCGACTTCGATGCCGCGCTGCTTATAGGCATCGCTCGCCAGCGACGACACGATAATCACCGGCGTGTTGCGCAGCATGTCCTGCTGATGGCTCTTCACCCGTTGCGTCATCTCCAGGCCGTCCATGCGCGGCATCTCGATGTCGGCAATGACCAGGTCGTAGCGTTGTTCGCCATCCTGGAGTTGCTGTTCGAGTTTGCCCAGCGCCTCCAGCCCGTCCATGGCGATCTCCACCTCGTACCCGGCGTTCTCCAGGATGCTCTTCTCCAGTTCGCGCGTGGTGATCGAGTCGTCGACCACCAGGATGCGCGGTTTCTTGGCGGCTTTCGCCACCTGCCAGGCCCGCCCAAGCTGCCCGCGGGTGCTGAGGTTGCGCGCCTCGGCCAGCAGGCTCGGCATATCGAGGATGACCACCACCCGGCCGTTGCCCAGGATGGTCGCCCCGATCGCCGTCTCGACCTTGCTCAGTAATGGTCCCAGATTCTTGACCACCACGTCAAGCTCGTCGATGAGTTCATCGACCAGGAAGCACGCCTGGCGATCGCCGCTGCCGACGATCACGCCGGGCAGCTTGTTTTCCAGCCGGATGCCGGTGCCGAGCACCGGGGCGCGGAAGTTCAGGCTCAGGTCTTCTTCCTCGCCGTCGAGGGGTCCGTGGCCGTTGGACGACGCGGGGCGCGGCGTATGCAGCAAGTGCTGCAGCCCGGTATCCTTGAGCCAGGTGCCGCTTTCCACGCGGCGCAGGTCCAGCAGGTCGGCCAGGCGCACCAGCGGCATGCTGCGCCCCTTGAGCCGCACCACCTCGTGGCCCTCGACCATGAAGATATCCTCCAGGCCGATGTACTCCATGCCGCCCTCGACGGTGTGGCTGGGCACGACAAAGACCTGGGTGCCCACACGCACCAGCAATGCCTGCATGGTCGCTAACGTCAGCGGCAGGCGCAATGTCACGCGGGTGCCCATGCCCAACTGGGACTCGATGCCCACCGTGCCGTTCATGCGCTCGACGGTGCTCTTGACCACGTCCATGCCGACGCCGCGGCCCGACACATCGGTGATGATGCTGGCCGTGCTGAAGCCGGGATAGAAAATGAGGTTCAGGCTTTCCTCGTCGCTCAGCTTCTCGGCGTCCAGGCGGCTGATATAGTTCTTCTGCACGGCCAGGCGCCGGATCGTCGCCGGGTCCATCCCCGCGCCGTCGTCGCTGACCTCGATCAGCACCTGGGTGCCCTGGGCGTAGGCATGGACCGTGACCAGGCCCTGGGTGGGTTTGCCCGCGGCGCGGCGCTGGGCGGGCGATTCGATGCCATGGTCGAGCGCGTTGCGCAACAGGTGGATCAGCGGATCGCCGAGCGACTCCAGGATCTGTTTGTCGAGCTCGGTTTCGCCGCCGCGCACCAGCACCTCGACATCCTTGCCGCTTTCGCGCTTGAAGTCGCGCACCGCGCGCGGGAAGGTGGAGAAGATCGTCTCAATCGGCAGCATGCGCACGCTGAGCACGGTATCCTGTAGCTCGTCGGAGATGCTGTTGAGGCGCCCGGCATACTCCTGGAACTCGCGCAATGCTGACCCGGTCTGGTCGTCAATGGTCGTGTCGAGGGTATGCAACTGCTCCAGGGCCTCTTCCATGTCGACCTGGTTGATCATGCCCCAGGAGCGTTCCACGCGCTCGCGCATGTCGGCCAGGAAGCGGGCCCGGTTGCGTTCGAGTTCGAGCAGGGTGCGGATCTGCGCGGCGATGGCCTCGTGCTGCATCTTAGTGATGACCATCTCGCCGCTGAGGTTCATCAAGGTATCGAGCTTCTGCACGCGCACGCGGATGCTGTCTTCGCCCGGCTTAAACCCGGTGAGATCGGCGCGGGCCGCATGGGCCTCGCCGCGGCTCGCCGGACCTGCCTCGTAGGGCGCCACCGCGGGCGTGGTCTCGGCGTGGTCCAGGGCGGCGGTGGTGCCGTTGCTCGCGCCGGCCACCGGGGGCGCGACGGGCAGCGGCGCCGGGGCCGGTGCCTCTTTAGCAGCAGGCGCGGCGCTGTCGGCAATGGCCTTGAGCCGGGCCACCAGTTGATCCGGGTTCATCTCGGCCAGGGCTTCGGTGGCCTGCGCGTCGCCGGGACTGGTCTGGAGTTGCGTGAGCAGGGTGATCGCATCGACCCCCTCGAAGAGCAGGTCGCTGATGTCACTCGTCAGTTGGAGGTGCCCATCGCGCATGACCCCCAGCACCGACTCCATCTCGTGCGTGATGCGCGTGATTTCGGCGAAGCCCATCATTTTGGCCGCGCCCTTGATGGTGTGCGCCGAGCGGAAGACCTCTTTTAGTAGGCCGGTGTTGCCGGGATCCTGCTCCAGCGCGACGACGCCCTGGGACAGTCGCAGGAGGTGGGTGTCCACCTCTTCGCGGAACTTACCGAGGAGCGCCGTGCGTGTATCGTCCATGTTCCTGCCTTACCGCTGGTACTGCTGCGCCGCGAGCGCGACCCCGTCGAGGAGCAGCAGCAAGGATGAATCGTCTCTCGGTAATGCCGCCCATACTGTCGCCGCCGGGAGGTCGCGCACCACCCAGCGCGGGAAGGGCAACAGTTGCGCCAATGGGCAACTCATGATTTCGTGGACCTCATCGACCACGAGGCCGGCATAGAGCACCCCGGCGCCGCCGGCCGGCGCGGGCGAGGCCGGTGCATCGCCGCTGCGCACCACCAGGATACGCACCGACCCGCGGTTCGCGAACATCCGCTCAGCATTGCTGCCCGTGCGCCGGTCGGTAATCCCGAGACATTGCCGTAGATGGAGCAGCGGGATCCAGGCGCCTTCGTAGACCATCTCCCAGCCGCCCTCACCGGTTTTGCGTGCCCGGCTGCCGATCTCGCCCTCCCCCAGGCGCACGATGCTATGGACCTGGCTGACGAGCAACCCGTAGTGGTGTGCCCGCCCCTGGACCGGGTCGGCTACCGCGACCACCAGGGCCTCGACAGCGCGCTCGGCGGTCGCCTGCGGGCTATGCCGCCCGCTCTCCGCCGCGGCCTGAGAGAGGGTCATCAAGCGGCACCTTCCCCGGTGGCAAGGCGGGGCGCGGCCCGGCGGGGCTCGGTATCAGCCGGCGGCGGGTCCTCGCCGTCCTGCTCGACGCGGAAGCCGGTGGACACGGTGCGCAGTTCCTGGGCGATGTCGCTCAATTCGCTCGCCGCCCGCGAGGCCTGCTCGCTGCTCGTCGCCGCCTGCCGCGTCACCTGCGCGATCTCGCGCATCGTGCCCACCACCTGCTCGCTCGCCGTTCGCTGCTGCTGCGTCGCCAGACTGATCGCGTTCGCTAACTGCGCCGTGCGCTCCACCATCTGG
>DASSGZ010000653.1:0-16592 GCA_035693165.1 Chloroflexia bacterium | reverse complement strand
TGATCTCCGAGGTCGGCGCCTCGCTGATGGTCGGCGGCAATATCCAGGGCGAGACGCGCGTGCTGACTACGGCCACGGTGCTGGAGACGGGCAAGGGCGACTTCGACGTGGCGATTGCCCTCTCGGCCATCCTGCTGGCGCTGACCCTCGCCGTGGCCGCCGGGCTGACCTGGTTGCAGCAGCGGAGCGGCCCGCATGGCGACTAGCGGCGTCCCGCTGCTCGAAGCGGGCGACCTGCAACTGGCGCGCGGGCGGCGGATGGTGCTCCAGGTGCCCCATCTGGCCCTGGCGGCGGGCGAGCGGCTGGCGCTGGTCGGGCCGAATGGGGCGGGCAAAAGCACGCTGCTGGAGACGCTGGCCCTGCTACACCGGCCCGCGGCGGGCGTCGTGCGCGTAGCCGGGGAGCCGGTGCGCTGGGAGCCGGGCGAACTGGTGCGCCTGCGGCGGCGCATGGCGGTGGTGTTTCAGCGGCCCCTGCTGCTGCGCGGCAGCCTGCTGGACAACGTGGCGCTGGGGTTGCGGCTGCGCGGCGTGCCCGCGGCGGAGGCGCGCGGCGCCGTGCGCCCGTGGCTGGATCGGCTCGGCATCGCCCACCTGGCGGAGCGCCCGGCGGGGCGGGTGTCGGTGGGCGAGGCGCAACGGGCCAGCCTGGCCCGCGCGCTGGCGCTCGATCCCGACGTACTGCTGCTGGACGAGCCGTTCGCCGCGCTTGACTCCCTGGCCCGCCGCCAATTGATGCTCGATCTGGCGGCGTTGTTGGCCGGGCGGACCTGCGCCGTCGTGCTGGTCACGCATGATTGGCGCGAAGTGCGCCACCTGGCCGAGCGCGTTGCCGTGCTCTTCGGCGGCCAGGTGGCGCAGGTAGGCCGCGTCGCCGCGGTCGAAGCGCACCCGGCAAGCGCGGCGGTGGCGGCGTTGATCGCCGCCGCGAGTTAACGGTTCAGCTTGAAGTACGCCTCCGGGTCCTCTGCCGTCGCTTTGCCCGCAAAGACCAGGCTCCAGCGCAGCGCCAGGCCGCCGAGCAAGACCAGGATGCTGGTCAGCAGGCGCCCGCCGCGCGTGCGATGCCCGCGCAGCGCGCCGTTAACCTGGGCCAGGAAGGGCAGCACGATGCCCAGCGCCACGCTGGGGATGAACAGGCTGCGGTACTTGCCCTTGAGCAACGGATCAACCAGTTTGCCGGAAGTCGCGGCTTGCGCCGCCAGCATGGCGATTTCCGTCGCCAGGGCCACCGCTTCGGTTTCTTCCAGCGCCGCCACGGTCGCGTCGTCGTCCTTGCCGCTCATCGTCAGCGCCAGGTCGATGGCCGCCGCGCCGGTGGACACCGCCCCGCTGATGAAGGTCGGGCCGAGCAGATACTTGTTCTTCGACCACAGCGGCACCGTGGTGGCCGAGAGCAGCACCCCGGTATAGCCGCCGACGAACAGGGCAAAGAACGAGCCGGCCCGCCCGATCAGGGCGCGCGGCAAGAGCAGCGCCAGCCGCGACGGAATCGTGCCCCGCGCCACGCCCTGATCGGCCAGTTCGGCGACGGCCGACAGCCCGGCGAATCCGCTGAAACCGATAAGGCCCCAGGTGCCCATCGACATGGGCGATTTGATTTTGAAGACGCGCAGCATGTTGAAGAAGCGCGACGGCTTGCCCAGGTCCTTGATCAGCAACAGCGGGCTGGCGATCAGGCAGGGCAGGGCCACGTAGCGCCCCGCGCGCACGATGTCGCGGTGCCGCCGGTTGCCCACCACCTCGGCGATGGTGGCGATGGTGTAGGCGCCCGAGGCCACGCCGCCCAGGAAGAAGTAGAGCACGATCTCCCACTTCCAGTGCGGCTTCTTGATCGGCGCGACGCCGTAGTAGCTCTTGCGTGCCTCGCTGGTCGTCGTGGCGAGGGCGGGGCCGTGCCCGTCCTGCCGCCCGTCGCGTCCCAGATCGGTGACGGGCAAGGTGGTGCCCGGTCCCTGGGTGGCCGCGACCCGTTGTGTCGTTGAATCCATGCAGCACCTCGCTGTAGAGTGTCACAAGTCAATTGTTACTCTGAGCGGAGCGAAGGGTCTCGTCTTGTATCCGAACGAGACGGAGATTCTTCGCTGCGCTCAGAATGACGGATTCTGGTTGCCGGCCCGCGCTACTTCCGCCGGAACGACAGCGCGGCGCCGATGCCCAGCACGATGGCCGTCAGGGCGGTGGCGACGTAACCCGGCACGACGTTGTTCTGCGGCAGTTGCGGGCGGGCCGGCAGGTTGTAGACTTCCGGATCGTCCAGCAGCAGGAAGAACGCGTTGAGCGGGCCGATACCCCGCGTGGCCCCCGGATCGCCCTCGCGTGCCCCGTAGAGATAGGCTTGCGGGATGCCGCGGGCGTGGAGGTCGTCCACGCGCTTTTCGGCGCGCGCGCGTAGCTCGTCCAGGTCGCCGAACTGGATGGAGTCGGTCGGGCAAGCTTTGGCGCAGGCCGGTTCGATGCCGTCGATCAGCCGGTCATAGCAGAGCGTGCATTTGTGGGCCAGCAAGCCGTCTACTTCCTGCCGCAACGCCGTCACCAGGTCGTCGACTTTGTTGGCCGGGCGGGGCGGGGCCGGGATGTTGGCTAGCTCGACCACGCCGAACGGGCAGGCGGGCACGCAGTAGCCGCAGCCGTTGCAGATGTCTTCCTGCACGACCACGGTATCGAACTCGGTGCGGATGATCGCCCCGGTCGGGCAGGCCTGCAGGCACCCGGCGTGCGTGCAGTGCTTGCACACGTCGGACGACATCAGCCAGTTCGACTGCGTGCCGGCGTGCCCGGCGCCGGGCCGCTCAACGAAAGCGACATGGCGCCAGGTGCTGCCGGACAGCGTGCCGGTGTTGTCGTAGCTGAAGCCGGTGTACTCATAGCCGTCGCTCGGCAGCCGGTTCCACTGTTTGCACGCCACCTCACACGCCTTGCAGCCGATACAGATAGAGGTATCGGTGAAGAACCCCTTGCTCTGCCGGGTGCGGCTCGTGTCGCGTTTGGTGACTTCACCGAGCGGGATGAAGGCGCTCTGGTTGATCGGCCCGGCGCTGGCCGTCGCCCCCGCCGGGGTGGGGCCGGGGCCGCCCATCGGCACGGTGGGCGTGATGACCGCCGGCGCCGTCTTCTGCGGGGCGCCCATGCCCGAAGGGACCGCGGGTTGACTCATGGCTGCAACCGTCCTTTCCGGATGTTGCACATGAACGCCTTGCTTTCGTGGATGCTCACGTTCGGGTCGGCGACCATGGCGGTCAGGTTGTTGGCGATGCCGCCGGTCGCCAGGCCCTGCCAGCCGAAGTGCCACGGCATGCCGATCTGGTGCACCTGGCGGCGGCGGATCTTCATCGGCTGCATGCGGTCGGTGACCATGGCCCGCGCCTCGGCGTCGCCGCGCGGTGTGCTGACCACCACCCAGTCGCCGTTGGCGATGCCCTTTTCCTGGGCCAGCGCCGGGCTGAGTTCCACGAAGCCGTGCGGCTGGAGCTCGGCCAGCCAGGGCAGCCAGCGGGTCATGCCGCCCGCCGTGTGGTGCTCGGTCAGCCGGTAGGTGGTGATGACGTAGGGGTAGCGCGGGTCGCCGAAGTCGGCCAGCACGTTGTCCTTGCGCCGCCAGACCTTCGCCACCGGGTTGGTCTGTTGCTTATAGAGGGCGTTTTCGACCGGCGCTTCCTCCGCCTCGTAGTGCGTGGGCAGCGGGCCGTCCTTGAGCCCCGCGGGTACGAACAGCCAGCCGCGCCCGTCGGCCTGGATGATGAACGGGTCGGCGCCGGAGTGGGCGTCGATGCCCGTGCCGTCGGGGTTGGGCGGGGTGTCGGGCGCTTTAGTCGCCGGGAAGTCGGGCACGTCGTAGCCGGTCCATTTCTTCTGCTCGGCATCCCACCAGACATACTTCTTGCGCTCGGACCAGGGCCGGCCTTCGGGGTCGGCGCTGGCGCGGTTGTAGAGGATGCGGCGGTTGGCGGGCCAGGCGAAGCCCCAGCCCAGGCTGACCCAGTTGTCGCCGTCGCGGTTGCGGGCCATGTTCGTGTGTTCGTCCGGGTAGATGCCGGAGTAGATCCAGCAGCCACAGGCCGTGCTGCCGTCGTCCTTCAGGTCGGTGAAGGTCTTGACCTGCTTGTGGTCGGCCACCGTCCAGCCGTTGACCTCCTTGACGATGTCGTCGATGACCGGGTCGTGGGTGGCGCCCTCGGAGCCGTAGTCCCAGGTTAGCTTGAGCAGGCCCTGGTCGCGCGGGTCGGTGCTGCCCGCGTAGAGTTCGCGCAGGCGCCGGCCCAGGTGGTAGACGAACCAGGCTTCGGAGCGGCAGTCGGCGGGCGGCTCGACGGCCTTGTCGTGATACTGCACCAGGCGCATGGTGTTGGTGAACGAGCCGTTCTTTTCCGGGACCATGGCCGTGGGCATCAGGAAGATCTCGGTGCCGATGTCCTGCGGGCGCACCTGGCCGCTCTCCACTTCCGGCGAGTTGCGCCAGAAGGCGGCGCTCTCGACCTCGAAGTTGTCTCGCACCACGAGCCACTTGAGCCGGGCCAGCCCCTGGCGCACCAGCACGGCGTTCTGCGCGCCGACGGCGGGGTTTTGCCCCATGCAGAAGAGGCCCTGGATCTTGCCATCCTTCATCGCCTGCATCATCGGCAGCAGCGAGTAGTCGCTGTCGATCTTGGGGATGTAGTCGTACATGTAGTCGTTGTCCGCCGTGGCGGCGTCGCCCCACCACGACTTGAGCAGGCTGATCATGTACTTGGGGTAGTGGTGCCACCAGCCGGTGTGCGGCGTCTGCACATCCAGGTACTCTTTCAGACTGAAGTGCCCCGATGTGGTCGACGGCTGGGCCAGGTAGCCCGGCAGCAGGTTGTAGAGTGTCGGGATGTCGGTCGACCCCTGGATGGTGGCATGGCCGCGCAGGGCCAGGATACCGCCGCCGGGCCGCCCGATATTGCCGAGCAGCAGTTGCAGCAGCGCCGCGCAGCCGATCATCTGCACGCCCACGGTGTGCTGGGTCCAGCCCATCGCGTAGCAGAAGGCCGAGGTGCGCTCGCGGCCCGAGTTCGCGGCCAGGGCCTCGGCCACGGCCAGGAAGTCCTCCGGCTTGCATCCACACAGGTCGGCGACCGTCTCCGGCGTGTAGCGCGCGAAGTGGCGTTTGAGGATCTGGAAGACGCAGCGCGGGTCCTGGAGCGTGGGGTCGGTGGGCGCCATACGCGGGTTCTGGTGGGTCTGGCTGGTGGTGTGCTTGGCGGCCTGCCCGCCGCCCTGAGCCACCTGACCGGCGGTTTCGGGCGCGTTCTCGGGCTGTTTTTCCATCTCCGTGCCCTCGCCCTGTTGCCCTTTGTACTGCCAGGTGCTGGTGTCGTACTGCCGTTTCTCCGGGTCGAACCCCGAGAAGAGGCCGTCGAGATCTTCGGTGTCCTTGAAGTCGTCATTGATCAGGACGGCGGCGTTGGTGTAGGCGAGCACGTACTCCTTGAAGTAGCGCTCGTTCTGGATCATGTAGTTGATCAGCCCGCCCAGGAACACGATGTCGGTGCCGGAGCGGATGCGCACGTAGGTATCGGCCAGCGCCGAGGTGCGGCTGAAGCGCGGATCGACGTGGATCAGGCGCGCGCCGCGTTCGCGGGCCTTGATGGCGAAGCGGAAGGCGATCGGGTGATTTTCGGCCATGTTCGACCCCATCACCACGATGCAGTCGCTGTTCGTCAGGTCCTGTTCAAAGGTGGTCGCGCCGCCGCGACCGAGCCGGGTGCCCAGACCGGGCACAGTGGAGCTGTGTCAGATACGGGCCTGGTTTTCGATCCAGACCATACCCAGCCCGGCAAACAGCTTCTTGATCAGGTAGTTTTCCTCGTTGTCGAGGGTCGCCCCGCCCAGGTGGGCGATGGCCCGCGTTCGGTTGACGATGTGCCCCTGGTCGTCGGTGGCCTCCCAGGTGGCGTCGCGCGTCTCCTTGACGAGTTGCGCGATGCGCTCCATGGCCCAGTCGAGCGGGCGGTCTTCCCAGTGGTCGCTGTGCGGCGCGCGATACTTGACGGTGTGCAACCGGTTGGGGTTGTCCACCAACTGGTAGGTCGCCGCGCCCTTGGGGCAGAGCGTGCCCTGGTTGATCGGGCTGGCGTAGTTGCCCTCGATGTTGATCACCTGGCCGTCGCGGTGGTAGACCAGTTGTGAGCAGCCGACGGCGCAGTAGGGGCAGATGCTGTCCGTCACCTGCGCCCCGCTGATACGCGGGCGGACATGCTCGGTGCGCCGGCTGGTGGTGCGGTCGGGGACGACGCCGACATTGCGTGCGACGCGCCCCAGCAGGGAGATCGGGCTGCCGGTGCCCTGGCCGTCTCCATTGCCGTTCGTTGTCATGATCTGCAACCTTTCTCGCGCTGGACGGGCTGGCGCGAGCAGCCCGCCGGTAGCATGGTGGAACGTGCGGATGAAGGTGCGGGCCGGCGCGGTCCCAGACGCGCCGGTTGCCGGCCACCTACACGCGCGACTGCCCCGGCGCGGGCGCGGTGCGCTCGGTCGTCGCCTCGGCGGGGCCGACCCGCGGCGGGCGCGCGATGAACGGCAGCACGGCGCTGACGAGCATTACAACGGCGACGATGGTCAGGGCGCTACTATATTTCTTCGTGTTATCGTACACATTGGCGATCAGGATCGGTCCCAGCACGCCGCCGGCCGACCAGGCGCTCAACATGAGGCCGTAGATGCGCCCCGCAAACTTCGGCCCGAAGTAGTCGGCGGCGAAGGCCGGCATCGTGCCGAAGCCGCCGCCGTAGCACAGGGCCACGATCATGAAGAACACCGACAGCAGGAAGAAGTTGTTGATGGCGGGCATGATCAGGAACAGCACGAACTGGATCAGGAACATCGCCAGGAAGACCCAGCGGCGGGTGATCGTGTCCGACAGCCAGGCCCAGAACAGCCGCCCCGCGCCGTTGAAGATCGAGATGAGGATGACGATACTGCTTGCCGTGGTGGCGTCCACGCCCGTGATCTCCTGGGTCATGGGCGCCGCCTGCGAAATGACCATGACCCCGGCGGTGACGTTCAGGAAGAGCATGGCCCAGAGCACATACCACTGCCAGGTGCGTAGCGACTCCTGCAACGTGAAGTCTTTGCCGGCGCGCTGGCTGGCCTGGGTGGCGGAGGGCGTCCAGCCGGGAGGCGCGTAGCCTGCAGGGGCGACGCGGTAGAATTGGGCGGCGCCCGCCACCATAATCAGGTAGACGATACCCAGGACAATAAACGTGTTATAAACGCCCACGCCGCTGATGAGACCGGGGGCGATGAGAGTCGTGACCACGGCGCCGCCGCCGAACCCGGCCACGGCCAGCCCGGTGATCAGCCCGCGCTTGTCGGGGAACCACTTGATCAGGGTAGCGAGGGGCACAATATAGCCCAGCCCCATGCCGATGCCGCTGAGCACCCCGTAGGTCAGCCACAGCCCCCACAGGCTCTGGATCAGCCCGGCCCCGATGAACCCGATCCCGTAGAAGAGACCGGCCACGGTGGCGACGGCCCGTGGTCCGTACTTGTCCAAATAGGTACCGCCGACAATCGCGCCGACGCCCAGGCCCACCAGCGCGATGCTGAAGGTCACGGTAATATCGGTGCGGCTCCAGTCTGGGTGTATATTGTTGAGTGGCTTGACGAACAGGCTCCAGGCGTAAATAGCGCCCAGCGCCAACTGCATGATCACCCCGGCGATAGCGACGGTCCAGCGGTTGACCCCAGGGTCCGCCGTGGCCACGGGATTACTGGCTGCCATGACTTGATCCTCCCTATGTGCGTTGATCCACGAGCGAGGTGATAACCCGGCGCCATCGGCCCGGCTTGCCCGGTAGCGGGGCGGCAGATGGGGCGGCGGTAGGAAGGTCCCTATTCAGTGGGGGCAGGGGGGCGGGCCACGGGTGGACTGCACGGCCACCCCACGGGTGGCGGATTGCTCCGGCGCCCGGACGACCTGACCGATGAGCGCGGCGGCCGGCAGGGGTATGTGCATGGCGGTCGGTACGTCCTTTGTCTGCAAGTGCTGCGGCATGCAGGGCAGGGCCACGAAGCAGGTGGCATCCCGCGGGAACCAGACCGATGATTACGGCGATTATAGCATATCGCCCTACGCGTATGTTGCAATACTGCTTACAGTGGGAAACGAATCATGACGGGCTATAGTACGCACGCCACCCCAACCTGCGGGTGACGACTAGAGCACTTGTGACGGGTACGGCGCCGGATGGGCGCGAGGGCCTGGACTGGACGCAACAGCAGCGGCAGTTCGGGTAGTTGGGGGTCGCACTCGCCGAGGAAATGTGATAGGATGGACATGTTCTACCTTGCTTGCAGTGAGTGTGATAGGCAGATAATCGAACCATGACAGATCACCTCAAGGGTGACGAGTTTACGGCTAGGGTAACGATCATAGGATGAATGAGCGAGACGAAGAGCTCCTGCTTGATATTATCGACGCGATCCGCACGGTGCAGGCGGTGGCGAGTGGGGGCAGGGCCAGCATTGAAGAGCGAGTGAACAGCTATGCCTTAATCGGCTCATTTGCAGTTATTGGGGAAGCTATCAATCGCTTGTCGCCCGAGATAAAAGCGGCGCATCCCGAAATTGCCTGGGAAGACGTTGTGCGCTTCAGGCACTTCATGGTCCATCATTATATGGATATCGACCATGATCGAGTATGGCAGATAATTCGAGATGACCTTCCGGTATTGAGTGCGCAGATTACGGAGTTGCTGGGTGGACAGTCATAAGAGCGCCGGATTGGGTATAAATGAAGTGCTGGGTGATAAGCGCCACGCGGTGCTGACGCTTATGGATAGCTACGGCATCACGAATGTGCGCGTGTTCGGCTCTGTCGCACGGGGCGAGGCCGGCCCGGATAGCGATGTGGATTTGCTTGTCGATGCGCCGGTCAGTCTTGGGCTGAAGCTGATGCGTGCCGGGCGGGAACTGGAGGCGTTGTTAGGCCGTCCGGTGGATCTGATCCCCGAAGATTCGCTGCGTGCGCGGCTCCGCCCGCGAGTGCTGCGTGAAGCGGTACCGCTGTGAACTCGTTGGGAGGCCCTTAGGGCTTTCGCTGGCGGTTGTGTGCAACTAGCGCCGCTCGCCGGACAGCGCGACGTAGGTGCCCAGGCCCAGCAACATGCAGCCGGAAAACACCTGCTGCCCGCGCCGGAACCGCGGGCGCGTCTGCAACCGCTGGCCGATGGGGCCGGCCAGAGTCACGACGACGAGGTCCGCGCTGGTGTTGAGCAGCACCGAAATCGCGCCCAGCAGCAGGAACTGGACGACGACCGCGCCGTGCGGATTGATGAACTGCGGAATGAAGGCCAGGAAAAACAGCGCCGTTTTGGGATTGAGCACTTCGGTGGCGATGCCTTGATACAGGGCGCGGCGGGTGGGCGGCACCGGCCCGGCCACGGCCACCTCTGTGGCTTCGCGCTGCAACAGCGTGCGGATGCCCAGGTACAGCAGGTAGGCGGCGCCCGCGTATTTCACCACGCTGAACGCGAGCGCGGACGTTGCCAGGATCGCCGAGAGGCCCAGCGCCGCCGCCCCGACATGCACTAGCCCGCCGAGCGCCGTGCCGAGCGCCGAGGCCAGCCCCACCCGCCGCCCTCCTTGCAGGCTGCGCGCCAGGACGTAGAAAATGCCGGGCCCCGGCGTCAACGCCAGGATCACGGCAGCGGTCAGGAACACGGCAAAGGCGGCAGAGTCGGGCATTAAAGCTTCCTCACGTGAACATAGGTTTCATCAGTCGGGCAAACCCATTTAGTGTACCTTGGGGATTGGTCCATCCGCAAGATCCAATCCCGCACAAATGGCAGGTGCCATTCCACTGCCCGGCCCGGCAGGTAGCCGTTTGCGTGGCGCTTGCCGGGCCGGGTCCACTGGATCTGCTTACTTTGCGGGCAGAAGCTCGTTGGTGAACATGACCGCGTAGTCCAGGCTGGTGACCTTCTGGTGGTTGGCGTCCTCCAGGCGGCCCGTCTCCAGCATGAACTTGGGGTAGCCGCTCCAGACCTGCAACGTCTGGTCGCCCCAGCGCGGCGCCTCGGCCTGATACTCCTTGGCGAGGTATTGCGCGCTCTCATGCACCAGGGCGGCGTCGGGGAAGCTGCCGGGCGGGTTGCCCGCGATCAGCAGGTCGGCGGCCTGGTCCGGCTGCTGGATGGCGAACTCGAAGCCGCGCGCCGTGGCCGCCATGAAGCGCCGCCCCACATCGGCTTTGTCCTTGAGGAACGCCTCGCTGGTGATGATCACCGGGCTGTAGTAGTCCGGCACGCAGTAGTCGCGCACCAGGAACTCGTTCAGTTCGACGTTGTCGTGCTTGGCCTGCAGCGCCTCCCAGCCCTTGTAGATCCAGACGAAATCGGCCTGCTTGGCGACGAGCGCCTGGTAGCCGCCGGTGTTCGTGGTGATATTCTGGATCGGCGTGGCCGGGCCGCCGTCGCACTTGATCACGTCGGCGATCACCGGCTCCTCGTAGGGCGTGCCGAAGCCCGCGTAGCGCTTGCCCGCTAGCTTGGCCGGGCGGTCCAGCCCCGAGCTTTTCAGCGTCGCCAGTTCGGACGTGTTGTGCTGGACGATGGCGGCGACCGACCTGACCGGCAGGTCGCTTACCCGGTCGATGACCACCTGCTCGACAAAGCTGATGGCGAAATCGGCCTTGCCCGCGGCTACCAGGGCGTCGGGACTGGCCGCGTCCGAGTAGGGCAGGATCTCCAGGTCGATGCCCTGCTCCTTGTACCAGCCCTTTTGTTGCGCGACATAGAAGCCGGTGTGGTTCGTGTTCGGCGTCCAGTCGAGCGCCAGGCTCACCTTTTGCACCGGGCCGGTATAGGGGGTAGGCACTGCCGCCGCGCTGGTGCCGGTCGCGGGCGCCGCCTCAGTCGCCATGGGCACAGCGGCGGTAGCGGTGGCCGCCGGGGTGGCGGTCGCCGCCTCGGTGGGCGCCGTAGCGGGCGCTGTCGTCGCCGTGGCAGGCGCGGAAGTCGAGGTGGTAGCCTCGCCGCCGCACGCGCTCAACAGCAGGGCGGCGGTCAGAAAGGCGCCGCCCAAGATACGATTGAAATACATATCCCTTTGATCTCCTTACTCAAATACCGGTCACTCTGAGCGCAGCGAAGAGTCTCGTCGCCGTTCCCAACAAGACGGAGATTCTTCGCTGCGCTCAGAATGACATAACAAACCAATACAAGCCCTAAACTGACCACGGACCACGGACCACCAACTACTGGCCACCGACGGCGGACGGCTGCCCGCCGGCCTCGCGCTGGCGGGCCCGTGCGGCGAACTGCCAGGGCAGCGCCAGCCGCTCGACCAGCGAGACCAGCGCGAACAGCCCGATGCTCAAGACGGCGATAACCAGGATCGCCGCGAAGACGCGGTCCACCTGGAAGCGGTTCTTGGCAAGCTGGATGTAAATGCCCAGCCCCTGCGATGCGCCCACATACTCGCCGACGATGGCCCCGGTCACGCTGTAGGTGATGGCGATGCGGATGCCCGAGAAGATCGCCGGCAGCGCGTTGGGGAAGCGCACCTTGGCGAAAATCTGCCGCCCGCTGGCGCCGAAGGTGCGGAACAGGCGGATCAACTCCGGATCGGTGGCCCGGAAGCCGTCGAGGGCCGCGACGACGATGGGGAAGAAGCAGTAGATCAGCACGACGAGCACCTTGGGCAAGATCTCGTAGCCGAACCAGATCACCAGCAGCGGCGCATAGGCGATGCTGGGCACCGTTTGGGAGGCCACCAGCAGCGGGTAGATGGCCCGGCGCAGCATCGCACTGCGGTCGATCAGCATGGCGAAGCCGAGGCCCACCGCCATGGCCGCCGCGAAGCCCACCACCGTCTCGATCAGCGTCACCCAGGCGTTGGCGAGCAAGATCCCGGCGTCGATGATCAGGACCTCGCCCACGGCGGAGGGGGCGGGCAGGATGACCCGCGGGATGCCGGTCAGGTCGACATAACTCTCCCAGAGCAGCAGCAGCACGGCGACGGCCACGGCGGAGGGCAGGGCATTGCGCAGGAAGCGGCGGGCCGGGCTGTTCATGGCACCGGGCCTTCCACCGCCGCGCCCGGCAGCCCACCCGCGGCGCGCAAGGCCGCCAGCAACTCGCTTCGGTAGCGGTTGAACTCCGGCCCGGCCATGCTGTCAAGCGAGCGCGGGCGCGGGATCGCCACCTCGGTCGTGGCCGCGATGCGCGCCGGGCGCGGCGTCAGCACATGGACCCGGTCCGACAGCAGCACGGCCTCGTCCACGTCGTGCGTC
Organism: Chloroflexia bacterium; assembly: GCA_035693165.1. GTDB lineage: Bacteria > Chloroflexota > Chloroflexia > QHBQ01 > JAICKM01 > JAICKM01. The sequence continues at coordinate 4,336 of DASSGZ010000653.1, read as the reverse complement.
ACCAGGATGATCGTCGCGCGCAGGTGGGCCCACACGGCGAGCAGCCATTCCTGCATCGCGGTGCGGGTGAGGGCGTCGAGGGCGCCGAAGGGCTCGTCCAGCAGCATGAGCCCGCGGGCGGCGAGGGCCGAGCGGGCAAACGAGACGCGCTGGCGCATCCCGCCGGAGAGGGCATGGGGATAGCTGTCCGCGAAGCCGGCCAACCCGAACTCGGCGAAGAGGCGCAGGGCCGCCGCCTGCGCCTCGGCGGCGGGGACGCCGCGCACTTCGAGGCCGGCCACCGCGTTGCCGAGCGCGGTCCGCCAGGGCAGCAGCAGGTCGCGCTGGGGCATGTAGCCCACGCGGCCCAGGCGCGGCCCCGTCACCGGCCCATCGGCGGTGTAGAGCGTGACCGACCCGGCGCCGGCGGCATCCAGCCCGGCGATGATGCCCAGCAGGGTCGATTTGCCGGACCCCGACGGCCCCAGCACGCTGACAAAGCTGCCCGGCGCCACGTCGAGCGAGATATCGTCCAGCACGGGCAGCGCCGTATCGCCCTGGCCGAAGCGTTTGCTCAGGTGGTCGACGCGCACGCCCAGCGGCGCATCCGCCGGCCCCGGCGCGCCGGCAGCGGCATCGCCGCCCGGTTGGGGCATAAAGAAATGGGCGCTGGTGTTCCCCAGCGCCCGCCGAAAGCTGTGCATCTGACTGCTAAGCTCCCTTCGCTGGCATTACCCAGATCAGGTTCAAGCGGTCGTGGCGCCTTAGCCAACCTCTCAGCCTGCTCACCTGCAGGCTCCCGCGTTATTCCGTTGCCCCGGCACAAAGCCGGTCCATTCATTACTGTATCACACCCGACCCGCTCTTGTCAAATGGGTTACAGCATGTAACGTTCCAAGCGTTTCGTGCGTAGATCAGGTGTAATGAAGGATGCGGAAGGAGACGCCTGCGTGATGAACCGGACTTGCCAACTGTATACCCACGGGCTACGCCTCCTGCTCAGCACCGCCGCCGCGCTGCTGCTGGGGTTGGGCCTGCTGATCGTGCCGGGGCCGGCCCAGGCTGCGTCTGCCCCTAAAGGGGCCTCTAAAGCGGCACCGAGCGCCGCCGCGCAGCCCGTCTACGACTACTGGGCCGCGATCGACCGCCACGACTACCCGGCAGCCTACGCGCAATTCACCGCCGCCTACCGCCAGGATCACGGTTTTGAGCGATTCGCGCTGACCCATTGGAGCAGCGTGCAGCATGCCGGCAACGTCCAGATCCTCCACGAGGACGCCGTCGAAGGCCGTCTCGCCATGACGGCGCAGGTGGACCTGGTGCCGGGCGTGATCAGCCCTTACCCGGCGGGTGCCAACACCTTTGTCTATACCCTGGTCGAGGAGAACGGCGTCTGGCGCATCGCGCACATGATCAGCAGCGTCGAGGAGGTGGCCGTGACGCCGCCGGCGCCCGCGCCCGCCGCGGGCGTGGAGGTGTTCGTCCTGCTGGGCGTGTTCGCCGCCCTCTTCGGGGCGATGACGGTGGGCGCGCTCTTGCACTCGGATCGCGTGCGGTAAGCGACCCGCGCGGGGTTCCGCGATCCAGATGGGGGAGGCATAGCCAATATGCCTCCCCTATTTTGTTGTCCGCGGTAGATTTACTTGTCTCTCATATGGATAGCCGAAAATAGATTAAAGTTTTCTAACTTTTGAACCGGAGAAGCTCTGCGGTTGTATTATGCGAACTATCGGCTCAGTCCGCCGTAACGCAAACGGGCATTTGTAGTTGCGGTAGTAGTCTCCGTCTCTGGACGGATATTACTATAGGACGAAGAACAGGGATAATTGGGCCGGATTACCCTTGCCGTCGCCTGTGGTGCTTGTTAGAATGGGTCTGCTTAAAAGAAACCCGCGTGCTGAAACCACGTTCAGCCGCCGTTATTCCAGGAGGAAATGTTGTGAAACTGCGTAATATAGTTCTGGGGCTGAGCCTGCTGAGCGCCGTGGCGCTGGCGGGCTGCGGTGGCACGGAGGCCACCAGTACCCCCGCCACGGGTGCGACCGCGACCGTGGCCGAGACCGCCGCCACTCCGACCACCGCCATGGCCGCTGAGACACCCATGACCGCCACGGCCGCCGAGACCGCGACCACTGCCCCGGCTGCCGAAACCGCCACCCCGCCCCTCGCCACCGCCACCACCGCTGCGGGCGGCGCCACGACCCCCGCCGCAGGCGAGACCACGCCGGGCGCGGGCACTGGTACGCCTGCCGCCGCCACCGATCCGAAAGCCGCCGTTGACGGCTTCCTCAGTTCGCTGCAAACCCAGCCCGACGGCTCGGCCAGCCGGCAGTACCTGAGCAGCCTGCTGCAACTGCGCCTCGACAGCGGCAAGACCATTGCCGCCATTGTCGGCATCCAGAACATGTACCAGTCGTTCCAGACTGAGGCGCCGGTGATGAATGACGCGGGTACAGGCGCCACCGTGCGGGCTACCCTGAACTACGCCTCCGGGCCGGAGGTGCGTATCTTCAGCCTCAACAACGACGGCGGTACCTGGGTGATCAACGTCATTACGCCCGAAACGGGCGGCGCCGCGGGCACCACTCCGGCGGCGGGCGCCGCGGCCACCGCGACCCCGTAATTCGCGCGAGCAGGCCGGCCCATCTGGCTTGCGACCATAGCTAGCGTGTACTCTGTATGGAGTACACGCTTTTTCATGTCCTTCGACCGGCCCACGCGGTAGTAATTGCTTGCTGCGCTCTCTTGACAGGATCACCATTTGGTAGTATACTCTGATTAGTCAGAAATGACTAATCAAGAAAATATATGGTCGGAAGACGCCTTGATACGCCTGCTGCTGCGCTGGGGCCGGTATGGCTGGGCGCATGGATACTGGTGGGGGCGCCTGCCAGATTAGTTGAGGTTATATCTCGTGAGCACAATGACTGTAGAAACACCAAAAGATACGGCGCCGGGAGCGGAAGACAAACTCGACTTCAAGAAGATCCTGCCGATCCTGGTGGTCGTCCTGATCGATCTGCTGGGGCTGACGATCATCATCCCGTTGCTGCCGCTGTATGCCACGTCGTTCGGGGCCAACCCGCAGACCATCGGGCTGCTGGGCGCGACCTATCCGCTGATGCAACTGCTAGGCGCGCCGTTGCTGGGCCGGCTGTCGGACCGCTACGGGCGCAAACCGATCATGATCGCCAGCCAGATCGGCACGCTGATCGGCTTCCTGGTGCTAGGCTTTGCCAACACGCTGGCCATTCTATTCCTGGCGCGCATCATCGACGGCCTGTCGGGCGCCAATATCTCGACCGCACAGGCCATGATCGCCGACAGCACCACCGAGAAGACCCGCACGCAGGGCCTGGGGCTGATCGGCGCGGCCTTCGGCCTGGGCTTCATCCTCGGCCCGGTGATCGCCTATGCCGCCCTGGCGCTGAGCGGCAACGATTATCACGCGCCGGCCTTTATCGCCGCGGCTTTTTCGGCCCTCTCGATTGTCCTCTCCTGGTTCTGGCTGCAGGAGACGCACCAGCCGGGCACCGCATCGACGGGCCGGGCCCGCGCGCCCTTTAGCTTTGCGGCCATGTTGCGTGCGCTCACCCTGCCGCAGATCGGGCTGCTGCTGGTGCTGCTGTTCGCCCAGCAGATCGCCTTCGGCGGCTTCGAGCAACTGCTGGCGCTGTTCACCCTCACCCGCCTGGGCATGGACGCCGCCGACAATGCGCTGGTGTTTGTCTTCGTCGGCATCATCGTCGTCGCCATCCAGGGCGGGCTGCTGGGGCGCTGGAGCCGCAAGTGGGGCGACCGCAAGCTGATCTATCTGGGCCTGGGCGCCCTGGCGCTGGGTCTGGCACTCACCGCGCTGACTCCGCATGCCCCGGTGCCCTGGTACTCGCAGGCGCGGGTACAAACAGAACTGCACTCCCAGCAGACGCAACCCGGTACCGTGCCCGAGCAGTTGCCCGTGGCGCTCCCGGCGGATAGCGACCGGGGTTGGGCTGGGTTGGCCTGGTTGCTGGTCGCCATGATCCCGGCCTCGGTCGGTGGGGCCGTGCTGCAGCCCAGCATCAACAGCCTGCTGACCAAGCGGATCCGGGCCGATGAACGGGGCGGCATCCTGGGCGTCAGCACGGCCTTCCTCAGCGGCGCCAACGCCCTCGCCCCGCTGATCGGCGGCGCGATCTTCCAGATCATCGGGCCGAGCGCGCCCTTCTGGGCCTGGGCGGGGATCATGGCTGTGTTGCTGCTGGTGACACTATGGGCGATCAAGCCCAGCGGCGAATCGCGCCCGGCGCCCATGGCGGCGTAGCCAATCGGCTGGCGGAATCACGGCGGGCGAATCTTCCCAAGAGAAGATTCGCCC
>DASSGZ010000652.1:0-2400 GCA_035693165.1 Chloroflexia bacterium | reverse complement strand
CGTCCCGATTCCCGCGCCGATCACGCCGACGCGGAGTTTGCTCTCAGGCATACGGTTCTCCCTTGCTGGAAGTGATCCACGGGCTGCAACCACCGGCCACGCGGTCCCGTACTATTGTACCGGAGATGGCAAGGCGGCGTCTGTAATCCGGCGGGGCCAGCCGCCGTTCCCACTATGATACATCTGCAAGCCAGGGAGACAGCACAATGGAGACCGCGCAAGAACTGGAGATCCTGGGCAGCCTGGTGCTGATCGTGGCGGCGGTGGCGACCCTGCTCGTCGTGGCCCCGCTGCACCCCGGCAGCGCCCTGGCGCCGATCGCGCTGGCGCTGCTGGGCCTCGGCTTCGTGGGCCTGCGCCATGCGCTGCGCACCCGTCCCTGAGCCGGCCCGGCCCCGCGCGTCATTGCCGCAGGATCGTCGCCAGGTCGGCGGGTAGCGGATGGCGCGCCTGCGGATTGACCCACAGGGCCACCGGCTCCAGCGCGCCGGTCTCGGTCAGGCGACGCAAGAGGACCGCGCTGAGCCGCTGGTAGTGGTGATGGAAGTCGCGCGTGCCGAGCAACCCGCGGCGTTGAAAAAAGGCATCGTCTTTGCGCAGGGCGCGTTCGGCCAGCACGCCCGGCGCCCCCGCCAGGTCGTCCGCCCCAAAGACCGGCCCGTCCGCGACCAGCACCAGCACGTTGATTACGCTCGGAGGTAGCTGGACGAGTTTCGCGCAGATCGTATTGGCGATTTTGGTCCGGGGGACGGCCTCCTCGCCGGCCCGCCCGCTACTGCCGGTGCGCAGCCGGGTGACCTCGATGTTGAACGGGATGCGCGTGCGGAAGGTCACCGAAAAATCGGGCCCGCGCTGCTTGCCGGCGATATACACCTCATAGGCCACCGCGAACCGGCGCTCCCCCGCCAACCAGCGCGCGACGGCCAGTTCCGCCACCAGGTCCTGTTGCGTGTCTTCGTCGCGGATATTGCGCACCTTTTTGCGGATCTTGTCCCGATGCGTTTCCGCGAAGGCGCGAAACGGCGGTGAGGCTTCAAGCCAGCGGGCAAACGGCCCCGCGAAGCTGTAGGCGCTGCCGCTAAAGACGTAGCTCACAAGCTCGTTGACCTTCATCGTCATGTTAACCATCTCCACCGGATCGCTAGCCGGACTACGCACAAGAAAGCCGTCTGTGCCGGTAGAGCGAGCACAGCACGGCGCATACCGCGCATCGGGCGGGGGCGCAACCCGGCGTGGCACGGTAGTTGCCTATATAACTGGCATCTAGGGCTTCGGCCCCAGATGGACAGGGCAATAGTGGATCTGCCCGTGGCCGCATTAGTGACAGAGTCGGGCCACGCGCAGGCATACAAACAAGTGAGGTGAAAGAACCATGTTATCACTCATTGGTTGGCTGATCGTCGGCGCCATTGCCGGCTGGCTGGCGAGCATGTTCATGGGCAAGGGGGGTTACGGCCTCATCGGCGACATCATCATGGGCATCATCGGTGCCTTCGTCGGTGGGTTCCTGGTGAGCCTGATCAACCCCGACTTCAGCATGAGCGGCAACTCCTGGTGGGTCACCATCCCGGTCGCCTTCATTGGCGCCGTCATCGTGATCTGGCTCGTCCGTCTTGTCACTCGCGGGAACACGGCCGTCTAGCCAGCCCGCTCCCGCACAATTAACAGCAGACCGCCGCCGGCTAAGCCGGCGGCGGTTCTTTGTGCCCGCCACCCCGCCGGGGCCACCCGGCGCTTCTCCGCCGCCCATATTGTACACCGCTTCACTACCTTTCCTTCACACTGTACGTGCATATACACCAAATTGTCACGATTCCCGGCTTCCTTTTTCACCGCCCGTAACCGCCGCCTTCACCGGCACCCGGCATAATAATCCCGTACACAAACGGTGACGCCGCCCGGTTCCAATCGATGGAACCGCCCGCCGCCACCACTGATTGCCACTGAAAGGGGCATAAATCAATGAACGCTCTCTCTAAGTTCACCGCCGACCGCCGCCTCACCGGCATCTTCTGGCTCGCCCTCCGGCTCCTGCTCGCCTACGAGTGGCTCTCCGCCGGCCTCGAAAAGATCCAGGAAGCCGCCTGGGTCGGCGATAAAGTCCCCGCCGGCATCCATGGCTTCCTGGCCGGCGCCGTCGGCAAGGCCACCGGCGCGCATCCCGCCGTCTTCGGCTGGTATGCCGACTTCATCAAGAACGTCGCCATGCCCAACGAGCACCTGTTCAGCTACCTGGTGGCTTACGGTGAGGTCCTGGTCGGGCTGGCCCTGTTGCTCGGTATCTTCACCAAGTGGGCGGCCTTCTGGGGCGGGTTGATGAACCTGGCCTTCCTGCTGGCGGGCAGCACCAGTGCCAACGGCTACATGCTGACGATGGAAGTGGCGATGGTCTTCGGCGGG
>DASSGZ010000651.1:0-2897 GCA_035693165.1 Chloroflexia bacterium | reverse complement strand
GGCCGTTGCTGCCCGCGTCGCCGGCCTGCGCCTGGAGCAGGACCCCGTTGCCGGTGACCAGGGCCGGGGCGGCGCCCGCGCTGCCCACCGGCAGCGCAGCCGGCGACGGCGGCGTGGCCGGGGGCGCGCCGGGGGCGCTTTCCAGATCGAGCCGGATCGTGTAGCGGGCGTCCGGCGCGCCGGTATCGGCGCGGTTCTTGACCTGAGCGAAGTACCACCCATCGGCGGGCGCGGTGAACTGCAACCGGTTGGGCGCCTGCGCGCCGGGCGCGTCATCGTTGCGGGCCAGCACCGTCTGGCCGTCCGGGGCAAAGAGATAGAGGTAGGCGCTCACCCCGGCGGTCAGATTAACCGTGGTAAAGCGGTAGGTGGCCTTGTGCCGGCCGTAGAACGCCAGCCAATCGGCATCCCCGGCGGGACAGAAGGTATGGCCCTGGGTCTCGCCAAGACCGATGGGCCGGGCCTGCGCGGCCACCCCATCGTTCTCGGAGCGATCCGCACACGCGGGCGGGGGCGCGGGCGCCGGGGCGGCCCCGGTTCCCACGGCGGGTAGCAGGCTCGCCAGCAGCCCCAGCACTAACAACCCGCGCGTTCGGTGCCCGCCGGATCGGGCATCGCTCCCCACTGCCGGGAATAGCGCACCTGAGTGGTTCATTGGATGCATCTCCTCCCTCAACTCTTGCGTTTGCCACGCGGCTTGTTCAGGGGCTGGCCGGGAGCCTGTTTGGCTCGCCAGGCCCAGTAGCCGGGATTGCGGCTCCCCTTGCCGCGGGTGGTGGCGGCGGCCCCTGTCGTTGTGCCCGGTGAGGTCGTGCTACCCTGTGCTGGCCCATCCCCGGCGGTTCCTGCGTCGGCAGCGGCGCCACTCGCTGACGCTGGTTCCGGCGCGGCGGATCGGCCTCCGTCGGGCGCCGCCGATCCTGGACCGGTCCGCATTGGTGGTGGGGGATTGCTCTGGGTGCCCGTTCCGGCGCTCATGGGCGCGGGATCTGCCGGGGGACGGCCCGGCGGCAGTGGCACCACGCCGCTGTTATCGCCGGCGGCCGGTGCCACCGGTCCCGGCACTGTGGGAGTATCCGGAGACGGCTGCATGGCACCGGTAGAGCGATTTACGGGTGGGCTGACTCGACTAGCGCGCGCTCCCGGCCCGCGTCCATCGGCAGGCGCCGCGGGTCCCTGGTCATCCGGGTCGGAGACGATCCGCGTAGCACGCAGATCCGCGTCTAGAGCGCCGTCCGGCGGCCCCGGTCGGGTGATCGGCAGGACCCGACTGTCGGGCGCCGGGTCGGTCGGTGGCGGCGGCGCATCGCCCGTCCCGCTTGGCCCGCCCGCTGAGTTGACTGGACCAGCGCTGCGCCCGCCCGGTTGGGCGATGGGCAAGACCCCGGCTTCCGTTAGCCGCGCGCGCAGGGCTTCCAGGCGTGCGCGTTGCCGGGCGGTGCGCGGGCCGTAGCGGCGCGGGGGATGCGCGCTGCTGTCCAGCGTCCCGTCCGGCTCCAGCGTTTCGCTGGCGGCCGGCACAACCGCGTCTTCCAACTCGCCTGGACGGAGACCGGTTCCTGCCGGGGCGGCTGCCAGGAGTTGTTGGAGTCGCAGCAGGCGCGCACCGTCGTCCTCTGGGTTCAGAATCCCGGCATCGGTCAGGGCGGCGCGCAGTTGCGCGCGCTGCCGCGAGTGCATCCGAACCTGCCGCTCGATCCCGCCCGGCGGCCCCAGGGCGTTAGATGTATAGGCTGCCGGCACGGCGGGCGGCACATCCTCTAGCTCGCCGGGCGTGAGCGTCGCGTTCCGGAGGTCCAGGCTACGCGCGTGATCCATCCGCGGCATCGGTTCGTGCGGCTGTTGCCGCGGCGCGCGCCGCGGCTCCTCCAGCGGTAAGATGCCGGCCTCAGCCAGGGTCTGGCGGAGTGCGGTCACGCCCGCGCGCCGGGCCTGCGCCCGCCGGCCGATCTGCCCGAGCGTCGCCGCCGCCCAGGCGCGATCCCCGCCGGCCTGCCCGGTCTGAATCTCGGCGGCGCGTGTTGCCAGGCGCTCTTCTTCGGGAGTCAGATCGGCCCCGCTGCCGCCCTGCCGGGCGACCAGGCCCCGCCGCGCGAACTCGCCCGGTTCCCTCTGGTGGCGCGTGGCTCCGTACAGCAGGGCCGTGCCCCCCGCGTGTGCTCCCGCGCTCGAAAGCAGCGCCCCGGCAACGGCGGGGGCTGCGGCTCCGCCCGTAGCGATCACCGCAGCCGCACTGATCGCCGCCTGCGCGGTGCGCCCGACCATCTCCCCGGTGGCCCGCACCGGGTCGATCATCTTCACGCCCACGGCCTGACCGAGACCGCTGGTGACTGCGTTGATCGCCTGGAAGAAAGTCTCGCGGGTCAGATGTACGAACTGCCAGCAGAAATAGAGGGTGATGCAGGACATCGCCACGAACAGGCCGGCATTGCCGCTGGCCGCCCAGTAGGCGTTGAAGCCCAGGAAGATCGCCAGGATCAGGTTGATGATCCACGTCTTGACGACCAGCATCAGGTAGGCGCGCAGGATACCCAGTGCCATGCCCTCGGTCGCCTCAAAGAAGACAAACGGCAGGGTCAGCGGCAGGCTACAGAACAGAATGGCCGCCGTCAGCGCCAGGCCGAAGGAAATGCCGGCGGCGACCAGGGCCACAAACGACGGCACAAAGTTGATGAACATCAGGCCCATACCCAGCAGCGCCTTGTTCACGGCCCGTGTGCGAGTGTCGTTGTCCGCCGGGGGCAGCAGCGGAAAGAAGTCGCCGTTGTTGTAGTAGTCCTGGTCGAACTGCGCCGGCAGTGGGGGATGGGTCACGGGCGGCTGCACGATGTCGGGCTCCGTGGCCTCCATGCTGGCGGCGGCCAGATCCAGCGCCGTAATTTCGACCGGCCCCACAT
>DASSGZ010000650.1:0-6564 GCA_035693165.1 Chloroflexia bacterium | reverse complement strand
GCGCCACCACCACAGCTACTGGATCGAGAGCTACGGGCTCAAGCCGCTCGGCATGCAGGGCCTCGACGCGACGATCTCGCCGCCCGACTCGGACTTCCGCTTCAAGAATACCACCGGCAACTGGCTGCTGATCCGCGCGATCGGCGACCATCAGAACGTGCGCGTGGAGCTGTGGGGCACCAATCCGGGCTGGCGGGTCAAGGTCGATCAGCCGGTGATCACCAATGTCGTGCGCACCGACCGCACGCCGCGCCAGCAGACCTCGGATAAGCTGCCGGCGGGCCGCAAGGTGATGGTCGAGCACGCGCAGGACGGCTTCACCTCGGACATTCACCGCCAGGTGTTCGACAAGACCGGCGCGAAGATCGACGATTGGCACGCCCAGGGCACCTACCTGCCGTCGCACGACACCTATGTGACCGGCACCGGCCCCGCGTCCCCCGCGCCGTAAGCCTGGTTCATTCTCAAGCGACGATATTGGACCCCGCGTACTGTGTAGTACGCGGGGTCCGGTTTTGTTGCCGCGTTCCGAGTCTTCGCGCGGCAGCCTCTGCCCCATCCCTTGTCACTCTGAGCGCAGCGAAGAGTCTCGTCGCAGGCCCCCACGAGACGGAGATTCTTCGCTGCGCTCAGAATGACCGGCTGGACGGGTGGCGCAGGATGGCGACAGGGGCCGGCGGTGGGGCCGGCCCCTGCGGGGTTGTGCTTGCGGCGAAGGGGCGGTTACTCGCTTACCGCCTGGGCCATTTCGGCCAGGCGCGTCGCGTAGCCCATTTCGTTGTCGTACCAGGCGGCGATGGTCAGGAAGCGCCCGCCCAGCACCTGGGTCAGCGGCAGGTCGATCAGCGACGAGTGCGACTCGCCCACGATGCGGCTGGAGGCCCATTCGTCTTCCAGCACGTCCACGATGCCCTTGAAGGGTGCGCTGCTCGCCGCCTTGCGGAAGGTGTCGTTCACTTCCTCGGCGGTGGTGTCGCGGGCCAGCAACACGTTCAGTTCGACGATGCTGCCGGTGGCCACCGGCACGCGGTAGGCCTTGCCGGTGATGTTCAGGTCGGGCCAGATGAACTTCAGCGCTTTGGCCGCGCCCGACGACGACGGGATGATGTTTTCGGCGGCGGCCCAGCTATCGCGCCGGTCTTTCATCGGCTGGTCGGTGAGCGACTGGGAGTTGGTATAGGCGTGCACGGTGGTGAAGAAGCCATGCTCCAGCCCGAACTTCTCCTTCAGCACCTTGACCACGGGCGCCAGGGCGTTGGTCGTGCAGCTCGCCAAACTGATGATGTGATGCTCGGCCGGCTTGTAGCTCTCGAAGTTGATGCCCGGCATCAGCACCGCGTCGCAATCCTGCAAGGTTTTGCTGGCGGCACTGATCAGCACGCGCTTGGCGCCGCGGTCGATATGAGCCTGGGCGCCCGCCCGCTTGGTGGCCCGCCCGGTGCAATCGACGACCAGATCCACGCCCAGCGCGCCCCAGTCGGGCAGCGCGTCCTTCGTGTTGAAGTAGGGAATAGTCCGGCCACCGATAACCAGCTTGTCGCCGTCGGTGCTCACGGGTTCGGGCCAGACGCCGTAGTTTGTATCCACCTTGAACAGCGCGCCGAGGGTCGCCAGGTCCTGAATATCGGACACGGCCACCGGGGTAAACAACTCGTCGCGTAGCGCGACGCGGGTGGCAATCCGGCCAATTCTGCCGAATCCATGGATAGCAACTTTGTTCATGTCTCACTCCTTAGCGTTGCGGGCGGGCAGATACAGGCGCACCTGCTCGCTGTTGCGTAATCTGCCGGGCCGTCCCAGTAGCTTCTTCGCGCTGCCGGGTGAGTCCGGCGATTCCCTGTGATGGGACTCAGCAAGTCTGGTGCCCTTAGCCGGCCCGATTGTGGGCCAACTCTACTCTACCAGATGCCGGTCGCAGTGCCGGTGGACAATCGGTAAACATGCGTGACAAACCGCGTCTGGATCGGATCTTGTAGATCATTCGCGATCGGGCGGCGCGGGGCCGGGCTTGTGGCCCGATTCCACGCGCGCGCTAGCCGTATCTCAGAAATCTATCAGACCTGTCATAGTTCGTGACAGCACCGGCCCGACAGTGTATAATCCGACAGATCGGCCCACCATGTCGCCGCCGCGACCAACGGAGAACGGGCATCCCCGCCTGTGGGCCGGAACGTCTATCCAATGGAGGAACCCTGTTGAGCATCCATACGCCGGAGTGGGTCCGGCACGCCGTCTTCTACCAGATTTTCCCGGATCGTTTTGCGCGCTCGGAAGCCGTGCCCAAGCCCTCGAACCTGGAACCCTGGGACACGCCGCCCACGGTGCACGGGTTCAAGGGGGGCGACCTGCTGGGCGTGACCGAGCACCTGGATTACCTGCAAGACCTGGGCATCACCGCGATCTACTTCACGCCCATCTTCGCCTCCACCGCGAACCATCGCTATCACACGCACGATTACTACAAGGTGGACCCGATCCTGGGCGGCGACGAAGCCTTCCGTACGATGCTCGACGCCGCGCACGCGCGCAATATCCGCGTCATCCTCGACGGGGTGTTCAACCATGCCAGCCGCGGCTTTTACCAGTTCAACCACACGCTGGAGAACGGCACGCACTCGCCCTACCTGGACTGGTTCTATTTCCACGAGTTGCCGCCCAACGCCTACGACGAGTCGCGCCCGCCCGGCTACCACGGCTGGTGGGGCTACCACGCGCTGCCCAAGTTCAACACCGGCACCCCGGCGGTGCGCGAGTTCCTGTTGCGCGTGGCCGAGTACTGGCTGCACCAGGGCATCGACGGCTGGCGGCTTGATGTGCCCGGCGAGATCGCCGACGACGCCTTCTGGCGCGAGTTCCGCGCGCGGGTCAAGGCGATCAACCCGGAAGCCTACATCGTCGGCGAGGTCTGGGAGGAGGGCCGCCACTGGTTGCAGGGCGACCAGTTCGACGCGACGATGAATTACCTCTTCGGCGGGCGGACGATCGAGTACGCCATCGGCAGCCACCTGGATAAGAGCATGGTCCGCGACCAGGGCTGGGACCCGACGCATCCGCTCGACGGGCCGGGGTTTGCTCATGCCATCGCCGGGTTGCTCGAACTCTACCCGCGCGAAGTCACCGAGGTCCAGCTCAACTTGCTCGATAGCCATGATACGGCGCGCTTTTTGACCATGGCGCGCGGCGATGTGACGGCCTTGCAACTGGCGACGCTGTTCCAGATGTGCTATCCTGGCGCGCCGTCGATCTATTACGGCGACGAGATCGGCATCGAGGGCGGGCGCGACCCGGATTCGCGGCGCACCTTCCCCTGGGACCCGGCGCGCTGGAACATGGACCTGCTGGCCTTCTTCAAGCAGGCCATCGCCATGCGCCATGCGCACCCCGCGCTGCGCACCGGGGCCTACCAGCCGCTCTACGCAAACGACGGCGTCTATTGCTTCGCGCGCAGCCTGGGTGACGACTACGTGGTGGTGGCGCTGAACAACACGCGGGCCCACCGCAATCTGCACCTGCCGTTGGGCGAGGCGCTGGCGGGCAAGGGGCCGTGGCAGATCCTGATCGGGGCGGGCCAGGCGACCGTGCACGACAATGTGCTCGAAATCCAACTCCCGGCCCGCGGCGGCATAGCGCTGGCACCGCCCGCCGGTTGACGGGCGCCGGCGGCACGACCGGCCCGCAGGCGGGGACATAGCGTAGCAGCAGAGAGGGGCACGGTTACCGTGCCCCTCCGCTTATGGGTGCGGCGTGCGCGTCTCGCGGCCTCCGCCGCTACCGCCGCCGCCGGAGTGGGCCGTCTCGCTGGGCTTCGGCGTGCGGCTCGGTTCGGGCGTGCGGCTCGGTTCCGGTGTCCGGCTGGGTTCAGGCGTGCGACTCGGTTCGCGGGTGCGGCTCGGTTCCGCGGTGGGCAGGGCGGTCGGTTCGCCCGCCGGCTGGAGCGTCTCCGTGGGCAGCGGCGGCTGGGTCGGGTCGCTGATCTGCGTCGGCGCGGGCGTGTTGGCCGGCGGCTGTGTGGGGTCTGCGGGCGTCGCCGAGGCGGGCGCGCTGGTGCCAGTGGGCGACGGGTACCACGCCCCGGTGGTGGCGGTCGCGGACGGCGGCACCGGGGTATAGGTGGGCCACGCAGGATGCGTAGCCGTCGGCGGCGCCGGGGTATAGGTGGGCCATGACGCGTGCGTGGCCGTGGGCGGCACGGGTGTATACGTGGGCCACGGCGCGTGGGTGGCGGTGGGCGGCACCGGCGTGTAGGTGGGCCACGGGGCGCGCGTCGGCGGCATCGGCGTGGCCCAGGCTTTGGTCGGTGGCACGGGGGTATCCGTGGGCCAGGCCGGCGCCTGGGTGGGTGCTTGCGTGGGCGGCGCCCAGCCCCCAGCCGGCGTGGCCGTCCGGCTGGGGCGCGGGGTCACGGTCGCGGGCGGCCCCGGCAGCGGCACGCTCGTCTCCGGCATCGTGGTGCCGGCGGGCGTGACTGTCGGCGGGGACGGCGAGGCCGCGGGACTCTCGGTGGCCGGAACCGCAGGCGGCGTGGGGTGCGCCGGGGTGGGATCGTCGTGGACCCAGATCGTCAGCGCGCGGATGCCGTTGCCGGGCGGCGGCAGCGGCTGGCCGATGCACTCGGCCACGGCGCCGACCTTCGGTTGCCCGTGGATCTGCGTGACCCCCGGCTCGATGATGATTTCCTCATCGTCCATGAGCCACTGCGTGTCGGAGATGACCTTGATCACGCCGGTGTAGCTGGCGAGGCTGGCCGTGGGCGGCACCGTCGGCACGGGCGCCGGGGGCGGCATGACAACCGAGGCCGCGACCAGGCCCACGCCGACCATCAGCAGGACGAGCAGCATCGCCAGGCCGCCGCGCAGCGAGGGCTGGAACGGCGCGAACCAGGGCGTGCGCCGGGGCGGGAGCGCGCCGCCGGCCATGCGCTCCGCCGACTCCCGCGGGGCGACCGTCACGGACGGGGGGCGGGCCTGTGCCGCCTGCCGGGCGCGCGCCTGAATGCGCGCCATGGCGTCGGGCGGCAGGGCCGGCGGGGGCGTATCGCGCACGGCCTGGGCCAGCCGCAGCATCGGTTCGAGTTCGGCGGCCAGGTCCGGGTACTGCGCGACCACCGACTCGATGCTGCGCCCGGCGCGGACCTGTTCCCAGGCGGCGCTGAATATTTCCTCTGCGCGGGAGTTGCGCTCAAACATGCCGTTCTACGTTCCTTCAGGCGGGCAGTTGTCCCTGGGGATCTGCGCTGCGGGTGAGCACGCGCCGCAGCGACTGCACCCCGCGATAATACAGGCTCTTCACGGATGGCACGCTGCGGTCCAGAAGCTTGGCAACCTGCGGCAACTCCCATCCTTCGACCACGTGCAGGAGAATGACCTGGCGTTGTTCTTCCGTCAGCCGCGCCAGCCCGGCCATCAGTTCCTCCCGATCCGGCAGATCGAGAATCTGCAGGTCGGGGCCGCCCGGTTCCTGGCTGGGATCGACCTCCAGCCAGGTCTCCAGCGAGACCTGGGGCCGGCGCTTGCGCGCCCGGTAGTGATCGGCGATCAGGTTGCGGGCGATGCGGAACAGCCATGCCTGGAAGGGCGTGCTCTCCAGCACGAACTTGTCGACGCGCCCTACCATGCGCGCCATGACCTCCGAGACGACATCTTCGGCGAGCATGGCATCTTGCAACTGATAATAGGCATACCGGTACAACGCCGGTGCGTACTGCTGCACCACGTACTCAACCGCGCGGGTGTCGCCGCGCTGTAACCCGGCTACCAGGATCGCATCGTCCATATATTGTGGGCTGGGACTGAGATTCACTGTCCAGAGTTGATTTTGTAGCATGGATATCCAGTGGTGTCAAGTCGGCTGGCCCACAATCGCCGCGGCGGGCGAGGCCGGCGACCCGGCGCAGCGCCCGTTCACTATGACTAACGCCGGGGCGGGCGAAAAGTAGCGGGCGGCCCGGCGTGATTGGGGGACTCAGCCGGCGGCAGACCGGGTAACGCGCCCGGCCTGCCGCCACCACCGGATTATTTCACGATCACGGTGCTCACCATATCCGGGTGCAGTGTGCAAATAACCGTAACCGTGCCTGGTTGCGTGAAGACATGGCTGTACACATCGTTCTTGTTCAGGATGTTGGACGACCAGTTGACATCCTTGTCGGCTACCGTGTGCTCGGTCGGCCCGATGTTCGTCCAGATCACTTTCGTGCCCGCCGGGATGGTGATCGTCGCCGGCTCGAAGGCGAAGTCCACCACTTTAACGTAGACCACGGCGGGGGCCGGGGCCTGGGTCGGCGCTTTCGTCGGGGCGGGCACGGGCGGCGGGCGCTTCGTCGGTGCCTTGGTGGGCGCGGCGGGC
This sequence comes from Chloroflexia bacterium, assembly GCA_035693165.1. Classification (GTDB taxonomy): domain Bacteria; phylum Chloroflexota; class Chloroflexia; order QHBQ01; family JAICKM01; genus JAICKM01. The sequence continues at coordinate 219 of DASSGZ010000650.1, read as the reverse complement.
GCCTTCGTCGGCACGGCGGTGGGCGGCACGGCGGTGTCGGCCGGCGGGATCGGCGTGGGCGGCACGGCGGTGTCCGTAGGCGGTACGGCGGTATCCGTGGGCGGCACGGCGGTATCCGTGGGCGCGCTCGTAGGGGCGGTCGTCGGCGGGTTGGTGGGCGCCACCGTATCGGTCGGCGCGACGGCTACGGTGTTGGTGGGTGCCACCGACGTGGCCGTG
>DASSGZ010000649.1:0-61573 GCA_035693165.1 Chloroflexia bacterium | reverse complement strand
CGACCGGCGCGCTGATCGGGCAGGCCGGGCTGTTCCCGCTGGAGGAGACGGACGAGGTCGAGGTGGCCTACCTGCTTGACGAGCCGTACTGGGGTCAGGGCCTGGCGACCGAGGCGGCGCGCGCCTGCCTGCACTTCGGCTTCGAGCAACTGCACCTGCCGCGCATCGTCGCCGTGGCCGTCCCCACCAACCGCGCCTCCACCCGCGTCATGGAAAAGCTCGGCATGGAATACCAGGGTCTCGCCCAGCACTACGGCCTCGGCGTAGCCCGCTACGCCATCACTCGCGAATCCTTCGCCGCGCTGACCACTGACCACTGACCGCTGACCACTTGTACTCAGCACTCGGATAGGCATGTTTCTTGCTCACACGGCGGCATCAGGGCCAGTGACGCGGGCATGCCGCCGGTGGGCGACCTTCCGCAGAGGGCACTGGCCGGAGACGGCACCTGCCAAACTGAACGAGGAGGTTCCAAATGCGGGTTGAGAAAGAACTGGTGGTCAATGCCCCAGTCAGTACCGTATATGCCCTGTGGACCGATTTTGAAAACTTTCCGCGCTTCATGAGCCATGTGGAGTCGGTCACGAAGGTGAGCGACGATACCTATCATTGGAAGGCCAAGGTGGGCCTGCGCAACCGCGAGTGGGATGCTCGAGTCGTGGGTCTGGTGCCCAACCGCTCGGTGACGTGGCGCTCGGTCGAGGGCGAGGAAAACGCGGGCGCGGTGAACCTGGCCGAGCAGGGCAATGTGACCATGATGCAGGTGGTGATCGAGTACCACCCGAACTGGTTTGAGGGCGTGCTCGACACGGTGACGCACGAGATGTCGCGCAGCGTGGAGGCCGACCTGGAGAAATTCAAGCGGCTGGCCGAAGGCACCGAGGGCGAGGCCGCCCAGGCGCAGACCGGCGCCCAGGCGCAGGCCGGCGGCACCGGCGGGCAGGGCGCGACCAGTGAGAGTATGGGCGCCGGGAATGCGGGCACGGTCAGCCCCAGTTCCATGCGCGCCGGGCAGAGCGGCAGCGGGGTCACGAGCGGCGTAAGCGCGGCGGGCGCCGCGAGCATGGCCTCGGCGGCCGCCGCCGGTATGACCGGGGCGACCGGCCCCCACGATGCCGCGCCCATGTCGCGTTCGGGCGCAATGCAGGGCGGCTCGGAAGGCGGCGGCGAATATGCCACCGGCGGCGCCGGCAGCGGGTCGCTCGGCGGCTCCTTGCGCAGCGGCAGCATGGGCCAGGAAACCCCGGTGCCGGGCGAAGAGACAATCATCGGATCGATGGGGCCGGGCGGCGCCAACGCCAGTTTGCCGTCGCAGGCCGGGGATATCGGCGCCGATTCACGCGACCTGAGCGTCCACAGCGGCGAAGCCCAGCACGGCTTCGGCGTGCCCCCGGTCGACGAAACCGCCGGCGCCGGGCCGCCCATGCCGGTCTCCGGGTCGCATCACAACTACGCCGGCACGGACATCGTGCCGGAACCGGGCGCCACCGGCTTCTCCGACACCAACGCGGGGTCGGCGGGCGGCGATACCGGGAGCGGGGCCACCGCCGATAATGCGACCGGCGTGGCGATGGACAGCGGGGCCGCCGCCGGGCTGGACTCCACCTCCGGTGGGGGTAGCCAACAGGGCGCCGTGCGCAACACGCCCGCCGGCGCCAACCAACCCGATAACGCCACCGGCGGCAGCGGCCTGACCGGGGCGGGCGCGCCCACCGGCACCGCGAGCATCGCGGGCACGGATACGGCGGGCGTGACCGGCCCTTCGCTCTACTCCAATGAAGCCGCCGGCTACGAGGGCTACGGGATAACCCCCGGCGAGACGCCCGGCGGGGCGAGCAGCGGCAATGCGGGCACGTCCTACCCGACGACCGGCACCTCCGGCACGGATAGCGGCGCCGGCTCCGTGGACCGCGGCAGCAGCGCCGCCGCGCAGACCGGCGGCACCACCGGCAGCACGCCCGGCGACACAACCGGCGGCAGCGGCGCGACCGGTAGCGCCGTGGGCGCGGGCACGCCGGCCCAGACGACCGGGGCCGTCTCCGGCGGCATGCAGGACGAGTCGGTGCGCCCGATTGACGAAGAGCGGGGCACCACGCCCGGTATGGCCGGCGGCACCGGCGGGTGGGGCAGCCCGACCGGCGGCGCATCCGGCAGCGGCGCTATGGGCAATCTGGAGCAGGGCAAGGGCGTCGGCGGCGCGGCCACCGGCGATCCGGGCCAGGAGGTCGGGCTACCCGCCGTCTCCACGACCGACATGAACCTGGGCCAGCAGCCCACCGGCGAATCGATGTCGATGGGGCCGTCGACCTCCAGCGGAGGCAGCGGCTCGCTCGGTAGCTAGCGCTATCCGGCACCACACCCTGGCGGGGGCGGCTTCCGCGTGGGAGCCGCCCCGCCGCATCGTTCCCACCGTGAGTCCACGGGGCGGCGGGCCGGTTTGCAACCGGGTCCTACAACGCCCAATTACAATAGCCAATTTCTAGGATCTACTTGGTACCAATAGGCTATTGCCTGCTTTGTCGCGGTCTGCTACACTTAAGAGCGGACCCCCCACGCCGGCTGGCTGCGCGGGGTATTTGCAGATCACTCGCAGCACAGGAAGGAACGGCGGATGACAACCCGGACGGATGCCCATGTGATCGCGGGCGAGCTGGCGCGCGGCCTGAACCAGCTTTGCGCGTTGGGCTTGCTTTCGGAAGGCGGGCGCGGCCTGCGGCCCGCGGCGCGGTTAGAAGTGGTGCGCGATGCGCTCGCGCAAACGGAGAGCGGCGCGCTCGCCGGGTACGGCTCCACCGATACGCGGCAGGCGCTCGATGTCTGGCGCCTCGTCCAGCGGATGTTCGAGAGCAACCAGACCGCGTTCTCGGAGATGGATAATCAGGAGCTGGCGCAATTTCTGGAGAAGTTGCGCAAGGCGGCCTATGGCCCGCAGATTTCGCATGCCCTGGCCCGCTGGCTGCCCTCGCGCATGTTCATCAGCGCCCAGTACACCACGCAACAACTCGAAAAGATGCGCCCCGCCGCCGGCACCGGGCGCGGCCTGAGCAGCCGGCCCGCCGGCCTGCGCTAGCCTCCGGCGTTCCTCTCGTGCATTGCGGCCCCGGCTCCGGCAGACCGGGGCCGTCGCCGTTTGCCCTCCCGCCCGCGCGTTTGATTTGGTATACTCTAGCTAGTTGCAATTGGCGCCGCCCGGCGCCATCCGCGCCTCCACCGAGGCCACCGCGCAACGCAACCCGTGCCGTCGTTGTTCCCTCTCGGGTGGTCTCATCCCCACCCTCCTGTCTGGAAGGAGCTGAAGATGCGTAATCGCGGCATGCTGTGGGGCGGGATGCTCCTCGCGGCTGTCTTGCTGGTCCTGGCCGTGTTCGCCGCCGCCGGGGGCCGCGAGGCGGCCATGGGCGCCCCGCTGTCCGCCGCGGCGGCCCCCACCCGCCCGCCCAAACCGCAGGATGTCCCGCCGCGCCCGCCGCTCGCCGCCCAGGACATGCCCGGCCAGAGCACCGCGACCCCGCTGCGCCAGGTCGGGCCGGACGCCTACGGCTACATGGTCAGCGACAACACCGAGCCGAACGGCCCGGCGTACAACTACATCGCCGCCGGCAATGTGCTGCCCGATATGACCGGTGACGAGGTGACCCAGACCATTACCCTGCCGTTCGCCGTGACGATCTACGACCGCACCTCGTTCACGCTGACCCTCGACGCCAACGGTATCGCCTATATCCCGCAGGGTTACTGCGATACTGTCGATTGCTGGACGAACTTGCGGCTGCCCAATGCCGTGGCCCCGCCGGCGCTGATCGCTCCGTTCTGGGACGACCTGGTGATCCCGGACAGCCCGGCGTCCGGCGGCGTCTACACCGACGTGATCGGCACGGCCCCCACGCGCACCTTCCTGGTGGAGTGGCGCAATGTCGGGTTCTATCACGAGAACGGCTCGGTCACGTTTGAGATCCAGTTCCACGAAAACAGCAACCAGATCGACTTCGAGTACGCCGCGGTCGATGGGCTGCGCGCCACGGGCACGAGCGCGACGGTCGGCATCCAGAACTACGCGCAAACGACGGGCATCATGTACAGCTTCGAGGAGAGCGCGCTTAATGCGGGCCGCGCGGTGCGCTTCGTGGCCCTGGTCAACCCCGGCAACCAGACGGCGAACATCGCCGGATGCAACAACGCCGTCTTCAACGGGCGGGTCGTCAACCCGGCCACGGTGGGCGTCGCCTTCAGCCTTGCGGTGGTGGATAGCAACCCGCTGTTCCATTCGACGGTGGCTCCCCTCGACACCGGGGTGATCTCGCCCGGTCTCAGCGTGCCGTTCGAGGTGGTGGTGAACGTGCCGCCGGGGTCGCCCATCGGCTCGACCAACGTCACCACGCTGACGGTGCAATCGACCAACCCGGCCTTCCCGCTGGGCGAAAGCGTGCGCCTGACCACCCTGCTCAACTCCACCGGCGCCGACTTCGTGCCCGATTCGGGGTCGGCGTCGGGCACGGCGGGCAGCGTCAAGACCTACACCACCAGCCTCTATAACCAGAGCGGCACGGCCACCAGTTTCAATCTGACGACCGCGGGGAACTCCTGGCCGACGACGGTATCGCCGCAGCACACCGGGGTCATGGCGCCGGGCGCGGGCATCAGCGTGACGGTGCAGGTGACCATCCCCACCACGTCGCAGGCAGGCGAGGCCGATGTGGTGGTGGTGACGGCCAGCGCCCAGAGCAGCGGATCGTGCAACTACTACGGCACCGCGCAGTTCACCACCTTTAACGGCAGCCAGGTCCAGCGGCACCCGTTGCCGGAACCGCGCCAGCGCCACGCCATGGTCGATTACCCGGCCAACGGGCGCGTCTACCTGCTGGGCGGCGTGACCACCAACAACGACATGGACCTGCCGATCGAGGAGTACGACGCGCGGGCCGACAGTTGGACGCCGCGACGGTCCCTGCTGCTGCCGGTAAGCAACGTGGGCGCCGGGCTGCTGGGTGACACGATTTACTTACCGGGCGGCTTTAACGGCAACACTGCCGTGAGCGTGTTGCAGACCTACCACCCGCCCACCGACGGCGCCACCATCGTCAGCAGCGACCCGCTGCCCGCGCCGCGCTACGGCGCCGGGGTCGTGGGGCTGGGCGGCAAGCTCTATGTCATCGGCGGCTCGGACAACGTCACCAGCACGCGCACGGTGTATATCTACGACCCGGCCCAGCCCGCGGGCACGCGCTGGTCACGCGGCGCCGACATGCCGACGGCGCGGGTCTTCCTGGCCGCCGCCGCGGTCAACGGGCGCATCTACGCCATCGGCGGGATCACCAACGTGACCGCGCCGGTCGACCTGGCGACGGTGCAGATTTATGATCCGGCGAGCAATAGCTGGAGCCAGGGCGCGCCGCTGCAAACCCCGCGCGGCGGCGCGGCGGCCATCGGGCTGGACAGCGGTCTGCCCTGCGGCGGCTACCTGTACGTGTTCGGCGGCGGCTGGTTCACTCCCCAGGCTAGCGGCGAACGCTATAACCCGGCCACCGGCGAATGGGCCCCGCTGGCGCCGCTGGCGACCGCGCGGCGCACCCTGGCCGCGGCCTACGCCAGCAATGGCCACCTGCTGCTGGCGACCGGCGGCTACAACGGCATCGTGCTGACCTCGATTGACGCGGTGGCCTGCGGCGGCATCTTCGCCACGCCCACGCCGACGCCCATCGGCGGCGTGCCCACGGCCACCCCGGCGCCCACCCACACGCCCACACCCGGCCCCTGCGCCATCACCTTCAGCGACGTGCACCCGGCCGACTACTTCTACACACCCGTCACCTACCTGGCGTGCCGCAACGTGATCTCCGGCTACGCCGACGGCACCTACCGCCCCGGCGCCAACATGACGCGCGGCCAACTCTCCAAAGTGGTGGTCTTGAGCAACGGCTGGCCGCTGGCGAGTCCGGCCCAGGGCCACTTCAGCGACGTGCCGCCGGGCCATCCTTTCTACAATTATATCGAGACGGCCTACGCCCACGGCATCATCTCCGGCTACGCCGACGGCACCTTCCACCCCTCGGCCAACGTGAGCCGGGGCCAGATCTGCAAGATCGTGGTGCTGGCCCAGGGCTGGCCGTTAGCCAACCCGGCGGTGGGCCACTTCAGCGACGTGCCGCCCGGCCACCCCTTCTACAGCTACATCGAGACGGCTTACGGCCACGGCATCATCTCCGGCTACGCCGACGGCACCTTCCGGTCCGAACGCGAAGCCACGCGCGGCCAGGTCGCCAAAATCGTCTACCTCGCGCTGGGCAACCCGTAACCGCGGGTCTCAGGCACAAAAAGAGCGCGATCCCCCGACAGGGATCGCGCTCTTTTATTAACGGGGATCTGCGTGGCCCGGCGCCGAGGCGTCAGCCCGCGGCGGGGCCGGAGTCCACCGGAACGACAGGGCGGTCGCGATCGGTCAGGTTCACCACCTGGGCGCCGGTGGCGGCGATCAGGTGGGCCGGCGTGATCAGGATTTCCTCGCCCCATTGCCCGGCGCCCACGCCCAGGATCGGCTCGGCCAGCAGCGATTCTTCCAGGAACGAGCGAAAGCCGGCGGGCTGCCAGTGGAAGGGCGGAATAGAGCCGATGGCATAGCCCGTCGTCGCGATGACCGCTTCCGGACTCGCCATGCGGATGTTGCGCGACCCGAGGGCCTTCTTGAGATGGCCGGAGATGGCGTTCTGGTCGCCGCCCAGCATGATCAACACCCTTTCCCCCTGGTCGGTTTCAAAGATCAGCGTCTTGACCATCTGGCGCTCGCGGAAGCCGAGCGCGCGGGCCACCGAGGCGGCGCCCTTCTCGATCTCGACGGGGAAGCTGCGCCGCTCATGGGGGATGCCGCGGGTTTCCAGGTAGTCGTGGGCGGGCAGGGTCATGGCTGGGCCTCCGGGATGGCGGCTGCCGGCAAGCGTTCGCGCAGGCGGGCGACGGTGTCGAGCGGCACGGGCGGGCCGGCGCCGAGCATGGCGTGGTCCTTGATTTCGCGGGCATGGTAGTCGCTGCCGCCGGTGGGCACCAGGTTGAAGCGCGCGGCCAGCCCGGCCAGCCAGGTGACGGTCGGGGCATCGTATTCACCGTAGTAGGTTTCCAGCCCGGCCAACCCGGCTGCGGCCAGGGGCGCGAGCTGGGCTTCGAGATCGGGGATGTGCGCCGGGTGGGCCAGCGAGACGACGCCGCCCGCCTCGCGGATCAGGGCGATCACATCGGGCGGGGTGAGGCGGCGGCGGGGCACATAGGCCGGGCCGCCCCAGGCCAGGTAGCGGCTGAACGCCTCGTTGGTGTCGGCGACCACCCCGGCCTCGATCAGCGCCTGGGCCACATGGGGCCGGCCCACCGAGCCGGCGCCGGCGATCGCCTGCACGCGCTCCCAGCGGATCGGCAGCCCCAGGGCGTTGAGCTTGGCGACCATCGCCCGCCCGCGCTCGACGCGGCCCTCGCGCAGCCAGGCCAGGCGCGCCCGCAGCGCCGGGTGCGTGGCGTCAAACAGGTAGCCGAGCATGTGGACCTCGCCGTGCGGCATATCGCAGCCGAACTCGATGCCGGTGATGATCTCGACCCCCGCCGCGCCGGCCGCCGCGCGGGCTTCGGCCAGGCCATCCGTCGTGTCGTGGTCGGTGATGGCGAGGGTGGTGACGTCGACCTGGCCCGCCAGGGCTACCAGCGCGGCGGGCGCCAGGCGCCCATCGGAAGCGGTCGTGTGGGTATGCAGATCGAGTTTGCCCATGAGAATCCTTTCGGCTAGCGGCAAAACAAAAACCCCGGCCTGGCGGGGAGACCGCAAGGGCGGGGTTTACTCAGGATCCGGCGACCGGCACAGGAGGCACTATACCGGTACACGGGATCCGGGTGGGTGCGATGCGGGGCTTAGCCGCGCCGCTCGATCACCAGGCGAATGGCGGTCCGCTCTTCGTTCGCGATGGTGACGTCGATGAACGCCGGCACGCAGACGATGTCGATGCCGTCGGGGGTCAGATAATCACGGGCAATCGCGACTGCTTTGATCGCCTGGTTGGTGGCGCCCGCCCCGATCGCCTGCACCTCGGCCCGGCCGGCGTGGCGGACGACCCCGGCGATGGCGCCGGCCACGGCGCTGGGGCGCGAATGCGCGGATACCTTTAAGACTTCTTCCCCCTCGTCGGGGGCTTCCAGGGCGCCATCCAGGCTGGGCGCACTATGCAGGGGCTGCAGGGGGACGGCGCGCAGGGTCTCGTGGGTCCGGTCCATAGGAGTCTCCAGCTTGAGTGTCGAGGCCCTCCGGCTTTCGGTGTCGGGTTCGGGAGGGAAACGAACACCGGGTTCGATCTTGATGTCTTTGAGGTTGAGGTCATCGTAGATACGGCCCATAGATTTACACTGCTCCTTTGCACAGCCGGTCAGTGCCGGCCCGCCGGTGGTGGATACAACCCACGCGGCGGCAGCCGGTGGGGGCGGGGAAACGAAGAAGAGGTTAACGCGCAGTTCACTGGTCGATGGCGGGTGCCCTGGTGTACTGATGGGGTGTGCCGGCCTCCTACGGCGGACCCCTGAACCCCCCTCCGCCACCGCGCCCCGACCGCAGGGGCGGCGGCGGAGAGTAGCCGAAACCGGAGCCGGGTTACTTGGCAAAGTCGACGGCCCGTGTCTCGCGGATAACAGTCACTTTGATTTGACCGGGATATTCAAGGGTTTCCTCGATCTTCTTCACGATGTCGCGGGCCAGGCGCATCGCGCCGAGATCGTCGATACGATCGGGTTTGACCAGGATGCGGACTTCGCGTCCGGCCTGGATCGCATACGACCGCTCGACTCCCTCGAACGAATTGGCGACCCCCTCCAGCGCTTCGAGCCGCTTGGTGTAGTGTTCCACACTGTCGCGGCGGGCGCCGGGCCGGCCCCCGGAGAGCGCATCGGCGGCCTGGACGATCCAGGCTTCGACCGTTTGCGGCTCTTCCTCGGAGTGGTGGGCGGCGATGGCGTGCACGATTTTCTGTGACCGGCCCAACCGCCGGGCGATATCGGCCCCGATTAAGGCGTGCGGTCCCTCGACCTCGTGGTCGACGGCCTTGCCGATATCGTGGAGCAGCGTAGCCGTTTTGGCGACGTTGATATCCGCCCCGATTTCCGCGGCAATCGCCGCGGCGATGCGCGACGACTCGATGGCGTGGTGCAACTGGTTCTGGCCGTAGCTGGTCCGGAAGGAAAGCCGGCCCAGCAGTTTGATCAGATCCGGGTGCAGGCCCTGGACATTGGCCTCGTAGGCCGCCCGTTCGCCTTCTTCGCGGATATGGACATCCATCTCCTGCTGGACTTTGGCGACCACTTCTTCGACGCGCGCGGGGTGGATGCGCCCGTCGGCGATCAGTTTTTGCAGGGTGCGCCGGGCAACTTCCCGGCGCACCGGGTCGAAGGCCGACAACGTGATGGATTCTGGTGTTTCATCGATGATCAGGTCGACCCCGGTGGCCCGTTCGATGGCGCGGATGTTGCGCCCCTCCCGGCCGATGATGCGGCCTTTCATTTCTTCGTTCGGCAGCGGGACCGTCGTGACGGTGATTTCGGGCACATAGTCCGACGCTGCGCGCGCAATGGCAATGGAGATAACCTTGCGCGCCCGGATATCGGCTTCTTCCTTGAGTTGTAGCTCAAGTTCCCGTGCGCGGCGAGCGACATCTTGCGCGACTTCTTGCTCGACCTGCTGCATCAGGCGGGCGGCCGCCTCCTCGGCGGACATCCCGGCGATGCGTTCCAGGGTGCGTTGCTGTTCTTGCTGGGCGTTTTCGAGCTGCGCTTTGACTTGCTCGCTTTCTTTCTCCCGCGCCTGGATCTTGCGTTCCCGGCTATCCAGCGCCTCGATCTTGCGGTCGAGCGTTTCTTCCTTGCGCTGGAGCCGCTGCTCCATGGTCTGGAGCTGGACTCGCTGGTCGCGGAACTCGGCTTCGATCTCGGTGCGCATGCGTAGTCGCTCTTCCTGCGCTTGCAGCACCATCTCTTTTTGCCGGGTCTTTGCGTCTTCCTGGGCGCGTTGGGTCTCCTCTTGTGCCTGGCGGATGCGGCCGGCCGCGTCTTTTTCGACGAGAGCGATCTGTTGCTGCGTCGCGGCCGCCGTCTTTCGGGTGAGGTAGACCGCTATCCCGATGGCTTCCACCACCAGCAGTAACACGGTGATACCCCACCAGATGAGATCTGGCATCTGTTACTCCTCCTATGCAGTTTTTAAGGTTCGATGGACTAAGGCGGTGATAACGAAGCAGGACCGCGTCCGGTCCCGAACGGCGTATCCGCTGGATACGTGCCCGGCAGGCAAACCGGCGGCTGCCTGGGGTGCCGGCCCTGACTACATGCGAACCCGTTGCCGCCACGCCGATGGTAAGGTGTGGCAGCATGATTTGGCTACCATGATATACCCTTTATATACGCCTGTCAAGATGGTGATTTTGTCCCAATTCCCGACAATTCCGGCCAGGGACCGCCAGGCCGAGCCCGACATTTGACAGGTGCAGGGTATTTCATATAATATGCGCCTATGTCCCGCGCAGTTTGTCTGCCTGCCGCGGCCCATTCGGGACAGCCCTAAATCCCCGTTGTGCGGCGATCTATCGGTTCCGGTTTTATCACAGGGAAGGAGTAACACAAACCGTAATGAAGGGACCCCTACGACTCCGGCGGCGGGCATTCGCCGCGTGGGCGCTGACGGCCTTGCTGGCGCTGTCCGTGTTCGATCTGGCCGGCATGATTTCGCCGGGCCTGGCCGCCGGCCAGGTGGCGCCCGCGGCGCGCGGGCCGGTCACGATTGCCCCCGAGGTGTTGCGCGCCACCGCGAACGGCGCCAGCGCCCCGATCGTGATTCTGCTGGCCGAGCAGGCCGACCTGAGCAGCGCGTACAACATGCGCGACCAGGATGCGCGCGGCTGGTTTGTCTATAACACCCTGCGCGACACGGCGGCGCGCACGCAGGGCCCGCTCCAGGCGTTCCTGCGCGCCCAGGGCCGCACCTACCAGTCGTTCTGGGTGGCGAACGTCATTATGACCACCGGCGACCGCGCCCTGATCGACGCGCTGGCCGCGCGCGACGATGTGCGCGCCATCGAGTCCAACGCGCCCTTCGCCGGCATCAGCGACCCGGTGCGCGCGCCGCAGGGCGAGAGCACGGCCCCGGCGGTGCCGGGCGCGGTCGAGTGGGGCGTGGCGAATGTGAACGCGCCGGCGGTCTGGGCGCTGGGTTATACCGGCCAAGGCATCGTTATCGCCAACCAGGACACCGGCATGCTCTGGGACCACGCGGCCCTCAAGGGCCATTATCGCGGCTGGAACGGCACCACCGCCGACCACAACTACAACTGGCATGACTCCGTCCACAGCGGCGGGGGCATCTGCGGCGCCAACTCGCCGTTCCCCTGCGACGATGACGGGCACGGCACCCATACCACCGGCACCGTGATCGGCGACGACGGTGGCGGGAATCAGATCGGCGTGGCCCCCGGCGCCAAGTGGATCGGCTGCCGCAACATGGACCAGGGCAACGGCACCCCGGCCACGTATACCGAGTGTTTCCAGTTCTTCATAGCACCATACGATCTGAACGGTCAAAACCCGGACCCGGCCCGGCGCCCGCATGTGATGAACAACAGTTGGGGTTGCCCCACCAGTGAGGGGTGCGCGGCCACGACCCTACAGACGATCGTCGAAAGTACGGAGGCGTCCGGCATCTTCGTCGAGGCGTCGGCGGGTAACAGCGGCAGTTCCTGCTCCTCCGTCAGCGATCCGCCCGCCATCTACAGCGCGGCGTTCAGCACCGGTGCCTACAACAGCAGCAACACCCTGGCGAGCTTCAGCAGCCGCGGCCCGGTGACGGTAGACGGTTCCAACCGGCGCAAGCCCGACATTTCGGCGCCCGGCGTGAATGTGCGCTCCGCCTACTACTCGGGCACGACGAGCTACGCCAGCCTGTCGGGCACCTCGATGGCCGGGCCGCACGTCGTCGGCGTGGTGGCCCTGCTCTGGTCGGCCCGGCCCGATCTGGTGCGCCAGATCGCCGCCACGAAGGCGCTGCTGGAGCAGACGGCGAACCCGACCGTGCTGGTTACGACGGGCGCCACGTCCTGCGGCGGTATTCCCTACACCACGATCCCGAACAACCACTTTGGCTACGGGCGGATCGACGCGCTGGCCGCCGTCAACGGTGCCGCCACCCCCACGCCGACTGTGACCGGCACTCCGCCGACCGCCACGGCCACGGCCACCGCCGTGCCGCCGACGGCCACCCATACCGCCGTCCCACCGACGGTCACCGTGCCGCCGGCGACCGCGACCGCGCTGCCGGCGACCGCGACGGAGACGCCCACCGGCGTCGCGGCGACGACCACCCCGGCTCCGCCGACGGTTACGCCGCCGGCCGGTGCGACGGCCACCCCGACCGCGCCCGCCGCCACGGCCACCCCGGTGAACTGCCCGCTGCCGTTCACCGACGTGGACTCCTTCAACCCGTTCTACCAGTACATCCAGTGTCTCTACTGCCGGGGCATCATCAGCGGCTATAGCGACAACACCTTCCGCTGGGGCGTGGACGTGACCCGCGGCCAGGTGTCGAAGATCATCGCCAACTCCGCGGGGCTGAACGCGGCCGTCAGCGGCCAGACGTTCACCGACGTGCCCGCCAGCAACCCGTTCTACGTCTACATCGAGCGACTGGCGGCGACGGGGGCGATCAGCGGCTACGATACGGCGGCCAACTGCCCGTCGGGCGTGCCCTGCTTCCGCTGGGAACTGCCGGTGACGCGCGGCCAGCTCGCCAAGATCGACGCCAACGCCGCCGGCTATAACGAGACGCCCAGCGGCCAGACGTTCGCCGACGTGCCCGCGGCCAACCCGTTCTATGTGTTCATCGAGCGGCTGTCGCTGCACGGCGTGATCAGCGGCTACACCTGCGGCGGCCCCGGCGAGCCCTGCCCAGGAGTCTACTACCGGCCCAACGCCAACATCACCCGCGGGCAGGTGAGCAAGGTAGCCTCGCAAACCTTCTTCCCGCTGAACTGCGCGCCCAGCCAGGCTGCGCTCCGCAACCCGTAACGCCCCGGCGGGGCGGCGCCTTGCGCGCCGCTCCGCCCCAGCCGGCCAACGACGAGACCGCACCCGTTCCGGGTGCGGCCTCTCTATTGTCGTGTTGGAATCGACGGGCTACTGCGGCCTGACCGGCGCAGGCTCAGAACGGCTGGGAGTGGCCCTTGTCACTCTGAGCGCAGCGAAGAGTCTCGTCCCGTCGGGGTACAAGACGAGATGCTTCACTACGTTCAGCATGACAAGGAAGACCAGAAAGCGATACTCATTCACCCTCAAGGGGATGCGCTCCCAGCCGGAGCGCCACTTCGCCAGCATCGGCAACCGCAAAGAACAACTCCAGCGCTTCGGCGAGATTACGGCGCGCTTCCTCAACCGTGTCACCCTGGCTGGCGATATCGAGTTCCGGGCATAGCGCAATGTAGGCGTTGTCCTGGCGCTCAATAATCGCGGTGAGTTGCGGAGGCTGGTTCATCCGACCCTCCTGTGGGATGCAATCCCAGCATCCCGGTGAGGCGGCAGGCGCGATCAATCGCGCCGCTACGAAATATGCCTAGATAACGGCCCGGTGGCGCAGAGTGATACGCCTCGTGCGTAGCGGCGCGATTGATCGCGCCTGCCCCTCTTACCCCGATCTCCGGGGTAACGCCACGATAATACGCGCAACCCTACAGATCCAGGCGCCCGGCTACGGTGTGACCTGGATCGTGCCGAGGTCGAGGACGGGGGCCGGGGCCTGGCCGGTCTGCTCCACCGGGAGACCGGGGCCGGTGGGGGCGTTGTAGAGCGCCAGGGTCAGGTTGTAGGCGCCGGGGGCCAGCGTCGGGGGCAGGGGGATGTTATAGGCCCCGACCAGGAACTCGTTGGCGTACCAGTCGCTGACGGGGCGGATATGGCCGCTGCTGATGGGCTGCACATCGACCTGGGCAACCGTTTTGCCGGTGCGGTCGTTCAGGTGCAGCGCCACGGTCCAGTTGCCCGGCGTGGTGGCCGCGCCGGGCAGCGCGCGCCAGTAGAGCGTGACCCCGGCGGCGGCGCCGGGCCGGTAGGCCTTGGCCGGCGGCGGCGCGGCGGATGGGTCGTAGGCGACGCCCGCCGTGGGCAGCGGCGCGAGGTTGTAGCCCCACAGTTCGGCGACCGGGCCGAAGTGCGCCCCGCTGGGGGTCACGCCCAGGATCGTCTGCAGGCTATCGAGCACGCGTAGCACGCGGACGGTTGGGCCTTTGCCGTTCTCGGCGTCCCCGGCAAAGCGGCGCACTTCGGGCAAGGCCAGGTAGGGCGCCAGTTGGGCGGGCGGGCGGCGACCCTCCTTGTCGGGGTTGCCCACGTAAGCGATCTCCTGCCCGACGAGCAGCACATAATCGTAGCCGTGGTTGGCGTACCAGATCGGCGGGTGCTCGGTGAGCGGGGTATTGGGCGCCAGGACATCGGGCGCGGGGCAATTCCAGGGCGGCGGCGCACAGGTTTGCAGCGTGTGCAACTCCACCGCGGCGCGGTGCCCGGCGCGCAGCTCGCCCTGCAGCCAGGCCCAGGCGGCGTTGCGGCTCTCGGTCTTGCCCATATACTCGTCAAAATTGAACACCCGGCGGGCGGGTTCCGCGACCACCAGCAGTCCCAGGATGGCGGCCACGGCGGGCACCGCCCATGCGACCCGCGCCCGCGACGGCAGGCGCGGCGCGACGACCTCCGCCACGCGGGCGGCGCCGTAGCCGAAGGCGAGGCAGACAAAGGGCAGGGTGATGATCAGGTTGCGCTCGAAGATCTCGGTGAAGCGGCTCATGGCGAGCGTGTAGGCGAGCGGGAAGGGCAGCAGCAGCCAGGCGGCGCGCACCAGATTCGCATTGCTGCGCCGCTGGCGGATCGCCTCGACCAGCAGCACCAGGCTGCCGGCCAGCCCCGCCGCCAGCAGGGCCGTATCGGTGGTCCAGAGGGCGTCCACCTGTTTGCCGAAGGCCGTGGCGATCTGGCCCACGGTGTTCGCGGGCAGGTAGGCGTTGACCTGGAAGACGAAGCCGCGCGACCAGTGGGTCCAGTCGAGGATCACGTAGGGGTTGGTGATCAGGAAGACGGCGGCGGCGGCGACTACCATGCCCAGCGCGACGAGCAGCCAGCGCCCGCTCGTGGCCGGGCGGGGATCGCCGCGATGGAGCCGCCGCCAGGCCAGCAGCCAGGCGATGCCCACCGGCAGGGCGATATAGAGGCCGTTGTATTTGGCCGCCGTGCAGAGGCCCACGGCGGCCCCGGCCAGCAGGGCGACGCGGCGACCGGGGTGCGTCGCCAGCCGCCAGGCGAGGGCCAGCGCCAGCAACCCGCAGGCGCCTACCGTCACGTCGGTGACAAGGTAGTGCGAGTATTCGACGTGCAGCGGCGAGGTCAGCAGCAGGAAGGCCGCCAGGATGCCTGCCGCGCGCCCGAACATGGCCCGGCCCAGCGCGAAGCAACCGGTCACGGCGGCGGCGCCCACCAGCGCGCTGAAGGTGCGCCCCCAGAGGTAGAGGCCGGGCGCCAGGGCGAAGATGTGGTTCTGGTCGGGCAGCGACTGCGGCCCCACGTAGTAGCCGCGCCAGGTGCCCCACAGTAGATTGAGCTTGTAGATCAGCGCCTGGATGTAGATGACCAATGACGGCCAGATGAACAGGTGGGGATTCAGATCGCCCGTCTTGACGATCTGCACGCCCGAGTCGACGATCTTCGGCTCGTCCACATGGCCCACGTAGGGCAGGGACCACTGGACGCCCCAGGCGCGCGCCAGCAGCGCCGCGGCAAAGATGCCGGCGGCGATGAACAGGTCCGGATGCGTGCGGGGGGACAGGCGAGCAAGTGCGGCGCGCCGGCCCCGCGCCACGAGGGTCTCTCCCGCGGGCGGGGCCGGCACAGAGTTCGTGGTCACCGGGGCGGGCTTACTCCTGGATCCAGCGGTCGGTATCGCGCGGCCACGAGGTCAGTTCGTCGTCCTTGAACCAGAGGCTCACTTCGCGGGCGGCGGCTTCCGGGTCGGCAGACCCGTGGATGAGGTTGCGGCCCGTCTCGACGGCCAGGTCGGCGCGGATGGTGCCGGGGGCGGCGTTGGCCGGATTGGTGGCGCCGATGGTGCTGCGCGAAATGGCGACGGCGTTCTTGCCCTCCAGCACCAGCACGACCACCGGCGAGGAGGTGATATACTCGATCAGGCCGTTATAGAAGGGCTTGCCGACATGCTCGGCATAGTGTTCTTTCGCCAGTTCGGGGCTGACCTGCATCATCTTCATGCCGGCGATCTTCAAGCCCCGGCGCTCCAGCCGGTTCAGGATCTCGCCGGCCAGGCCCCGCTGCACGGCGTCGGGTTTCAGGATAATAAGCGTACGTTCCAAAGCGATAAAACTCCTTCAAGTAGGGTCAGGTATGGTGCGCGGTGCCCCGGCTACATCGGGATTTCTTCACGGACGCGCTTGGCGGCTTTGCGCATCTCGATCCGAATCATACCCAGGTTCACGCCCCGCTCGGTGATCACGACAAGGATGAGATCCTCGGCCTCGATTAACTGGATCGATCCCTCGGCGGCTTCGATGATCGTGTCGCGCAGAGCCCCCACGCCGATCCGCTCGGCGGCCTTGGCGATGGTCCCGAACATGGCGGCGGACATCGCGCCCAGGACCTCGGCATCTTCATCTTCCAGCAGGGTGCTCGACACCACCAGGCCGTCTTTGCCCACCAGCAGGCCGCCGATTACGCCGTCGATGCGAATCAGATCTTCGACGATTTTCCTCACTCAGTTGCCCTCCCGTAGGCTACCAGATTAAGCGGAACCCCGCCCGGTCACGTGCGGGGTTCGAGTTTTGCGACAAAGACGCACCGGTGCCCGCCGGTGCCCCAACAGGTCGTTTCGCGCACCTGGACGCGCTTGCCGGTCAGCGTAGCCAGCGCGCCCGCCAGAAACCCGGCCTCGAAGTGGCACAACGGCTCGCCCACGGCGGGCAAGCCCGCGGCGCTCAGAGTTTCCGCCAGTTCGATTTCGATGCTGTCAGCGCTCTGGTTCACGACGCGCGGCACCCCCAGGCGGAGTTCGGCCAGCGTGCGAAACAGATCGGCCGGGGTGGTGAAGGTCAGGCTCTGCGCCCAGCGGCGCCCGGCCAGGTAGACGGCACCGTTCAGGCCCGACCCGGCCACGGTGCCCAGAGCGCCGAGCCGGATCGCGCGGAACGCGGCCACCGCGGCCGCCGGCCCCAGCGTGGGCCGGTCGACGGCGGTGATGTCGGCCATGCTCAGGTCGGCGATGCCGCCCTCGGGGCCGGTAGTTCGATCAGGCATTACAGTCCCCTAGCGTGTGCCCTTGGTCAGCAACCAGTTGTACTGGGCGATTGCCATCTGGTACTGGCCCTGTTTCATGTAGGCGTCGCCCAGCAGGCGATGTAAGGATGGATTATCGGGCTGGGCCTCGACCAGATCGCGCAGGTTGCCCGTCACGATGTCGAGCAGATTTTCCGGCACATTGCGGCCCTTGATCAGCAGGCGATATTGCTCGGCGGCGCGCGAGATGTCGTCGCGTTGCTCGTAGCCGATCGCCAGGGCCAGGCGCCCGGCGGTGTCGTCCGGGTTCTCGCGCAGATGGCGGGCCAGGTCGTCGATGGAGCCCCCCGCCGGCGCGGGCGGCGCGACCGGGACCGGGGCCGGTTGGGCGGCCACCGGTGCCTCTTTCGATGCCTCTTTAGGGGCAGGCGCCTCGGCCACAGGGGCCGGGGGCACCGGCGCGGGGGTTTCCACGGGCGCCTCGGCGGCGGGCGCTTCAGGCGCCTGCGCGACGACGGGTTCAGGCGCCTGGGCGACGGCGGGTTCGGGCGCCTCGGCCACGGCGGGTTCGGTGGGTGCCTGGTCCATCTCGACCCCGCTGAAGTCGAAGGCGCCGGCGGCCGGAATTTCCGCCCAGGTTTCGGCGGCCAGCGGCCCGGTACCGGTGCGCGTCGTGGTTTCGTAGTGCGTGACGGCCGGCTCGGCGGAGGCCTCGAAGCTGAACGGTAGCGCCGCTTCGTCTTCGGTGGCCTCTGCCTCGATCTCGACCGGCTCCGGCGCGGGCGGCGCTTCCGGCTCGAACTGGAACGGCTCGAACTGGAACGGCTCGGCGGGCGCGGGCGCGGCGGCTTCCGTGTCGAACTCGAACGGCTCGACCGTGGCGGCTTCGCTCGCCTCGCTCATGCCGAACTCGACCGGTTCGACCGTGGCCGTGGGCGCGCCGGCCTCGTAGCCGGGCGCCTCGGCGGGCGGCACCCCGCCCAGGTCCATCGCGGGCGGTTCGGCGGCGGGCGGCTCAAACTCAGTCATATCGAAGCTGAACGGCTCGATGGGGCCGGCGGGTTCGGTCTGCTGCAACTGGAGTTCGGGAATCCCCGCCGGCTCCTCCGGCGCCGCGACGGCGGCGGGTTCGGCGGGCGCCTGCGCACTTACCTCAGCGGGCGCCGCCTCGGCGGCGGCTGCCTCGCCGGTGAGGTAGGCGCGTTCTTCGGGCGTGAGGTCCAGCGCCCCAAGGTCAAACGGCTGGAGGCCGCTGAAGTCGAATTCGCCGGGCGCCACTTCCTCGCCGAAGCCGCCGGTGGCGGTGGCTTCCGCCGTGGGTGCGTTACCCGCTTCGGCGACGGGGATACTCCAGAGCAATTCGCCCGCTGCGGCTTCCTGCGGGGCGGCTTCCGCCTGCGGCGCCGCGGCACTCGGTTCCGCGGGCTCGAAGGTGGGCGGCGCAACGCTCTCCGCCATGTCGAAGGTGAACGGCTCGACGGCGGGAGCCTCCGGCGCTTCGGTCATATCGAAGGCGAAGGGTTCCACTGCGGGCGCGGCAGCCTCGGGGGCCTCGGCAGTAACGGGCGCGGCTTGCGCGGCAGATTCCGCCGGAGCGGCGGTGTCAAAGACGAACGGCTCCACCGGCGCGCCGGCCTCGGGGGCCTCGAAGGTGAAGGGCTGGACAGCCACCGCTTCGGTTTCCTGGGTCTCGAAACTGAAGGGCTCGATGGCGGCCGCTTCGCTTTCCTGGGTCTCGAAACTGAAGGGCTGGACGGCGGCCGCTTCGGTTTCCTGGGCCTCGAAACTGAAGGGCTGGACAGGCGCAGCCTCGCCGGCCTCCGGCTCAAAGGCAAAAGGTTCGGCGGTGGCGGCGGCGCTTTCCTGGACCTCAAACGTGAACGGTTCGACAGCCGGCGGCGGGCCTTCCTGGGCTTCGAAAGTGAAGGGTTGGACGGCGGTGGGACCGCCGGCCGGGACCTCGAAGGCGAACGGTTCAACCGGGGCGGCGCCGGGTTCCGGGGCTTCAAAGGCAAAGGGTTCGGCAGGCGGCGAGGCGGCTTGCGCCTCGGCGGGCGCGGCCTGCGCCTCTGCGCCCAGATCGAACGAGAAGGGCTGGATTTCGGCAGGGATCTCCGCGGCCTCAAAGGCAAACGGCTCGGGCATGGCCGGGGCGCCGGCCTCCAGGCCGGCCTGATCCTGCAACGGCACCTGGATTGTCTGGTCGGCGGCGAACTGGGGCGCCGCGGGGGCCTGGGCGCTCGCTTGCGCGCTTTCCTCCGGCAACTGGATAGTCGGCGATCCGGCGGCGGGCGGGCCTTCTTCCTCGAACTCGAACGGCGCCAGTTGCAGGCTCGCCATATCCTGGGCGACATCGGCGGGCGTGGGACCGGCCACGGCGGTAAAGTCAAAGGGTTGGACCGCCGGTTGGGCCGGCGCGCTCGCCACAGCCTCTTCTTCGTCCAGATTGGGCCAGTAACTCAATTCTGCGGCTTCCTCCGGGTGCAGGTTCGCGGCCACCGGCGGGGGCGTGTAGACCTCGCCGCGCGCTTCCGCCTCCTGGCGCAGGGTTTGTTCCAGCTCCTCCTTGCGCTTGCGCGCCTTGGCGAAGATAGATCCAGCGGTCTCGGGCG
The DNA here is from genome assembly GCA_035693165.1 of Chloroflexia bacterium. GTDB lineage: Bacteria > Chloroflexota > Chloroflexia > QHBQ01 > JAICKM01 > JAICKM01. The sequence goes on along the minus strand of DASSGZ010000649.1, from coordinate 41,642 downwards.
CCTCCGGGGCATGGGCCGGTTCGCGGGCCGGCGTGCTGCGGCGCTGCCACGAGAAGCTATGCACATCCCCGGCGGGGGCGTTGGTTTCTTCTTCCAGGTTGAAGGCCATGCCGCTACGGCTGGTTTCCCCGCGATCGGTCGCGCGCCGGCCAAAGGATTGGCCCCCGGCGCCGGAGTCAAACCCATAGCCCTGATCGCCGGTCGCATCCAGGCCCTCGAACGAGAAGGGCTGGAGATCGGGCAGATCCTCCAGGCCGGGCGGCACATCCGCCGGCGCGCGGTTCGCAAATGCCGACCCCGGATTGAAGGGCGACGTGGGCATGGCGGGCGCCTGGTTGAAGGCCGGCGGGGCGGACGGAGCGGGCGGGGCGGCGCCGCCCGCGGCATCAAACATGAACGGCTCGAAGCTGAATTCGTCGCCGGCCAGGCTGCCCATCTCCTCGGGACCGGGGCCCGCGGGCAGCCGCACGCCGCCTGCCGGCGCGCCGGCCATGGGCGCGGGCGGGGCGCTGAAGGCCGGGCCGGGCGCGGGGGGCGCGCCGAAGGCCGGGCTGGGGGCGCCGGGCGTGCTGCCCAACCCCATGCCTTCCAGCGAGAAGGGCTGCACGTCGCCGCCCAGGTCGAAGGCGAACTCGTCGGGCGCGGGCACGGCAGGCGCGGCGTTGCCCGCGCCCACGCTCAGGAAGTCGATAAAGTCATCGACATCGCTCACATCGCCCGCCATCTCGCCGCCGGCCGGTGCCCCGCCGAAGTCAAACGGCTGGACGCCCCCGAAATCAAAGTCATTGGCGCCGCCCGCGGACGGCGTGGCGCCGGGACCCCGGAAGTCGAACGACTCGACCATACTGAAATCAAACTCGCCGGGCGCCCCGGCTGCCTGCGGCGCGGCGCTTTCGCCTGCCTGCGCGGCGGTGCCGCCGAAATCAAACGGCTGGATGCCGCCAAAGTCAAAGTCGCCGCCTGGGGCCGGCCCACCGGGTGTACTTTGCGCGGCGGGCGGCGCAGGCGTGGCCGGGGCACCGAAATCAAATGGCTGGACGCCGCCCAGGTCAAACTCCTGCGACGGGGCCGGGGCGGGGCCGCGCTCGGGAGTGGCGGGCGCGCCGAAGTTAAACGGCTGCGGGCCGCCGCCGGCCATGGCGCCGAAGTCAAAGGGTTGCGGCTGGCCCTGACCGCCCGCGGGGGCGCCGAAGTCGAAGGGCTGGGGCTGGCCCTGGCCCGCGGGGGCACCGAAGTCAAAGGGCTGCACATCGCCGAAATCGTTCGCGGCGGGCGGGGCCGGCGCGGCGCTCGCGCTCAACCAGGACGGCAGCGCCTCGCTGCCAAAGTCGAAGTCGCCGCCGGGCGCGGCCGGGGGCGGGGGCGCGGCCGGACCGGGCCGGGCGGCCTGGGGCGTCTCCGTTTCCGGGGTGCGCAGCCAATCGGGAATCCCCGGACTGCTTAAATCAGGCCCCGGCGCCGGCTCGGTGGCCTGCGGGCCGGCGGACGTGTCGAAACTGAACGCGGGGCCGGCGTTGCCACCCGATCCTAACCACGATGGCAGCGCTTCGCTGCCGAAATCGAACTCATCGCCGCCCCCTGGGCCGGCGGGCGCGCCGAAGTTAAAGGGCTGCACACCGCCGAAATCGCTCTCGTTGAATCCACCCGGCGACTGTTGCGGCGGTGGGGCCACTGGCGGCGGGGTTGCGGACAGCGGCCGGATCGGCGTGGCGGGGCCGGGCGACGGCGCCGGGGGCGGGGCCCCGAAATCAAACGGCTGAATGTTATCCAGATCCAGGTTAAAGTCGTTGCTCCCTGGGCCCCCGGCCCCCGGCGCGGGCGGCATGGGCCGGCCTGCGGGCGGCGCGGCGCCGGCCGTGGGACCGGCCGGCGCGGCGGGCGCTGGCGGTTGTCCCGGCTGGCCGGGAGTCTCATTCATGAGGAAGGGCTTGAGATAGTCGGGCAGAGCATCGCGATCCCAGTCGAAGTCGAACTGGCGCTCTTGATCGTCGTCTTCCTTGTAGCTTGGAGCCATGTTGTCCTCCTCTGAGGTCGCGAAAGCTGCTTGGCCTGCGGCGGGCGCGCCATGCTCCACCGCTCCATCGGGCAGGTGACCGGCTTCGACGGCTGCCGGTCGCTCGCCAGGTCCGGCATCGGCGCCGGTCGTGCCTGCCGGGGTGAGCGGGGGGCCGGGTGCTGCCGTGTCGTCTGGAACCTGTGAGTCGTCGGCATGATTATAGCCCACTTTGGCAAAATGATCTAACGCGGGGAGTAGGGCGGGGGCCGGCCTCGATTCCGCTGTCCCGGCAGACGCATCCGGCGCCGGGGCGGCGGTTTCCGCGATGGCTTCTCCGGCGGCGGCATCTACCGGCGGCGCAGCGGCGGCATCTGCGGGGGCACTGCCGGGGGTAGAGGGGGCGCCAACGCCCGGCTCGGGGCCGGCCAGTACGGATAGGGCCGGGCCCTCGGCTTCGGCCGCATGGGGCGACACCAGTCCGGCGCTTTCGGTGTCCGCCGCCGCTGCGGCGTCCGGCGCGGACTCGCTGGGGTGCATATCGTGCGGTTCGGCGGCTGCGGCAAGGACCGGTGGCGCGGCGGTCTCTTCCGGCGTCGGGTCCGGTTCGGTGGGATGATCGGCTTCGGCAGCATCCGGGCTGCCCTCGGCGGCCGCCGGCCAATCGAGGATCTCCTCGTGCAGCGGGTCGGCGGCTTCCGGCGTGGCCTCGGCGGAGTAGCTCACGACCGGCGCCGAATCGCCGGCCACGACGAAGCCCGGCGCCCCGATTAGCTCATTCTCCGCTGCTGCCGCTTCGGCGACCGAGGCCTCACCTGCTGCCTCCGGCGTGGCGGCCTGGGCGGCCTCGGTCGCCGGGAGGTTCGCCCCGGCCTCGACCGGCGGCGCCGGTTCCGTGGAGGACTCTATCGCACTCTCCGGCACAATCACCAGCGGTTCCGCGCTGGGCTCGCCGGGCGCCGGGGCGACCGCGACCTCAAACCACGAGCCGGCCATCCACGCCGGGAACGCGTCCGCCTCTTTGCTGGTGTCAGGTGGGGCGGGGATGTGCTCGGCGCTGCCCGCGGCCAGGCCCGGCGCCGCAGCTTGCGCTGTGCTCGTCGTGTCCGGTGTGCCCGCCGCCTCTGCAAAGCCGGCCGGTTGTGCAGATGCCGCAGCATCTTGCCCAGCGGGGAAGGCGGCATCCTCCGCCGCGACCATCGGTGGCAATGAGTTGTCTTCCCGAACCGGCGTTTCAGGCGGAACCTGAGCCGCAAGCGGGGGCGGTAGTTCGCCGCCGTCCAGCGCGCCGGAAGGGCCGGCCTCCAACCACGCGGGGAAGAGGTCGTCGGCGATGGGGATCTCGCCGGCCTGTCCGCCCAGCGTGTGGTCGGCGGCGAACAGGGTTTCTTCATCGAGCGCCAGCGGCGTGGGGGCACCGGTCGCCTCCGGCGTCTGCACGTTCACTGCTTCGGTGAGCCAGTCCGGCAGCACACTCGCTTCCGTTGCCGGCGTCTCGGGGGCCGCCTCTTGTGCCGACGCGGTTTCCGCCGCTGCACTCGCGTCGATCTCCGGTTGCGGCATATCGCCCGGCGCGGACGCCGCGATCCCGGTGGCCTCCGCGGAGGCCACCGGCGCGGGAGGCGCCGCAGGGGCCGGTTCGCGATCCGCCGATTCGGCGCTTTCGGCTTCCGGCACATCAGGCGCGACAACCACCGGCAAACTGGCCGCGCCGGTCTCGCTCATCCAGGCCGGAAACGTCTCGTCTTCGCTGGGAGAAAGCTGCGCCGCAGACTCCGTCACGCGGTCCGCGCCGGCCATCGCCGCAGGACCGGGTTCGGACGTGGCAGCCGTTGCGGACGGTGGGGTGGCCGGTTCGACTATAAAGTCCGCGTCTGCGGCGGGCAGCGCTTCCGGCGCAACATCATTCGCCGGCACGCCCTGAGCCGGCACGTCTTCCGGCGCAACATCATTGGCCGGCACGCCCTGAGCCGGTACGTTTTCCGGTGCGACAGTACTCGCCTGTATGTCCGCGGCAGGCAGCGCTTCGGGCGCGGCCTCATTCGCCTGCGCGTCCTCAGCAGGCATCGCTTCGGGCGGGGCCGCACTGGCCTGCACGTCGTCCGCAGACATCGCTTCCGGCACGCCGGCCTGCGGCTCCTCAGCCGGCAGGGCTTCCGGCACTGCGGCGGCCATTACCGGCGCTGCTTCCTCGGTACTCGCTTCCGGCGGGGTGGCCATTGCCGGCGCTGCTTCCTCAGCAGTCGTTTCCGGCGCCGTGGCCCCGGCCGCTTGGGCTTCGGTTGCGCCGGTCGCTGCGCTGCGCTCGATCTCCTCCAGCCAGGCCGGGAACAGATCGTCGGGCAGGATAGCGGCGTCCGGGTCACTCGCGGCCACGGCGGCCGGTTCGCTTTCGGCCCCGGACTCGGCCACTATGATCTCGACCTGGGCGGGCGCGCCTGCTTCGGCTTCCGCCAGGGCCGGCTCCATAATCGGCAGCGCGGGTTCGCCAATCAGCGGACTTTCATCTGCGGATGCCGCTTCGGTGGGCGCCGGGACCATCATATCCGCGCCGTCCTCTTGCGCCGCCGCTGCAAACGGAGTCGGTTCCTCCGGGGAGATCGCTGGTGGTACTTCCTGATCCCCCGCTACCCTGGCGACGGGTTCCTCGCCGGTGAGTATCGCCGGCGCTTCCTGCTCGGCGGTGATCAAGCTGAGGGCGTCCGCCGGGACAGGCGCGGCGGGCACGGCCTCCTCGGCGTGCTCGGTCGGGATGGCGGCGTCCGCCGAGGCGACTTGCGCATCTGCTGTCGTCTCGGCTGCTGCAGCCGGGGTGCCGGCTTCGAGCGGGCCGGCCTCGCGCATCCAGGCGGGCAGCATCTCCAGGTCCGACTCGTCTTCGTCGTCGCTCGTAGCTTCTTCCAGCCAGGCCGGGAAGAGGTGGACGACCTGATGCCGGGCGGGCGCCGGGACGCCGGCTTCAGCTTGATCCGCCGGCTCCGCTGCGGCCACATCGGCGGCGCTCTCTGCCGGGGCGGCTGCTTCTACAACATTAGCAGTTGCCTCGCCGGCGGCGCTCTCCGCCGGGACGGCTTCTTGCACGCCATTGGCCGGCGCACCCATCCACTCAGGGAACATGCTGGGCTGCGCGGAGGACGACTCCGTGATCGGTACCGCCGCGTCTTCGCCCTCGGCGGGGGGGGCGGCGCCGGAATCTGCGGGCTGTTCGTCCAGCCAGGCGGGGAACATGCCGGCCTGGGCCGCGGGCGACTCGGCGGCGTCACTGGCCTCCGCTATATCCTCGGCCGGTCCTGCCTCGATCTCCTCCGCTTGCGGCGCGCCTGTCGCAGGTTCGCTGAGCCACGCCAGGAAGCCGTCCGGCTCGGCGGCGGGCAACCCGGCCTCATCCGCGGGCGGCCCGGCAGGCGCGGCCTCGGCAGGCGAGACCGGGAACACTGCGATCTCGGTGGCTTCTTGCTCGGTGATACCATCAGTTTCGACCAGCGCGGCTTCCGGCTCCGCTGCTGCTGCCACTTCGGCCAGGGGGGCTTCCGGCGCCGTTGCTGCTGCCGCTCCGGCCAGGGGGAGGGGGGCTTCCGGCGCCGTTACTTCTGCTGCCACGGCGCCCGCAGCGGCTTCCGGCTCTGATGCCTCCACCGGCATGGCGAGCGATGCGGCTTCCGGCGCGGGCGTGACGACCAGCGTGTCCGGCGGGGGGGCGCTATCCTCGGCGGCGGGAGGCGCGATTGCCTCGAACTCCAGCGTGGCGTGGGCCGATTGCGCGGGCGCAGCGGGGGTGGTTTCGGCGGCGGCGGCCCAGTCGTCCAACCAGTCGAGGTCGAAGGGGGCGGGCGCATCCGGGCTGCTCAGGATACTGTCCCACTCCAGCGCTTCCGCGGCCGCCGCGGGCGGGGCCGGGACTTCTTCCGCGGGGGTCAGTTCGGAGGTCTGGCCGGGCAGGGGCGGGCGGGTGTCGAATTTCTGAGTCACGCGGCGCGACTCACCGGGCAGGGGCGGGCGGGTGTCGAATTTCTGAGTCACGCGGCGCGATCCGCCAGGCGCGGCGGGTGCCTCTTTAGAGGCAGGCGGTTCCGGCGGCAGCGCCACGCTGATGTCCAGGTCGCTGCCGACCAGTTCCTCTTGCGTCCAGCCGGGCACCATGGCGGTTTGCGCGCGGGTGATGCGCCGGTCCACGGGCCAGGGCGTGGCGTCCCAGACGGCATTGGCGATGCGGTAGGCCGGGTCGAGGGCCACGGCGTCCATCAGGTATTGCCGCCCGCTCTCGGTGCGCCCGCTGCTCCAATGAAGGTAGCCCAGCAGCCACTTGCACTTCACGCAGGCCGGGTGGCCGGCCAGGATATCCCCGGCGACGGCGGCGCACTCGTCCAACTGCTCGTTGCGCCAGAGGGCCTCGGCCAGCGCCACCTCGACATCCCAGCGGTCGGGGCGCACCTGGGCCACATAGCCGAGTTCGCTGATGGCCGCGTCGCGCAGCCCGGCGCGCAGGTGGACATAGGCCAGACCGCTCGGCGTGGTGCGGATCGCGGCGCCCGCGCTGCCGTAGCGGATGGCGTAGAGCCGCAGCAACTCGCCGCGCAGTTCGGTGATGCTCGGATCGATCTCAAAGGCGCGCTCGTACTCGTCGATGGCGATGTCGACCTGGTGGTGGTCTTCGGCGATAATGGCGCGGCCAATGTGGGCCAGCACGTTCTGGGGGTCGGCGTTGAGCACGTGGGTGAAGAAGCGCATCGCTTCCTCGGGCCGGCCCAACTCCAGGTAGGCCTCGCCCAGCAGGCGGTAGGCGTCGATATACTGGGGATAATAGCGCAGGATGTGCTGGGTGATGGCGACAGCGCGGGGGCTGTCGCCGCCTTCGAGCGCGGCTTGCGCGCGGCTGTAGGCGTCCTGCAGGGTTATATTGCTCAGCGAGCGATCAGCCATGGGCAAGGTACCGTTTCAGGAAGCGCCACGCGCCGCACGTCACTCGGCCGGGTCGCCTATCAACTCGTCCGCATATTTCAGCAGGGTCGCCGTGCGGTCCGGCGCGATCTTGGCGCTGGCGCAGTATAGTTCCAGGATCTGGCGGGTGGTCAGTTGCTCGATGGCGTGCCCGCCCAGCCGGGTGCGTTGCGGCGCGTCCACTTCGCGGCTGACCGAGGCAATATATGCCGCCTCGCTCAGCGCCTTACGGATCTCGTCGTCGCGCAGCAGCGATTCTTGCTCCGCCGTGGTTTTGATCACAACCCGGACGATGGACCCGCGAATATCGTCGGCCCGCGCGGCGAGCTTGCGAAGGACGGTTTCATTGGGATTGCCGCCGTTGGTATGCACTTCCACCGTCAGGAAGCGCCGCGCGCCCGCCTCGTGAAACTCGTGCGCCATGGCTCGCTCGCCGCGCGGGCAGGTCTCGTCGAGCGTGACCGTCACAAAGCCCTTGGGGTCGCGCTCTTCGCCGAAGTCAATGCGTTCGAGGCTGCCGGGATAGACCACCAGCGGGTGCTTGTGCAACACCTGGTACTTATGCACGTGGCCCAGCGCCACATAGTCGAACTCCGGGCGGGCCACCAGGCTCAGCGGCAGCACCAGGTCGTCGCCGAGCATCATGCTGTGCTCCGACGAGGTCTTGGCGATGTCGATGGCCGCGTGCGCGGTGAAGATGGCGGGGAGGGCGCGGTCGAGCTCGTCGATCATACCGTCGATCAAGGCTTCGACCTTATCGGCCAGGATGCCGTTGAGTTCGCGGTGCGAATAGCTGCGATACTCGTCCTTGGTCAGCAGAGTGTGGTGTGTGACCCAGGGCAGGGCGGCGATTTGCACAGGCCCGTGCGCCGTGGGGATCTGGACGACGCCGGGCTTGCGCGCCACCCAGACATTGGGCACGGCCAGCGTGTCGAAGATCTCGACCGTGTGCGCGCGGGCCCAGGTATTCGGCAGGTCGTGGTTGCCGACCAGCAGAAAAGTGGGGATGCCCGCGGCGGACAGGCGGTGGATGCGGCGGGCAAACTCGCGCTGGATGGTGGGGCTGGGGTCGCGGTTCTTGTAGACATCCCCGGCCAACAACACCAGGTCAAACGCATGGTCGATGGCGTAGTCGAGCGCGGTGTCGAGGCTGGCGAGGAAATCGCCCAGGCGGCTGGACAGGCCGGTCGCCGGGTCCACCCGGCCGTAATTTTCCATACCCAGGTGTATGTCGGCCAGGTGCAGGATACGGATCATCTGGTGTGCTTTCCGTGGGTGGGCGGGTTTCCGGCGGCGCCAGGCACACAGGACAGCCCCCGGCACGCCGGCTCACATTATGTTGAGTATACAGGCGATTATAGCACCTATCCGCGCACAGTGTCAAGAATCGGCATTTGACATCCGTGCACAAATGCACCGCGAAGGCGCGCAGCACGCAAAGATTGTTTATACTGGTGCTAATCTTCGCGCACTTCGCGTCTTCGCGGTAAAGCTACACCGCTTGTGATGAAATGTATGCAGGCGCAGGCCGGGAGGGGCGGCGGCTAGCCTTTGGTCGCGTCGAGCGCGGGGGCTTCGTGGTGATAGGGGCAGCGCGTGATCGGCTGGGCCGGTTCGTCCAGCTTCCAGGCGATGCGCAGTTCGTCGGGGATCTCGTAGTGGATCTTGCGCCGCCCGTTGAGCACCAGGAACTGGCCGTTGACGATAGCCCACTCGGCCTTGTCCAGCACGCCACGCACCAGGTGGTTATCGTCCTGTAGCTCTTCGAGCGCCGCGCTGAAGCGCATCAGTCCGCGCGCCACCCAGCTCCAGCCGTTGCGCGGCACGCCCATCCAGTCGGCGATCTGGTCGCCGGTGATGATGCGCACCAGGGCGGGCATGATACCGTCGACCATCTCGCCGGGGATCAAGTCGTCGTACATGTCGAGCAGGCACTTGGTGAGGCGCCGGCCTTCGTCCGACGGGCCGAAATGGCGCGCGCGCAGCACGGCGTTGAGTGCTTGTGCCTCGGCCAGTGTTTCGGGAATGGCGTCGGGGCGGATGCCCATCATCTCGCCGACGACACGCCAGACATAATAGTAGTCGTCGGCTTCCTGCGGCGTGGCCGGCACTTCCAGCCGCTCCAGGCCGGTGAGCACCTCGGTGCTGAACAACAGTAACGCGCCCAGCAGATCTTCCTGGCAGATCGGCACGCCCAATTCGTCCAGCGGCCAGCGCCCGCTTTGCAGGATCAGGTGGCGGAAGGCAGCGTGCATCAGGCGCACCTTCTGCGTGGCGGGGATGAATTTGCCGTTCGGGGCGAAGGCCTGCGGGCTCATCATGTGCAGGCAGAATTGCGCCGTCTCGGCCATGCGGCGCTGCGGGTGATCCAGTTGATGGGTGAAGTCGAGCACCTTGACGGCCTTGCGCGCGGCGTAGCATTCGATCATGCCTGCCGTGGACATGACCAGGCTGATATGCATGCCGTGGCTCTCGAAGAAGCCGTTGGCCCGCGCCATACGCGCCGGGTCCATCCAGGCCGGCGGGTTGTCGGTAATGCGCAGGTACTCGTGGACCAGGGGCGGCAGGTTTTCCGGGATCGGCTGGTCGTTCTCCATGAGTTGCCGCAGCACCGCGTTGACCGCGCCCACCGCCCCCGTGGCGTGGACCTCGGCGATCACGCGGTCGGCCAGCGGGTCGCCCTCCTGGCGCAGCGCATCCAGAAACTCGTCGGTATATTTCACAGCCGTTCTCCCTGTTCAGATGGGTCGTCGTTGCGCGATTCCCCCAGTTCCTGTGCCGTCAGCCGCACCGGGGGTAGCGCTAAGGTGCCCCGCAGCCACTGCTTACGCAACCTGCTTTGTGGATGCCGGGTAGCGCGGGCGAAGTTACGCGGGCCGGGGATGGCCGGCCCCAGGATATACAGGGTAATTATAGCAAACGCGCCCGCCGGATGCTATGCGCCGCCGGGATACGGGGCTATCCTCAGTGCGAAGACGCGAAGAATAAAACTTGTATCAATAATCTTCGCGTCCTTCGCGTCTTCGCGCTGAAATTTGGAATCTCTGCGTCCTCTGCGCCTCGGCGGTGAGCATAAACCGCCGCTCACACTTCGTTGCCCGGCGCGGGGGAGTGGGCGCGGAGGAGATCGGCGACGGCCGCCTGGTTGCTGTCCAGGGCGACTTCCAGCGGGGTCTTGCCGTTGTAGTCGCGGGCTGCCGGGTCGGCGCCGTGGGCCAGCAGCCAGGCGGCCATCTCCGGCTGCCCGAACATGGCCGCGCCATGCAGCGGCGTATTGCCGCCCGCGCCTGCATTCACCTCGGCGCCCCGCGCCAGCAGATCTTCGGCGATGGCCGGGTGGTTGGCGATGGCCGGGTAGTAGAGCACGGGGATGCCGTGCGCGCCGGTGGCGTGGGCGGCGGCGGGGTCGGCGTCCAGGGCGGCGGCGACATCCGCGCGACGCCCGAGCATGGCCGCTGTACAGATGTCGAGGGGCGCGCCCGCCGCCAGCAGATATTCGACTATATCGACCCGGCCCATCTGCGCGGCGGCCTCGATGGCCGTTTCGTGCCAGGTGGCGTCGCCGTTGAGCACGGCGGGGTACTCGACGAGCAGTTCTTGCAACCGCTGGAAGTCGCCGTGCGCCACGCCGACGAATTCGTCGATCACGGATTGCGGTACCGGGGAAGTTGCGCTCATGGGATTCTCCTTTGCACTAGCGAGTCACCGATCTTCCGCTGCTGAGACCGCCGCTACCCGGCGCATCAGGCGCGCCACACCCGCGGCGAACACGTCCGGCGGCGGGAGCAGGCTGAGCACCAGCAGGCAGCCAAACGGGAAGTCGAAAAAGTAGCCGGGGTGTACCAGCAGATCGTCTTCGGTCAGCAGGGCCAGTGCCCAGGCTTCTTCACTCAAGATCGCGGGCACCTGCACCGTGGCATACCAGCCACCCTCGGCGGGCAAGGCGCGCAGCGGCAAGTCGCCGGCCAGCGCGGCATCGAGCGCCCGGCGGTTCGCGGTGATGCGTGCCTGGATCCGGGCGCGCAGCGCGGCGCCGTTGCCCAGCAGCGCCGGGAGCGCCAGTTGCACCGGCGTGCTCACCGACAGGTAGGTGTCGGCGATGACCTCGGCGCGGGCCAGGGCCGCTGCTTGCAGGGCCGGGGGGCCGGTCAGCACGATCCAGCTCAGCTTGACCTGCGGCAGCCCGGCCAGCTTGGATAGCCCGCTCAGCGTGCAGGTCAGCACCTCACCGCCGGCCACCAGCGAGGGGGCGCGCGCCGGGTCAGGACCGTAGGCGTAGTCGAGGAAGACCTCGTCGCAGATCAGCGCCAGGTCGTGCGCCCGGCAGATCACCACGAGGCGGGCGAGTTCGTCCTGCTTCAGGAAGGCCCCGGTCGGGTTGTTGGGGTGGACGACGATGACGGCGCGCGTGCGCGGAGTGATTGCCGCCTCCAGGGCCGGGAAGTCGATAAACCAGGCGCCGTCGTAGCGCAGCGGGTAGGGCGCCAGGCGCACGCCGTCGAGTTGGGCCAGGTACTCGAACAGCGGGTAGCTGGGTAGGGGGGCCAGCACGTCGTCGCCGGGGTCGGCCAGCAGCTTGAACAGGTAGCTGTAGCCCTCGCTGGTGCTGGCCGTCAGGATCACCGATTCGGGATCGACGGCCAGGCCGTGCGTGGCGTAATAGGCGGCGACGGCGGCGCGGGCGTCCGGCAGCCCCCGCGGGGCGGGCCGGTACTGCACGGCTGCCGGATCGGCCAGGGCATCCAGGCCCGCGTCCCGGTAGTCGAAGCCGCAGCGGGTGGGATTGGACTCGGTCAGGTCCAGCAGCGACGTACCGGCCGCGCGCTTGCGCGCGGCCAGGGCGGCCCAGGCATTGCCGGTGAGGTTCCAGGTGGTGCGCTTGGAGAACATAGGCACAAACCGGCTCCAGCAAGGCGGGTTAGCTGCCGGGACTCGGCAGCACGCCCAGAATCGCGCCCAGGGCGACGGCGGCCCCGGCGACGGCCACCTCCGCCGCCAGCGTGCCGCGGGTGGGCGCGGCGGCACCCCGGTAGCGCCGGAAATGCCAGGCGCCCAGGCCGAGCAGAGCGAGCAGCAGCACAATTTTAATCAGCACCAGGCTGCCGAACAGCGTGCCCCCGGTGAGCGTCGCCACGCCGCCATGGTCCAGCAGCACGCCCGCCGCCCCGCCGAGCAACAGCCCGGCGCCCGGCAAGGCCAGCCGGAAGAACGCCGCGCCCCAGGGCCGCTGAGCGGGACCCCCGGCCCGGCTCCAGGCCAGCAACACGGCCAGCGTACCGGGCCAGAGCGCGGCCCCGGCGCGGTGCACACCCAGCCAGCCCAGCTCCAGCAGCGTGTCCGGGTCCAGGATGGCGAAGTTGGGCGCCAGGTGGCCCAGTTGCGGCCAGGCCACCAGCAAGGCCAGCGCCCCCACCAGGCCCGGTGCATGCCCGGCGCGCAGGCGCGCCCAGAGCACGCTCAGGATCGCCGCGTGCGCCGCCCAGACCACGCCGAACAACGTGTTCCCCAGCATGTAGGGCAGCAGATCGGTCAGCAAGGCCGCGTCTAACGGCGCGCCGGTCTGTTGCAGCGTCTCGACCACGGCCAGCGGCACCAGCGCGACGATCAGGATCAGCAGCAGCGGGCGGGCCAGGCGGCGCCCGGCCTGCGCGACGGCGCCGGGGTCGCGGCCCAGGTGCCGCAGCAACAGCCCGGCTCCCGCGCCGCCCCCCAGCAGCAGCCCGGCGGGCAGCGTGCTCAGCCGCAGCAGCCCGCCCGCCAGGGTCAGCACATCAGCGGGGACAGCGGCGCTCACGCATCGTCCGAGTCGTCGCCGTCCTCGTAGCCCTCGTCCTCCTCGTCGTCCCACACCGCATATTGCGCGGGCGCTTTCCCCTCACTGGCGACGATGCGCGGGTAGTCGCCGGGCGCGGCGTGCGCTTGGATGCTCACCACCTGAACCTCGAACTCGTTCTGATCCCCGTAGTCGAACAGGTAGATGAATTTGTGCTTGAGGCCCAGACCCAGCGCACCGATCACGGCATCGGCGGTCGTCAGCGGGCCACCCCCGGCTTCGTCGTCCTCGTCGCCGTTCGCGCTCCCCGCAGGCTCCGGCCCATCGCCAAGGGCGCCGATTTGGAGGAATGGGCTGCCGGACCAGTCGCCCTCCGCCATGGCGCAGGCGATCTCGTAATCGTCGCGGTTCGCGCCGGTGGTCAGATAGAACGAGTACAGGTGATCGTTGTCCCAGTCGAAGGCGTCCTGGATGGCAAGATGGAGATCGTCCAGGCTTTGCTGGGAGAGCACTTCAATCGTGCGGTTGATCCCGGTGGTGCGGCGCGGTTTGACCTTAAAGGTGTAGCTGCCGCCGAGGTTGCCCGGCGACAGGGGCAGCCCGGCGGCGTGGAGCGCCTCTCGCGCCTCGAAGCGGGGCATAAAGTCTTTGTCATGCAGCGCCAGGTCCGCCAGTTCGTCGGCCACCTCTGGGGGCAGGGGGCGTTCGACTTCCCAGTAGGCGCGGCTCAGGTCGCGGGCGCTCAAGGCGCGGACTTCCGGATGCGGGTGGTGGAGCAGCGTCCGCAGCGCAGCATATGCCTCCGGCACATTCCGCCGGGCGGCGAGCCGGGCCAGCGCCGCCGGGGCGATCCGGCGCCGGATCGCCCCAGCCTGGTCGCGGGGCCGGTTCCAATCGACGATTTCCAGCCAGAAGGGAATGGACGCCGCATCTTCCGTGGCCGCGAGCAGCAAGAGCAATCCCTCCTGCATATACCGGCTGCCCGCGCCTCCCGCGGCAAAGACGCGGCGATAGAGGGCTTCGGCGCGCGCCCGATCCTCCGGCAGCAGGCCCACCACCCCTTGTCCCATCGACAGCCTGAAACCGGCGGAATACAGATCATTCGTGCGGGCGCTAGGGTTGTCGAGGAGCGTCTCCAGCGTATCGAGCGCGGCGGCGATTTGCCGGCGTCCCGCCGCAATTACCTCGGCATCCAGGCCCATCTCACGGTCCCACTGCCAGCTTTCCATCAAATCTTCACCGCGGCGCATCGCAGTCTCCTTTGCGATAGTCGGTCAGCCCGGCGGATTTACAGGCTGGCGCCACGGTCTTGCACCGTGTCGACGAAGCGGCTGACGATGTCGGGCAGGGCGTCGAAGGGTTCGCGCAGGAGGATCGTCTGTTCGCGGTCGGGGCCGACGGAGACGAGGTCAATCCGCACGCCCATCAACTCGCGCAGGCGGGACAGATACTTGCGCGCGTTGGCCGGCAGGTCGTCCCAGTGGCGGCAATCGCTGGTCGGCGCCATCCAGCCCGGATGCTCCTCATACTGCGGCTGCACGATCTCCATCGTGGCGATCTCGGCGGGCACGCTGCGCAGCAGCATGTCGTTCACCTGATAGCCGGTGCAGATCTTGATGACCGGGAAGCGGTCGAGCGAATCGAGCCGGGTGATCGCCAGCGCGGTCAGGCCGTTGGCTCGCGCGATGTAGCGCCCGGCCACGGCGTCGAACCAACCCACCCGGCGGGGCCGCCCGGTGACGGTGCCGAACTCCTGGTGGCCCGCACCGCCCTGGCTGCGCAGGAAGTCGGCCTGCTCACCGGTGAGTTCGGTCGGGAAGGGGCCTTCGCCGACGCGGGTCTGGTAGGCCTTATAGACGCCGAGCGCGCCGTCCACGGCGGTGGGCGGCAGGCCCGCACCCACGCACAGCCCGGCGGTGGTCGGGTTGCTCGACGTGACATAGGGATAGGTGCCGATGTCGAGATCGAGCAGGGCGCCCTGCGCGCCTTCGAGCAAGATGTGGTGCTTCTCGCCGAGGGCCCGGTTGAGCACCAGGTCGCTGGAAATAATGTGCTTGCCCAGCCGGCGGCCATACTCTACGAGTTGCAAGTAGGTGTCGTGCAGGCTGACCGGCGGGACGCCGTAGAGCTTGGTGAGGATGCGGTTCTTGTAGTTCAGCACAACCGAGAGCTTGCTGAGCAGCGTCTCTTCGTGTTGCAGGTCGGCCATGCGGATGCCGATGCGCGCCGTCTTGTCGGCGTAGGCCGGACCGATGCCGCGCTTGGTCGTGCCCAGGGCAAAGCCGTCGCCGGACGCCGCGCGGTCCTTCTCCTCCAGCTCGTCGAGAATGCGATGGTAGGGCATGATCACGTGCGCCCGGTCGCTGATCAGCAGGCGGCTCACGTCCACGCCGGCAGCTTGCAGCGTGTCGATCTCCTCCAGCAGGATGCCGGGGTCCACGACGACCCCGTTGCCGATCAGGCAAATGGTGCGCGGGTGGAAGATCCCCGACGGGGTGAGGCGCATTTTGAAGGTGCCCATCGAGTTGACGATGGTGTGCCCGGCGTTGGGGCCGCCGTTGCAACGGACCACGACTCGCGCCCGGCTGGCGAGCAAGTCCACGATCTTGCCCTTGCCCTCGTCGCCCCACTGGCATCCCAAAACCGCGATTACCGACACAGCTTTCCTCCTCTGGATTGGGCTAGCAGTCCCTACCGTGCTGCCGCGGCGGGCCGGTTTGCAACCGGCCCCTACACCGCCGAATAAGCGCCGCTGCGGCTTGCCGCCGCTATTTGACCAGGCGCAGGCTGCCCCGGCTCCGCTCGGATCCGGTGCCGTTGCCCCCGGCGTGCGGGGTGGCGCCGTTCGTGGCGGGCGCGGGTGCATCGCTCGCCTGAACGGTCTCGGGCCGGACCTTCGGCGGGCGGCCCCGGCGTTTCTTCGTGCCGTCGGCGGGCGCCGGGGCGGTGGTGGCCGCCTTGCGCCCGTTGCGCGGCGCGCCGTCCTCGTCGTCCCCGTCCTCGCTGCCGTTCAGCAGCGCCTTGCGGCGCTCTTGTGCCCGCGCGCGCAACGCATCGGCGCCCTCCTGCTCCAGCAGGCGCTGTTCCGCGGCCACCTTGGCCTCCACGTCGGGCACGATGTCGTGCGCGTCCATGATTGTATAGCGGTAGCCCTGTTCGGTCAAGAAGAGCTGGCGATTGGCCGAAAAGTCCTGGTCCTTGGTGTCGCGCGTGACCAGCGTGTAGAAATGCGCCGGGCCGCCGTCGGCCTTGGGTCGCAGGATACGGCCCAGCCGCTGGGCTTCTTCCTGGCGCGAGCCGAACGTCCCTGACACCTGGATCGCCACGTTGGCGTCGGGCAGGTCGATGGCGAAGTTCGCCACCTTGGAGACCACCAGCAGCTTGATGCGCCCCTCGCGGAAATCGCGGTAGAGCGTTTCGCGCTCGTGGTTCGGCGTCTTGCCGGTGATCAGCGGGGCCTGCAACTGGGCGGCGATCTGCTTCAACTGCTCGATATACTGCCCGATGACCAGCACATTGTCGTCGCGGTGCTGCTCGACCAGGGCCATCAGCACATCCAACTTGAGCGGGTTCTCGGCGGCGATGCGGTACTTGATGCGCGAGTCCTCGGCCATGACGTAGTCCAGGCGCTCGCTGGGCAGCAGTTTGATGCGGATCTCCGCGCACTCGGCGGTGGCGATCCAGCCCTGCTGTTCCAGATCTTTCCAGGGCACGTCGAACTTCTTCGGCCCGATCAGCGAGAAGACATCTTCCTCGCGCCCGTCCTCGCGCACCAGGGTGGCGGTGAGGCCGAGGCGGCGGCGGGCCTGGATCTCGGCGGTGACGCGGAACACCGGTGCGGGCAGCAGATGGACCTCGTCGTAGATGATCAGGCCCCAGTTGTGGTTGGTGAACAGTTGGAAGTGCGGGAACTCGCCCAGTTCGCCTGTCGTTTCGTTCACTGTGAAGGGCCGGTAGGTCATGATCTGGTAGGTGGTCACCGTCACCGGGCGGATCTCTTTGTGCTCGCCCGTGTACTCGCCCACCTGGTCCGCCGTCAACGTCGTCTTATCGAGCAGTTCGCGGATCCACTGGCGCACCGCCGAGGTGCTGGGGGCCAGGATGAGCGTGCGCGCCTGGACCTTTTCCATGGCGCCCATGCCGACCACCGTCTTGCCCGCGCCGCAGGGCAGCACGATCACGCCGCTGCCGCCCTGGCTGCTGCCGCCCGCCCAGAAGGCGCCGACCGAGTCGCGCTGGTAGTGGCGCAGATCGAACGGCTCGCCGCCGGTGGTCACCGGGCGCAACTCGAAGCTGAGTTCCTCGCCGTCAACATAGCCCGCCAGGTCCTCCGCCGGATAGCCGAACTCGACCAGCGCCTGCTTGATATGCCCGCGCGCTGCCGGGTCGACTTCCAGCGTCTGGTCGTCGATCCGCCCGCGCAGGAAGAGCCGCGTGTGCGAGTTGCGCTGGATCTCGGTAATGAGTAGCGTGTCCGTCGAGCGCAGCACCAGCCGCCCCGCATCATCCACCAGCAGCTTGACCCGGCCAAAGCGGGCGACGTAGTCTTCGATGTCGGCGAGGACGTTGCCGGGCAGGTCGAACTTGCTGTAGCGGGTCAGCGCGGCGACGATTTCGGCGGCGGTTGATCCCGAGGCGGCGGCGTTCCACAGCGACAGCGGCGTGACGCGGTAGGTATGGATGTGTTCGGGACTCTTCTCCAGTTCGGCGAAGCGCGCCAGGTCGTCGCGGGCCGCCTCGTAGAGCGGGTTATCGACTTCCAGCAAGATCGAGCGATCACTTTGCACGATGAGCGGATTGGCCGGGTTGTAGGGCATGCGGGAGACCTCGTTTTCCTTGAACATTCGCGCCGGATCGGTGCGCCGTTACATGGGCCAGGCGCATTATGTGATCCGCACCGTGGCAGATCGCATCGTAGCAAGCTATCCGGCGCGCGCCCCAAAGGGCAGCATCGTATTGTACCACATTTGGCAGGCCCCTTCCACATCGGGGCGATCCCCGGCACCTGCGGCGGCTTGGGCGGGCGGTCTAGCCGGCGGATTGCACCTGTGATGAAGGCTTCGTGAAGGTATTTTCGTTGATGTGATGTGGGATGGCATCCCGCGCCGCACACCGGGCCGGCGCACTCTTCCCAGGCCCATCTGACCCAAATGGGCTATTGCCAAATGCGGTAAGCTCATGATAAACTGAAGGGATTAAGGACGACCGGAGTCCGCCCGGTCCGACAAAGGAGGGATCCCCGTGCCTACATTATTCCGCAAGAAGCCCGCGCCGGTGGCGGCGGGTGCTTCTAAGACCATGCCGCGCCGCGTGGGTACTCCTAGCGCCCCCGTGGGGCCGACGTACGTGGTGCCCGGATATCCGGGCGCTGCCGCTTCCGCCGCCGCCGAGAAGGGCCAGCGGTTCCGCTACCCGACCCGCTTCTGGCTGCCGTTGCGGCTGGTGGGCTATGCTCTGATTTTGCTCAGCGTGCTGAACCTGGTCAACACGCTGGGGCGCTTCGTCCAGTTGCTGTCCAATTTCAGCGTCTACAGCGTGTTGCTGCTGATCACGGCTTTCGCCAGTTTGCTGTTCAGCGTGGTCGCCGGGGCGCTGATCGCCGACGCTCTACCCAGCCTGGAAGTGCGCTCGGACGGTCTGGCTGTGACCGAGTTCGTGCGCTGGCGGACGCTGCCCTGGCAACGCATCGTCAAGCTGCACTCGATGGCTCTGCCGGGCGACCGCTACGTCGTCTTCGTGCAATATGCCGGGGCGCCGCTCTCGCCCGAGCATATCGTCTATTCGCTGCTGGCCGGGCTGGGCGCCAAGTCCGGGTTTTTCTATACCTCGGACATCAAGGATTTCGACGACCTGACCCGTAGCATCCTGGATGCGCGCATGCGCGCCGTCCCCGGCACGCGGGTCGAAGATCTGCTGGTCGAAGATGTGCCGATGCCGGTCGTGCAGATGGCCTTCAACCCCATGGGCACGCTGACCAAGGTGGCCGGGTTCACCGAGGGCGAGGTGAGCTCACCGCTGATGAACCTCGAAGAGCGGCCCACGATCCCGCGGTCGCAACTGATCCGCATGCAGCTCGGCATCACGCTGGTGCCGGTCATCTTGTTCCTGATCGACAACCTGGTCAACGGCGGCATCCCGATCCTGACCAGCAGCACCGGCAGCCTGGTGCTGGGCACCTTCGGCCTGCTGGCGCTCGGGTTGCTGGAACTGCCCTTCGTCGCGCTGGCGATTCAGGCCGTGGGCGAGACCGTGCTGGGCCACGGCGAGTTCCAGGTGGCCTTGAACACCTATCCCTATCTCGAACTGCCGCGCATGCTCGGCTTTGTCGTCATCTTCGCCCTGATCGCGATCAAAGCGCCGTTCATCCTGGTGTTCCTGGTCTGGCTGGGGGCGCTGGGCTGGACGACCTACCTGACCCTGCTGTTTACCCAGCGCCTGTATCGCATCACTCAGAACCAGGCGATCATGGCGGGCGGTGCCGCGGCGATTGTGCAACTGTTCGTGCTCATCGCCTATATGATGCTGCGCGCGCCCGGACTGTCCTAGGGCATGTATGTACTGGGCACCGCCGGTCACGTCGACCACGGCAAATCCACGCTGGTTAAGGCGCTGACCGGGATCGATCCGGATCGCTTGCAAGAAGAAAAAGAACGGGAAATGACCATCGACCTCGGCTTCGCCTGGCTTCGCTTGCCGGGCGGACCCGAGGTTTCGATTGTCGACGTGCCGGGCCACGAGCGCTTCATCAAGAACATGCTGGCGGGCGTGGGCGGGATCGACGCCGCGCTGCTGGTGATCGCCGCCGACGAGGGGCCGATGCCCCAGACGGATGAGCACCTCAACATCCTGGATCTGCTGGGCGTGGAGCGCGGCCTGGTCGTGCTGACCAAGCGCGACCTGGTGGATGCCGACTGGCTCGACCTGGTGCGGGAAGAAGTGCGCGACCGGCTGGCTGGCACGACGCTGGCCGGGGCGCCGCTGGTCGCCGTGTCGGCCCGCACGGGCGAGGGATTGCCGGAGCTCAAGGCGGCGATCGCCACGCTGCTGGCCGGGACCACGCCCCGGCTCGACAAGGGCCACCCGCGCCTGCCCATCGACCGCGTGTTCAGCGTGGCGGGCTTCGGCACCGTCGTCACCGGCACGCTGAACGACGGCAGCCTGCAGATCGGGCAGGAGGTCGAGGTGGTGCCCGGCGGGCTGCACAGCCGGGTGCGCGGCCTGCAAAGCCACAAGCACAAGACCGAGACGGCGGCGCCCGGCAGCCGGGTGGCCGTGAACCTGGGCGGGCTGGCCGTGGAGGATCTGCGGCGCGGACAGGTGGTGACGACGCCGGGCTGGCTGCAACCCACCGTGCGCATCGACGCCCGCCTGCACCTGCTGGCCGATGCGCCCAAGCCCCTGGCCCAAAACGCCCTGCTCGACTTCTTCGCGGGCGCCGCCGAAAGCTCGTGCCGCGTGACGCTGCTGGACACCGAGAAGCTGGAGCCGGGCCACGCGGGCTGGGTGACGCTGCGCCTGGCCGAGCCGGTGGCCGTGGTGAAGGGCGACCGCTTCATCCTGCGCCAGGCGTCGCCCTCGCTGACCCTCGGCGGCGGGATCGTCATCGACGCGCAGCCGCGCCGCCACCGGCGGTTCGATTCGGCGACCTTGCGGGCGCTGGAAACGCGCGAGCGCGGCACACCGGAGGAACTGCTGGTGCAGGCGCTGGGCGGCGAAGCGCGCGAGGTTAAGGCGGCCCTGGAGGCGACCGGGCTGCCCGCCGACGCCGGGCGCGCCGCTCTGGCCGCCACGCTGGCGAGCGGCGATGTCGTCCGCCTGGGCGCGCCGCCCGCCGAAGGCACCGATACCCTGCCCCCGCCGACCGCGCTGATTATGAGCCTGGGAGCCTGGAACGCGTTGGTCGGCCGGATGCGCGAGGCGGTGGGCCGCTACCACGCGCAGTACCCGCTGCGCCGGGGGCCGAGCAAGGAAGAACTCAAGAGCCGCCTGGGTCTCACCCCCAAGGTCTACAGCGCCGTGGTGGCGCGCGCCGTCGCCACCGGCGTACTGGCCGAAGACCCGACCACCTTCCGCCTGCCCGAACACACCGTGCAGTTCACGCCCGCGCAGGCCGAGCAGGTGCGCCGCCTGCAGGCCGCCTTCGCCGCCGACCCGACGAGTCCGCCCGACCCCGCCGACGTGGGCCTCGATCCCGAGGTGACGGCGGCGCTGCTCGACCGCGGCGACCTGGTCAAGGTGAGCGGCGATATTTACTACGACCGCGCCACCTACGACCGCATGGTAGCCCGCGTGCTGGACGTGATCGACACGCGGGGCAGCATCGCCGTGGCCGACCTGCGCGACCTGTTCAACACCACGCGCAAATACGCCGTGCCCTTCCTCGAACACCTTGACGAGGTCCGCGTCACCCGCCGCAAGGGCGATGTCCGCGTCCGCTGGTAGCGACGAGTGGTCAGTGGTCGGTGGTCAGTGGTCAGTTTTGCAAAGGGGTGTGTTAGGCCGTTGTCACTCTGAGCGGCGCGAAGAGTCTCGTCGCCGTGCAGCGGGCGTCGGGGCCGTTGTCACTCTGAGCGGCGCGAAGAGTCTCGTCGCCGGGGCGGTGGTAACCGGTGAGGAGTCAGGTCGCGCGGGCGGCGCGACTTTTTGTTTTTAGAGGAGGCGCAAGAGCCGGTGTACGTATCCAGACGAGTGCAGACGACCGCGACGCCGATCATCGACCACCTGGAGGCGGTGGCGGCAGCGCAACGGGCCGCGGGGCGCGCGGTGATCAGCCTGGGGCAAGGGGTGGCCGCGTTTCCGCCGCCGCCCGCCGCGCTGGAAGCGGCGCGCGCCGCGCTGGCCGATCCCGCCACGCATACCTACAGCCCCGACGCCGGGCTGCCGGAGTTGCGCGCGGCCATCGCCCGCAAGTGGCACCGCGCCGCCGGGATCGCCGTCGACCCGGAGCGCGAGATCATCGTCACCGCAGGCGGCAACCAGGCCATCGCGCTGGCCCTGCTCACCTGCACCGATCCGGGCGATACGGTCGTCCTGCCCTCGCCCTACTACTTCAACCATGAGATGACCGCGCATCTCTGCGGGCTGACCAGCGTGGAGGCGCCCCTCTCGCCCGACGACGGCTTCCAACTGACGTGGGAGCGGCTGGCGCCGCACATCACGCCCGCGACCCGCGCAGTGGTGCTGACCACGCCCAGCAACCCGACCGGCGCGGTGGCCGATCCGGCGGCGCTCGTCGCCTGCGCCCGCGAACTGGCCGCGCGGAACGTCACCATCATCGTGGACGAGACCTACGAGTACTTCGTTTTCGGCGCGGCGCGGCACTACTCGCTGGCCGCCGACCCGGCGCTGCGGCCCCATGTGGTCACGGTGGGCAGCTTCTCCAAGAGCTTCGGCATGGCCGGCTGGCGCGTCGGCTACCTGTTCGCCCCGCCGGAGGTGGCCGGGCCCGCGCTCAAGGTGCATGACACGCTGGTCATCTGCGCCCCGGTGATCAGCCAGCGGGCTGTGGCCGCCGCGCTCGACTCGGACTACTATCCGCTGCTGGCCGCCCAACGCGCCGAACTTGCGACGCGCCGAGCGGCGCTGGCGACCGGGCTGGCCGCCATCCCCCAATTGCACTGGCAGGAGACCTTCGGCTCGATCTTCGCCTTCGTGCGCGTGCTCGATGGCCCGCCGGTGGACGAACTGGCGCCGCTCTTGATCCGCGAGGCCGGCGTACTGACCATACCGGGCACGGCCTTCGGCGCGGCGGGGGCGGGGCATCTGCGCCTGTCCTACGGCTCGGCCCCCGTGCCCGTGCTGGACGAGGCTCTGGCCCGCCTGCGCGCCTTCTTCGCCCACCGCTAGCCCACCGAGCGACATACCCCGCGATTCGGATCGGTAGTCGGCGCTACCTGGGCAGCGCGTTCACGATGCGTCCGATCTGCTTCAGGTGCGGCCGTTCGTGCGTCGCGAGCCACTGCGCATAGAACCGCACCGTCCGTTCGAGGGCCTTGCCCGCCCCGGTCACGGTCGCTCTCCGTGCCCACCCTTCGGGCGGCAACGGCTCCAGGACAGCCAATAGCTCGGCGCGCTGCGTCGTAAAGGCATCCAGCGAAGGCTGAAATGCCTGTTCGAGATAGTCCGTTTTGTCGATCCACGTCCGGGGGTTGACGGCGCGCAGGGTCGGCCTGTCCTCGGCGATCATCGCCATGATGCAGTTGCCCCACATGTCGGCACACGCGCGCAGATGGGCCAGCACCTCGTTGGCGGACCACTCCTCGGCGGCGGGGCGGGCCCGCAGTTGCGCGGGGTCGCGCCCGGCGGTCAGCGCGGCGATGCGGGGTGGCGCGGCGGCAAGCATGGTCAGCACCTGCGCGGTGGGAAGGGGTTTGTCGGCCACGGGATGTCTCCTTTCGCACAGCCCAGGGGATCGATGGGCGATGAGCCGGTTTGAAACCGGCCCCTACAGCGCCAGGCGCGCGGGCCGGTTTGAAATCCGCCCGTACACGATTCTATCGGGCGGACCGGGCTGAAACCGGTCCCTGCACGGGCAAATCGGCGGCAAAAAGATGCCGCCTGCCGGGGGTAGGCGGCATCGGTGCAGGCTTGACGCGGCTGCGCGAGATCAGGCGGCGGCGCGGACGTTTGCCAGCGCGGCGCAAACCTCGTCGATGGCGGCCTGTTCCCACGCGGCCTGACGGCTCAGGCGCAGTTCGCGCAACGGCCCGGCCAGCCGATCTTTGCCGGCGTCGCTCTGGTCGTTGTAGCGCAGCCCCGGCTGGACTTCGACGTGCTCGCGGGCGATGGCGTCGATCACCTGCTGGCGCTCGCGGTTGACGGCTGCCGGGCGCTCGATGAAGCGGCCCAGTTCATGCATCTGCTCGTCGAAGAAGACGACGACCGGCACCGAGCGAAACTTGCCGAAGTTGAGGTACTGGTCGGCCAGGTCGAGGTTCTCGTCGCGTTTGAAGATGCGCAGGTTCCAGTTGCCGGCGCAGGCCGCCAACCGCCCCAGCACGGGCACATAGGTGAGCGCGTCGCCGCACCAATCCTCGGTCAGGATCAGCACGTTCAACGGCACGCCGATACCGCAGATGCCCGCCCGGTCGGCGGCGCTGATCTGGACCTTCTCGTAGTTCGCCATAAACTTGTCGCGGTTCTCGCTCATTTGCGCCACGTATTCCTCAAAGGTCATACCCTGCGCGAAGCGATCCATCGTAATAACCACAGTTTCCTTCCTCTCTCGCACGTAATCCAGGACGGCAGCCTACCACATATCTCCCAGTCGTAACCTGGTAAGCCGTTCCACAATCTATTATAGGGAAAGTCTGCCCTTGCGCCTGGAATCCGGCTTACACTCCCGCCGGACAAGCAAAAAGCCGGCGGCGCCTCGTGTGGGGCGCAACCGGCTTTTCGGATGGTGGAGATGGGGGGAATCGAACCCCCGTCCAGAAAGCTCAGCCGATAATATGCTACAAGCTTAGTCCGCGTATATTTGAGTCACTCACCGGACCTCCACGGACGGAGAGCCGGTTCGCCAGCCCGATGGTCTTTTGTCGCGGTTATCAGGCGGTCCCCGCGGCAGCATCCTGGTTCATGGCGCCCGGATCCGTTCTACCAGGAAGAGAACGGGCGGACGTCGCCGGAGCTAGTTGGTACTAGGCAGCGAGAGCAACAGGCTGTTTGCCGGTTGTTGTTTGCTCTGGATTCACGAGGTGAGAGCGCCTCGGCTTGCAATTACCTAACCTCGCCCCCTGTCGAAGCCATGCATCCCCAGGTGGCGCCTGTATCAGGCTTTGCCCCGCACGGCACGTTCCATGTCGCGCCGGGCATCGCGCTCGGCCAGGGCCTCGCGCTTGTCGTAGAGCTTTTTCCCGCGGGCGACGGCGATCTCCAGTTTGGCCTTGCCGCGCGCCAGATAGATGCGCAACGGCACCAGGGTCAACCCCTTTTGCTCGACCTTCGCCCGCAAATAGATGATCTCGTTCCCGTGCAACAGCAGCTTGCGCCGCCGCAACGGCTCGTGGTTGAAGTGTGTGCCCCCCTGGGGGTAGGCCCCGATGTGGGCATTGATCAACCAGGCTTCGCCGCCCTCCACGCGCACATAGCTCTCGCGCAGGTTCGCTTTGCCATCGCGCAAGGACTTGATCTCGGACCCCACCAGCACCAGGCCGGCTTCCAGGGTTTCTTCGATACTATAGTCGTGGAACGCTTTGCGGTTCACCGCAAGGTCCCGGCGACCGTCCTCACGCTTGCTCACGCCCTAATTGTACCAGATTCGGCCCCGATTTACAAGCCGGTGGTCACGATGCGGTACTGGTGGGTGAGTTCGCACGCCTTGCCGAGCATGGCGCTGACCGGGCAATATTTGTAGGCCGACAACTCCACCGAGCGGGCGACCGCCGCCGGGTCGAGATGGGGGCCGCTGAGGATGTGCTGCACCACGATGCGCGTGTAGATCTGCGGGTGTTCCTGGCGCTGCTCGGCGGCCACGCGGATGCGGTAATCGGTCACCACCTGGCGCTTCTTGCGCATGATCGACATCACGTCGATGCCGGTGCAGCCCGCCAGCGCCAGCAGCAGCAATTCCAGCGGCTCCGGTCCGCTGCTCCGCCCGCCGTGGCTGGGGTCGGTGTCGATGATCACCTCGTGGCCCGACGGCGGCACGGCCCGGAAGGTCATCCCGGCGGGATCTTGCAGGTTGACGACAGCTTCGCCCACGTGGGGGCCGGTCAAGAGCGGTTCGGCCAGCGCGGCGGCCAGCGATTCCGCCGGCCCGCCCTGCGGCGGCTGCGGCGTGTAGGTAACAGTAGTCGCGTCCATTTCCCTGAACTAGCCTTTCTTTGCGGGTGGTTTTCACCCTGGCCTCTAATCGTAGCCGATGGCCCGCGCGTTTGTCAACCGCCGGGCGGCAAGGTCTTTGCTGTGCTGTGAATCGTCGCCGCCTGCGCCGGCGGGCGGCGTGATGCTGCGGCTGCGTGATGCTTTTCCAGCGCCGCGGGCGTATCCATAGTCTATAAGGGTTGATACGAGAATGTTCGATCTCTTTCTGTGAAGGAGGATACGAGAATGCCCAATCCGTTTCGCTTTGGCGTGGTGAGCAGCGGCATGGGCCGCGGACGCGACGGCTGGATCGACCTGGCGCGGCGGGCCGAGGCGCTCGGCTACGCGACGTTGCTGATGCCCGACCGGCCCTCGCTGGGCGGGCTGGCGCCGATCGCGGCGCTGGCGACGGCGGCCACGGCCACTACTACGCTGCGCGTCGGCAGCTACGTCTTCGCCAACGACTACCGGCACCCGGTGATCCTGGCGCGCGAGGCCGCCACGCTCGATGTGCTGTCGGGCGGGCGCTTCGAGTTGGGCCTGGGCGCCGGAGTGGGCCATGGCGAGTATGAGCAACTGGGCCTGCCCTTCGACCCGCCCGGCGTGCGCGTGTCGCGCTTCGAAGAGGCGTTGCGGCTGATCAAGCGGCTGTTTACCGAGGATCGGGTCTCGTTCAGCGGCAGCTATTATTCGGTGAAGGATCTGCCGGGCCTGCCCAGACCGGTGCAGCAGCCCCACCCGCCGATCTTCGTCGGCAGCAGCGGCAAACGGATGCTGACCTTTGCCGCGCGGGAAGCGCAGATGATCGCGCCTACACTCAAATACACGCCCCAGGGGCCGGATCCCACGGACGTATCGCTGGACGAAAAGGTGGGATGGATCCGCGCGGCGGCGGGCGACCGGTTCGCCGGGATCGAATTGTGCCAGACGCGCTACGATATCGCCGTGTCCGACAGCCCCGCGCCGCTCGCCCAGCAAGCGGGCGGGCCACCCATCCCCAAGCGCCCGCTGACCATCGATCAGGCGGTCGTGGCCCTGGAAGACGAGCGGGCGCGCTACGGCTTCTCCTATATCCAGATTTCCGACACCCAGGTGGAGAACTTCGCGCCGGTGGTGGCGCGGTTGGCGGGCAAGTAGCCGCGTGCGAGGTATTGTGCTGCCTGGGGCTGCGCCGCACTACACGTCAATTACCCTGGGGCTGCGCCGGTCACGACTGGCCGGCGCAGCTATTTTTATCGCCGACTATGTGTTCGTGGCGGAGGTCCGGGGTTGATAATTCTGCACAGTGGCGAAGGTGCCGGCGACGATAGCTATCATGATTCCCAGCATCTGGATCGCTGTGCCGGCGAATCCGCCTAGCTGGGCCGGGTTGCTCAGGCGATCGAATAAGCCGGGCGCTATAAAGGCGCCGACAAGTAGCGCGACCGACAGGGCGATGCCGACAACGGGCGTCCACCGCCACGGTCCCAGCGCCACCAGCCCGGCCGTCAGCAGCAGGAGGATCGGTCCTACCGGGATGGCCGGTACGTTAACGCTATTGGTGAGAAACAGGGTGGAGATGCCGGCGGCTGCGATAAGCAGGCCGATTATGGTCAGCTTGGCGGCCAGGGATAGTGCGCTTGGGTTGTTCATGGCTTAACTCCTTTAGTCGGTTCAATCGCGCCGACTTGCTATTCGCACGAGTGTAATCGTGGTCACCAAGGTCATGGCAATGTGCAGGAAATCGTTCGTGACAGTGCGGGCTGCCGGGATAGAGCTCATCGCAAGCCGCGCCATGCCCCAGAGCACTCCTGCGAAGCAGTACCAGAGGACCCACCACGCAAGCGACGCCGCCCAGGCGTTGCGGCTTGCGATACCCAGCAGGGTAGCCGCCAGGCCCACCGCGCCCGCTCCTTCGACAATTGCTGCAGGCACAATCACAGGTTCTACCCAGGTACCGAACCCGAGGGGAATCGCTACGCCCGAGTGGGCAAGCGCACCGCCTGCGAAGAGCAACAGGTCGATAGTTAGAAGCGCGATCTGATCATTCGTAAGCCGTTCTTTCATAGCCGGATCTTTATCCCAGTAGGTTTGCTCGTTGCCTATCCAACTCGCATGATTCAGAACCTGAGACGCAAGCTATAGGCATCTTGCATCCTGAATCAGGCTAGAAACAGGGTAGTGAAGTCATAAGATCATATTGCTAAGTATAGCAATGCAACATGAAAAAGCTGTGAAGATCTGTGGTAGACAATTAGCAGAATCACAGCTTCTCGTAATACTTGACTTCGCTTATTCAGCACAGATCGGGTAGAGCACTGCGACTTCCGGTAGCGGCTCAATGGTGTGGATGTGGCTGCCTTTTGCACAATTTCGTTCCTTCAACCGGCGGCTACTAGCGGATGTGGTACGCAACTTGCTTGCCGTTTAACCCGATAGGGAGCCAGGACTGCGGGTGTACTTCCGCGCTCTCCTGGTGCATGCCGCGACGACCCGTGCTGGTGCAGCAGTTTTGGGAGTCGCCCAAATCCCTTTTCGGTATAACAGCGCAAGGAGGAACGAAACTGTGACTACCATGAAACGACGCGTGCTGGCGGGGGTGTCCCTGCTGAGCGTGCCGGCTTTGTTTGTCGGGATGCACTTTGCCACCGCCACGGCCGCCGCCGAACCGATCCCATTTGCCGACCCGGCATTCCGCGGCGTGTGGGCGCGCACCGATTTTCCCGTCGCCAACCATACCGTCAACCGGACCTGGTTCTGGGGCCCGTCACCGAACACCCCCGGCTTGATCGAAGAGGTGCGCGATTTGCAGGGCGGGACGCGCCTGGTGCAATATTTCGACAAGAGCCGCATGGAGTTAAATAATCCGGCGGGCAACCCCAACGATCCCTTCTACGTGACCAATGGCCTGCTCACGGTGGAACTGATTTCGGGGCGCATGCAGGTGGGGACCAACGAATATGTGACCCGCTATCCCGCGTGCATCCCCACGACGGGGGATCCCGGCGACACCAACGCGCCCACTTACTGGGCGATGCAAAAGGTCAGCAATACGACCCTGGGCGACCATTTCGCCGACGACCGCACCGGCCAGGGCGTGACCGAGACCATCGATCATGACGGCAACGTGAGCGATAACCCGCCCATGAACGTCATCAGCGGGACCGTGAATGCCTACTTCGATACGGTGACCAAGCACAACATCCCGAAGGTCTTCTGGGACTTCCTGAATCAGACCGGCCCGGTGTACATGAACGACACGATTACCAATACCCAGGTGATCAATCCCTGGTTCTATGCCAGCGGGCGCCCGATCAGCGAAGCCTACTGGACCAAGGCCACCATCGCCGGCAATCTGACGCCGGTGATGATCCAGATGTACGAGCGGCGCGCGCTCACCTACGTGCCGACCAACCCGGACGGCTGGCAGGTCGAGATGGCGAACATCGGCCAGCACTATTACGACTGGCGCTACAAGGGCGCGGGCAACTGCAACACCGGCACCCCGGCCGCGACCGTCCAACCCACGTTCGCTGTCACCGGCACGCCCGGTACCGCCGTCCCGACCGGCACCGCGGAGGCGACCGGCACTGCCGAACCGGAGGCCAGCCCGTCGCCGAGCGAAACAGTGATGCCGGGCGGCACCGTGACGGCGACCACCTCGCCGATGGCGACCACCACGGCGGAGGCCACTACGACGCCGATGGCGACCACCACCGCAGCAGCGACCACGACTGCCGCGGCGACCGTGACTCCGTCGCCCAGCGGCAGCCCGGAGCCGGTCGTGACCGTGCCCGATCCGATGCTTCCGACGGCCACGCCCACGCCGTAGCCGCGGCCCGGCTCGCCAGGCGCCACCCCTCTGCGCGGGGGTGGCGCTTTTTGTTGCCCCGCGGCCGCACCGTCCGCCGCCGATCCCCCGGTGGGCGCGCCCGTCCGGTACGCCCGCATCGCCTCGTGCCCTGGCCCTTACCAGCATGCAGGATAGTACTAATTGGTGGTTCGAAATTGGCATTAGTACTAGTCGATTTTTCTTGACCGCGCAATCGTTCCTGCGCTATGATTCAGTAGTCTCTACCGTTGTGTCTGTTCCCTACTTCTTGCATATCCCCCGGCCTCCCCTCATGTCTGCATCTGGCAAGGCAGAATGGCGTCTGGGTAACCGGCCCGAACCTACCTCTTGGCGGGTAGGCGGCCGCAAAGGAGTCTGCCGGAGAGCGCCTGCGCTACTCCCCGCCGTCCGCTTGTGCCCACGGACGCCTCGCGACGCAGATTTGTATACCCGCAATCATTGTAGCTTCGCTTTATTGGGGCACCCCCTTACTGTTCGCAGTTCCCTGATCGCTTGACTTACCTTAAAGGAAGGAATGGAGACTCATGAAGAAAAGTACCTGGCGGTACTTAGCGGCGGCGTGTGTGGCGCTGCTGACCGTGCTGGGCCTGGGCACGATGGTCAACGGCACCCTGGCCGCCGCACCCATCACCGGCAGCGGGGGGAATACCTCCGCCCGCGGCCAGAACCTGGCGAACGGCATGGTGGCCGTGTCGTCCTACCACAACGACACCTCGCCCGCGTTGCGCTCGATCCCGCCCGTGGCCGCCAAGCCCGAAACCGAGAAGGAAGCACCCCGCAACTGGGCGGTGGTCCTCAAGCATAAAGATGGCGTGGACACGGTGGTGCAGAGCCTGCTGGCCCCACTGACCATGCCCGGCACCATCCTCAACTTTGACGGCATCGGCTATCCCGGCGTGGGCTGTAACTGCACCCCGCCCGATACCAACGGCGAAGTCGGCGCCACCCAGTATGTCCAGATGGTCAACGAGGGCGTGCAGGTCTGGAATAAGACCACCGGCGTCTCGGTGCTGGGCCCGGTGGGCATTTCCACGCTCTGGAGCGGCTTCGGCGGCGCCTGCCAGAATGGCGGCTTCGGCGACCCGGTCGTGCTCTACGACCAGCTCGCCAACCGCTGGCTCGTCTCGCAATTCGCCAGTCCGACCGGTAATGTTCCGATCACCGACGAGTGCATCGCCATCTCGACGACCAGCGACGCCACCGGATCCTGGTATCGCTACGGGTTCCACCTGGGGTCCAACTTCTTCGACTATCCGCACCTGGGCGTCTGGCCCGACGCCTATTACATGAGCATGAACGTGTTCAACGCGGCGGGCACCAGCTATCTCGGCCCGCAGCCGTTCGCCTTCGACCGCGCCCAGATGCTCGCCGGGCAGCCCGCCGGCTTCGTTACGCTGACAGCTCCCATGGGCAGCAGCTTCGCTCCGCTCTTGCCAGCGGACCTGGACGGCTCGACCCTGCCCCCGGCGGGTGCGCCCAACAGCTTCGTCGCCTTCCCCGACACCGGCAACTACGACACCTACCACTTCCACGTGGACTGGGCTACGCCGGCCAACTCCACCTGGACCGTGTTTGCCGCCCCCGCAGCCGCGCCCTTCACGCAGTTATGTACGACTAACTCCCTCTGTGTGCCCCAGGCGGGGACCACTCAAAAGCTCGACTCCCTGGCCGACCGGCTGATGTTCCGGCTGGCCTATCGCAACTTCGGCACGCATGAGTCGCTGATCGGCAACTACACCGTCAGCAGCGGCGGCGTGGCCGGCGTGCGCTGGTTCGAGCTGCGCAACGTCACCGCCGGGCCGATGACGGTGTTCCAGGAAAGCACCTACCAGCCTGACACCACGTGGCGCTGGATGGCCAGCGCGGCCCAGGACACACAGGGCAACCTGGCCGTCGGCTTCAGTGCGTCGAGCGCAAGTATCAACCCCCAGATCCGCTACGCCGGGCGGCTGGTGGGCGACCCGCTGAACCAACTGGCCCAGGGCGAAGCCACGCTCTTCGCCGGCACCGGCAGCCAGACCAGCGCGGGCGGGCGCTGGGGCGACTACAGCGACCTGACCGTCGACCCCGTGGACGACTGCACCTTCTGGTACACGACCGAGTATTACGCCACCACGAGCACCAGTAACTGGAAAACCCGCATCGGTAACTTCAAGTTCCCCGGCTGCGCTGCCGCCACCGCGACGCCGACGGCCACCGGCACCCCGCCGACCGCCACGCCCACGAACACGGCGACCAGGACGCCCACCGCCACCAATACCCCCAACCCGGTCTGCAGCCAGACCGAGGGCTTTAACGACATCGCCAACTTGCCGGGCTGGTTCATGCAGAACAACAGCAACCCGGTGGGCACGACGGGGTGGTTCCAGGGCAATCCAACCGTCTTCCCCGCGCAAGCCGGCGCCACCAACGCCTACATCGGCACCAACTTCAACAACACCGCGGGCACTGGGACGATCAGCAACTGGCTGCTGACCGCGCCGCTGTTGTTGCAAAACGGCGCCCAACTGACCTTCTGGACGCGGACGGTCGACTCGCCGGCATACCCGGACCGGCTGCAGGTGCGCATGAGCACGAACGGCAGCAGCACCAATGTGGGCAGCACGACCACCAGCGTCGGCGACTTCACCACGCTCCTGCTCGACATCAACCCCACCTACACCACCAGCGGCTACCCGAATACCTGGACGCAGTACACCGTGACCTTGAGCGGGATCGGGGCGCCCACCACGGGCCGGCTCGCCTTCCGCTACTTCGTCGAGAACGGCGGCCCGACCGGCGCGCGTTCGGATTACATCGGCATCGATACGGTGCAGTTCACCTGCCCGCCGGCCACCGCGACACCCACGGTGACCAACACGCCGACCAACACGGCCACGCCGACCAACACAGCCACGGCGACCAACACGCCGACCAACACGGCAACAGCCACCAATACGCCGACGGACACGGCCACGGCCACCAGCACGCCAACCAACACGGCAACAGCCACCAATACGCCGACGGATACGGCTACGGCGACCAATACGCCAACCAACACGCCGACGGTGACGAACACGCCGACGGATACGGCTACGGCGACCAATACGCCGACGAACACGCCGACGGACACGCCGGTGCCGACGAACACGGCGACGCCGACGGATACCGCCGTGCCGCCGACCGCCACCAACACGACCGTGGTGCCGCCTAGCAGCACGGCTACGGCGCCGGCCGGTGCGACGGCGACTGCCACGGCCACGACGGTGCCCGCAACGGCGACCACTGTTCCGGCCACGGCCACCGCGCCCGCCGCGACGGCGACGCCGGTGAACTGCCCGCTGCCGTTCACGGACGTGGACCAGTTCAACCCGTTCTACCAGTACATCCAGTGCCTCTACTGCCGCGGCATCATCTCCGGCTACAGCGACAACACCTTCCGCTGGACCGCCGACGTGACGCGCGGCCAGGTCGCCAAGATCATCGCCAACTCCGCCGGCCTCACCGACGCGGTCAGCGGCCAGATGTTCACCGACGTGCCGCCGGGCAGCCCGTTCTATGTCTACATCGGACGGCTGGCGGGCCATGGCTACATCAACGGCTACGACACCGCGGCGAACTGCCCGACGGGGGTGCCCTGCTTCCGGCCCGAACTGGCCGTGACGCGCGGCCAACTCGCCAAGATCGACGCCAACGCGGCGGGCTACAACGAGACGCCCGGCCCGACCACGCAGAGCTTCGTGGACGTGCCTGCGGCCAACCCATTCTATGTCTACATCGAACGGCTGGCGCTGCACGGGGTGATCAGCGGCTACACCTGCGGCGGGCCCGGCGAACCGTGCCCCGGCTTCTACTTCCGCCCGTTTGCCAACATCACCCGCGGCCAGGTCAGCAAGGTGGCGTCCCAGACGTTCTTCCCGCTGAACTGCGCGCCGGGCCAGGTGCCCGTGCGCCCGACCCGCTAACCTGATCTGCCGGGGGCGCGCCCAGCGCCTCCCGGCCCGTAGGAAAAGAGTCTCGGCAGGGCGCGATTCTACCCGAATCGCGCCCTGCCCTGCCCGTCG
Source organism: Chloroflexia bacterium (assembly GCA_035693165.1). Lineage (GTDB taxonomy): Bacteria > Chloroflexota > Chloroflexia > QHBQ01 > JAICKM01 > JAICKM01. Next base: position 8,259 of record DASSGZ010000649.1, on the reverse strand, counting down.
CCGGCATCGATGCCCTGCGGCGCCCGGCTCCTCGCGCTGGTCTTGACGGTAAAAGCCTGTAAAGATTATACTAATCCGGTCTTCGCGTCCAACGGCGCTTTGTTGTATCCCGTCTCTATCGACACACTCCGCGCAAACGATCTACCTTCCACAATCCGGCACACTCCACGCCTGCCGGCTCACCCGCCTCGTTGGCGATGGTAACTCTCAGGGGACATACCGCTTTATCGTTATTGGGGCTGCTTCTGCACCGCGTAGCGGACGGTGCGCGCCACCTGTGACCTGCCACTCTAGATCTCAGGAAGGAAAAAAGCACATATGATACTCCAGCTTCGGCATCGCATAAGTGTCTGGGTAGTTTTGACCGTGGCGGTGGTGATCCTGGCCGGGTTGGCCTGGCGCAGCGGGGATTCATCGGGGGCGCGAGCCGCCGGCGCCGCCGACGCGCCCATCACGGGCGTCTACGAAGGGGTGCGCACCGCGGTCCAGTTCGACGTGTCGCCCCCGTTACGCAGCATCGCCCCGGTTGCGCCCGGCACGGGGCAATTGCGCGAGAACGAAAATCGCGATCTGCCGGCCCGCGCCGGCCGCAGCCCCAAAGAACTGGATTCCGCAGTCCAGAAGCTGCTGGGCGCGCTCGCCATGCCCACGCCCGGTGTCAACTTCGATGGGCCGGGCAACCTGTCGAGTGTCTCGCCGCCCGATCCCAACGGCGAGGTGGGGCGCAACCACTACGTGGTCATGACCAACCTGAGCTTCCAGATCTTCAGCAAGACGGGCACGTCGCTCTATGGGCCGGCGGCCAACAATACCCTGTGGGCCGGCTTTGGCGGCCCGTGCCAGGTCGAGAACGCCGGCGATCCGATCGTACTCTACGACCAACTGGCCGACCGCTGGTTGCTGAGCCAGTTCACCGCCAGCGGGCCCAACTACTATAACTGCGTGGCCCTGTCGCAAACCGCCGATCCGACCGGGGCCTATTACCGGTGGGCGTTCTCGACCGGTACGCACTTCCCGGATTATCCCAAGTACGGCATGGGGCCGGATGCCTACTACATCAGCACGCGCGAATTCGCCGGTAACCCCAGCGTCTTCCAGGGCGTCGGCGCCTACGCAGCCAACCGTGCCCAGATGCTGGCCGGCAATCCGAACCCGCAACTGCTTTCCTTCCTCGTGCCGCCCAGCCCGGCCTATACCGTCGGCGACGGCCTGTTGCCCGCCGACCTGGACGGTATGACGCTGCCGCCCGCCGGCAACCCGGAGTACTTTGTCGGCTCGATGGACAACAACGGGCCCTACGGCGCGCCGCAGGATGCCCTCACGCTCTGGAAGTTCCACGTCGACTTCGGGACCCCGGCGAACTCCACCTTCGTGCTGGCGAATACCCTGCCCACCGCGCCCTTCAACTCTGCTTTCCCCTGCTCGCCCGGCTCGCGCGACTGCATCCCGCAGCCCATGACGTCGCAGAAGGTGGATATTCAATCGATCCGCCAGCGCCCGCTGTTCCGGCTGGCCTACCGTAACATGGGCACCTACGAGTCGCTGGTGACCAACCAGTCCGTGGATGCGGGGACCGGGCCGAGCGGCCAGGTGGCCGGGGTGCGCTGGTATGAACTGCGCAGCCCGAACAGCAGCCCCGTTATCTACCAGCAAAGTACGTATGCGCCCGGACTCACCGACGGCATCCATCGCTGGATGGGCAGCATTGCCATGGACGCCAACGGCAACATGGCCCTGGGCTATAGCGCGTCCAGCACCACCGTCTTCCCCAGCATCCGCTACACCGGGCGGCTGGCGAGCGATCCGCTGAGCCAGATGCCGCAGGGCGAAGCCTCGCTCATCGAAGGCACCGGCTCGCAAACCGGCTCGGCCCGCTGGGGCGATTACACCGACATGACGGTTGACCCGGTGGACGACTGCACCTTCTGGTACGTGAACCAGTATCTGCCGACCACCAGCTCCGTGGGCTGGCGCACGCGCATCGGGGCGTTCAAGTTCCCCGGCTGCAGCCTCAGCACGCCGACCGCGACCGTGACCGGCACCCCGCCCACCGCCACCCGGACGCCGACCGCCACGCCGACGGCCTGCGCCGTGAATACGACGCCGCTGACGGAAGGCTTTGAGAGCGGGCTGGGGGGCTTTGCCTCAGCGGTCGCCACCTGCGTGCCCGGTGGCTGCGGCTGGACCACCGTCACCAGCGACAAACACGGCGGCACGCATGCGGCCTATGCCCCGGACCTCGCCAATATCTCGGACCAACGGTTGGAGTTGAGCAGCGGCCTCAGCATCCCGGCCACCGCCACCAGCGCCGTGCTTTCCTTCTGGCACCGCGTGGCCCTGGAGAACGGCTATGACGGCGGCGTGCTGGAGTTCTCCACCAATAACGGCGCCACCTGGACCACCAGCGATCCCACGTTCATCAGCGGCGGCTACAACGCCACCATCTCCAGCGGGTTCAGCAGCCCGATCGCCGGGCGACACGCCTGGAGCGGCACCATTGGCTCCACCGGCAACTTCGTCAACGTCCAGGTGGACCTGATAGCCTATGCCGGGCAGAGCAACCTGCGTTTCCGCTTCCGTGAGGCCAACGATACGTCGGCGGTCGCCACCGGCTGGTGGGTTGATGACGTCAGCGTCACGATCCGCACGCCTTGCACGAATACGCCCACGCCCACGGCGACCCGCACGCGCACTCCGGTGCCCCCGACCCGTACGCCCACGGCGACGGCGACGCCGGCGGTGAACTGCCCGCTACCGTTCACGGACGTGGACCAGTTCAACCCGTTCTACCAGTACATCCAGTGCCTCTACTGCCGCGGCATCATCTCCGGCTACAGCGACAACACCTTCCGCTGGAGCGCCGATGTGACGCGCGGCCAGGTGTCGAAGATCATCGCCAACGCGGCGGGCCTCAACGCCACCATCACCACGCAAACCTTCACCGACGTGCCGCCGGGCAGCCCGTTCTTCGTGTTCATCGGGCGGTTGGTGGCGACCGGCGCGATCAGCGGCTACAACACGGCGGCCAACTGCCCGACGGGGGTGCCCTGCTTCCGGCCCGAACTGGCCGTGACGCGCGGCCAACTCGCCAAGATCGACGCCAATGCCGCCGGCTATAACGAGACGCCCAGCGGCCAGACGTTCAACGACGTGCCCGCGGCCAGCCCGTTCTATGTGTTCATCGAGCGGCTGTCGCTGCATGGGGTGATCAACGGCTACACCTGCGGCGCGGCGGGCGAGCCCTGCCCCGGTCTCTACTTCCGGCCCAACGCGAACATCACCCGCGGCCAGGTCAGCAAGGTCGCGGCGCAGACCTTCTTCCCGCTGAACTGCGCGCCCGCGCAGATATCCGTGCGCACACCTTAACCCGCTTTGACCAGGCGGGGGCCGATCTTTCGCGGAGGATCGGCCCCCGCCGCCTCAATTCATCCCCTCGGGATGCCGCCGGCTCCATGAGCCGGGGCGCAATCCTCACGGCGATCCTCGTCATCCGCGCGGCCGCTAGTACCATCGTACTAGGAGCATGGTACTAAAGGGCTATGCGAAGCGCGGCTACTATCCGCTGTATATTGAGTTGACAGTCTCAGCAGTAGCCGACTATAATGTATATATCTTCCGGATAAACGGTTATCCAAATCGAGTTGGCGCCTTCGCTGGGCTTTTCGATAGACGCGTCCGCCGTCCACCAGGCCGCGGACGGGTGATAAGATCCTGTATGCCTTCCGGAAGCACGGGACAAGAAAGGAGCCTGCTGGAGATCCCTCGCGCTACTCCGCGCCGTCTGGCCTGCCGGGCCGGGAATTCCTGATGCCGCCTACCGGCGGTTTGTGTACCAACGGAGGCAGAGACCCGCTCTCACCTACGTCTTGCCTCTGGGACATGGGACTTTTTGAAAGGAATGGAGACTCATGAAGAAAAGTACCTGGCGGTACTTAGCGGCGGCGTGTGTGGCGCTGCTGACCGTGCTGGGCCTGGGCACGATGGTCAATGGCACCCTGGCCGCCGCGCCATTTAAGGCCGGCGCGACCAATGCCGTGACCAGCACCGGCGCCGTGACGAATCTGGCGAACGGCATGGTGCAGACCGCCTCCTACCACAACGACACCTCGCCGGCGCTGCGTTCGATTCCCCCCGTCGTCACCAAGGGTGAGAAAGAGAAGGAAGCGCCCCCCAACTGGGCGCTAGCCCTCAATCACAAGAACGGCGTGGACACGGTGGTGCAGAGCCTGCTGGCGCCGCTGGCCATGCCCGGCACCATTCTCAACTTCGACGGCATCGGTTTCCCCGGCGTGGGCTGCAACTGCGCCCCGCCCGACACCAACGGCGAAGTCGGCGCCACCCAGTATGTCCAGATGGTCAACGAGGGCGTGCAGGTCTGGAATAAGACCACCGGCGCATCGGTGTTCGGCCCGGTCGGCATCGCGACCCTCTGGAGCGGCTTCGGCGGCGTCTGCGAAACCGGCGGCGCGGGCGACCCTGTCGTGCTCTACGACCAGATCGCCAACCGCTGGCTGATTAGCCAGTTCGCGGGCGGCAGCACCATCACCGATGAGTGCATCGCGATCTCGCAAACCAGCGATGCGACCGGCAGCTACTACCGCTACGGGTTCCACCTGGGCAGCAACTTCTTCGACTACCCGCACCTGGGCGTCTGGCCGGATGCCTATTACATGAGCATGAACATCTTCAACTCCAGCGGCACGGCCTATCTCGGCCCGCAGCCGTTCGCGTTTGACCGCGCCAAGATGCTCGCCGGGCAGGCCGCTACCTTTATCACGTTGAACGCCCCCATGGGCAGCAACGTCGACCCGATCCTGCCGGCGGACCTCGACGGCTCGACGCTGCCCCCGGCGGGCGCGCCCAACAGCTTCGTCGCCTTCCCCGGCACCACCGGCAACTACGACACCTACCACTTCCATGTGGACTTCGCCACGCCGGCTAACTCCACCTGGACGACGTTTGCCTCGCCGACCGCCGCGCCCTTCACCCTGCTCTGCCCCACCACCCGCGCCTGTGTGCCCCAGTTGGCGCCGAGCACGGCCCTCGATGCCATCGCCGACCGGCTGATGTTCCGGCTGGCCTATCGCAACTTCGGCACGCACGAGTCGCTGGTGGGCAACTACACGGTGAGCAGCAGCGGCGTGGCCGGCGTGCGCTGGTTCGAGCTGCGCAACGTCACCGCCGGCCCCGTGACGGTCCATCAGGAAAGCACCTACCAGCCCGATACCACCTGGCGCTGGATGGCGAGCGCCGCCCAGGACACGCAGGGTAACCTGGCCGTCGGCTTCAGCGCGTCGAGCGCCAGCATCCACCCGGAGATCCGCTACGCCGGGCGGCTGGTCGGCGACCCGCTGAACCAACTGGCTCAAGGCGAAGCCACGCTGTTCGCCGGCGCGGGCAGCCAGACCGGCACCGGCAGCCGCTGGGGCGACTACAGCGACATCACCGTCGACCCGGTCGACGACTGCACCTTCTGGTATACCAGCGAGTACTACGCAACCAATAGCAGCTTCAACTGGAAGACTCGCATCGGCAACTTCAAGTTCCCCGGCTGTACCCTCGGCACGCCCACGCCGACCGTGACCGGCACCCCGCCGACGGCCACGCCGACTCAGACGTCCACCTCGACCCCGACGGCCACATCCACGCCGTGCGTGCTGCTGACGCCCGTGAGCGAAGGGTTTGAGACGGGGCTAGGCGGCTTCGCCTCGGCGGTGGCTACCTGCGCGCCCGGCGGCTGCGGCTGGGCCGCCGTCACCACCGACAAACACAGCGGCACCCAAAGCGCCTTTGCACCCGACCGTAACAACATCTCCGACCAGCGGCTGGAATTGACCAACGGTTTCGCCGTCCCGGCCGGCGCCACCAGCGCCGTGCTGTCCTTCTGGCACCGCGTGGCCCTGGAGAACACGTTCGACGGAGGCGTGCTGGAATTCTCGACCGACGGTGGCAGCACCTGGTCCACGACCGTGCCGACCTTCATCACCGGCGGCTATAACTCTACCATCTCCACTAGCTTCGGCAGCCCGATCGGCGGGCGCCAGGCCTGGAGCGGTACCATCGGTTCGACCGGTAGCTTCGTCAACGTCCAGGTCAACCTGATGAGTTATGCCGGCCAGAACAACGTGCGCTTCCGCTTCCGCGAAGCCAACGACTCGTCGGTGGCCGCCACCGGCTGGTGGGTCGATGACGTCACCGTAACCATCACCGCGACCTGCCCCAACGGCACGCCGACGCCGACGGTGACCAGCGCGCCGCCGACCGCGACCAACACCGCTGTGCCGCCGACGGTGACCAGCACCGCCGTGCCGCCGACCGCGACCGACACAGCCGTGCCGCCGACGGTTCCGCCGGGATCCACGGCGACCGCGACCACGGTTCCGCCGACGGCCACCGCGCCTGCGGCTACGGCGACCAGCGCGCCGCCGACGGCGACCAGCACCCCGGTGAACTGCCCGCTGCCGTTTACGGACGTGGATGAGTTCAACCCGTTCTACCAGTACATCCAGTGCCTCTATTGCCGCGGCATCATCAGCGGCTATAGCGACAACACCTTCCGCTGGACGAACGACGTGACCCGCGGCCAGGTGTCGAAGATCATCGCCAACTCCGCCGGGCTGAACGCCACCGTGACCGGCCAGACGTTCACCGACGTGCCCGCCAGCAACCCGTTCTATGTCTACATCGAGCGGCTGGCGGCGACGGGGGCGATCAGCGGCTACGATACGGCAGCCAACTGCCCGACCGGGACCCCCTGCTTCCGCTGGGAACTGCCCGTCACGCGTGGCCAGCTCGCCAAGATCGACGCTAACGCCGCCGGCTACAACGAGACGCCCACCGGCCAGACGTTCCGCGACGTGCCCGCGGCCAACCCGTTCTATGTGTTCATCGAGCGGTTGTCGCTGCACGGCGTGATCAACGGCTACACCTGCGGTGGCCCCGGCGAGCCGTGCCCCGGCCTCTACTATCGGCCTTTCAACAACATCACCCGCGGCCAGGTCAGCAAGGTGGCCTCCCAGACGTTCTTCCCGAACGCCTGCGCCCCTGCGCAGCCGGCTGCCGGCAAGAACCCGTAACCCCAGGTCCAGGGACGGCGCTCCGTGTGCCGCCCCTGAACCCCCACCCGCGCGATCGGCCCCGCGCCGGTCGCGCGACACCTACCGCACTACGGGCGCCTGCGATCTCTGATCGGATGGTGCCCGCCCACCGCGCCGCCGGACTCACCGGCGGCAGCGCCAACGGCAACGGCCGGACCCTCGGGTCCGGCCGTTTGCTTGTTACCGCCTATCGCCTGCGATCAGGTCTGGCTGCCGACGCGCGGCCAGTGTTGCGGATCGATATCGAAGGAGCTGTCGGGTCCGTATTCGATCCCGGCCATCTTCACGCGCGGGATGCGGTCTTTGAGCTTATCGATGTTCACCAGCAAGAAGGTGCCCATCTGGTGGATCAGCAGGCGCACGGAGCCGAAGATCGTCTCCAACTGGGTATGGTACTTCGGCGAGGTGAACTGCTTGAGCACCTCTAGATACATATTGACTGAGCGCTCGATTTCCCGCGTGCGCCAGTTGATCAAGCGGGGCGTGAGCGGGTTCCCGGCGTCGATGTCGAGATAGTAGCGCTGCATGAAGATGATGATATGATGCTGGCGGAACAGAGCCACATCCTGCGTCTGCACATAATCGGTGATGACTTCCAGCACGTTCGCGTAGCGCGCGCGGAGGATTTTCTGCTTGTTCATTTCGTCGTACAGGGTGCCCTTCAACTCCTGCGGAGCGCGGTGCATCAATTCATCGAGTATCGCGGTGCCATGTTCGCGAAGTTCATCGGCCAATGCGGCCATAAGTTGATCCCCTTCCTTCTGAGGTCCGCCGCCCGGTTGCCGGGATGCCGGAGCGCGAATCCGCGTGGTCTAAGCATAGCAGAAAGCCCCCGCGCCCGCAACCGGTAGCGCCTGGCAGCCACGTATAGGCACCGCAGAGGCGCAGAGGACGCAGAGATTCGGATATGGTTAGATCAAGAGTCAGCCTACTTTACCGACTCGGTAGGCCGGAAGGAGCTTAAACTCAATTTGGTTTAATGATCTCTGCGTCCTCTGCGTCTCTGCGGTGCCCATGAACCGCCGTTGGCTCACGCACTTACCGGGCGGCGGCACCCTTTCTGCTGTGCCGTCCCTGTTCGACGGCGTGAGTGCCGGGGACGCCGGCGGGCGTCGCACTCCGCCCACGGCTGGATCACCGCCACCAAGTGGCTGCCCAACGC
>DASSGZ010000648.1:0-3209 GCA_035693165.1 Chloroflexia bacterium | reverse complement strand
CGGGCTACTACATGCGCATCGCCCCGCCGGGGCACACCGGCACCGTGATCATCAAGAACCGCCCACCGGACGAGTCCCAGGAACCGGCCGCCGCCATCATCAGCCCCGACACCCTGGCGCTGGTGCGCTTCGGCCTGCGCGCGCCCGACGACCCGCGCATCACCGACACCGTGAAAGTGATCGACGCGCTGCTGAAGGTCGACACGCCGAACGGCCCGGCCTGGCATCGCTACAACGACGACGGCTACGGCGAGCACGCCGGCGGCGCGCCCTTCGACGGCACGGGCATCGGGCGCATCTGGCCGCTGCTGACCGGCGAGCGCGCGCACTACGAACTGGCGGCAGGGCGGCGGGACACGGCGGTGCGGCTGCTGGCGGCCCTGGAGTCGTTCGCCAACGAGGGCGGTTTGCTGCCCGAACAGATCTGGGATTCGCCCGACATCCCGGCGCGGGAGCTTTATTGCGGGCGGCCCTCCGGCTCGGCCATGCCGCTGGTCTGGGCGCACGCCGAGTATGTGAAGCTGCGCCGCTCCCTGGCCGAGGGGCGGGTGTTCGATATGCCCCGTGTGGCCGCCGCGCGCTATCTACCCACGCCGCCCGCCTCGCCGTATGCGCTGTGGCGCTTCAACAACAAAGCGCGCACGATGCCCGCGGGCAAGATTCTGCGCGTGGAAACGCGGGCCGCCGCCGTGGTCCACTGGAGCGGCGACGGCTGGCAGACGGTTCAGGATACCCCGACGCGCGACACGGGCCTGGGCATGTACGTGGCCGACCTGCCGACCACCGGCCTGCCCGCCGGAGCCACCGTCACCTTCACCTTCCGCTGGCCCGCGGCGGACCGCTGGGAAGGGCGGAATTTCGAGGTGCAGGTGCGGGGCTGACGCATGCTGAGTGGGCGGTGGTCGGTGGTCAGTAACGTGAAGCCTTGTCACTCTGAGCGGAGCGAAGAGTCTCGTCTCGTCGCCACGGAGACGAGATGCTTCACTCGGTTCAGCATGACAACGACGGGCGGAGCGAAGAGTCTGGTCTCGTAGGGCAGGAGACGAGATGCTTCACTCCGTGCAGCATGACAACGACGGGCGGCAGCGGTTCGGGAAGCCTAGCGGTCGAGCCGCCGGGTGCCCTCGCCCCACCCGCGCGCCTGGCGCTTGAGGTAGAGCTGATGGTTGATCTTCGTGCCGCCGCCGCCATAGGCGGGCACGACGGCGACCAGTTCCCAGCCCTCGGCGCCCAGGCGGTTCAGCAGTTCTTGCTCGTCCACGCGGCTGCCCGGTTCCGGGTAGTTCTTCACCCGGAACGCCTCCTGCGTGTCCACGCGCTCGGCGTAGAGGCTCAGGTATTCCCACATGGGTTTGCTCCTTCCGCATTGCATGGCTAAGTCTCGTCTACCTATGCTTACGCCGGTCCGGCAGGCGGCGTTACATCCGGCGCGGATAGCTGCTGAGGCGGCCCGGTTTGAAACCGTCCCCTACATGGGCTGAGGACGCCCTGCCTTGTGGTCAGGGGCGCACGGGCCGGTTTCAAACCGGCCCCTACATCGGATCTCGGTGCGCCGCTAGCCGCGCCGCGGGTTTTCCGGCTATAATGGGCCTGCGCGCGGGCCACCCGGCGCGCTATTCGCCACGCCCGGCCGGGCAAGGACACGACCACTACATGCTGCGTACTGTGACGGCCACCCGCTATGTGACCCCGTTGCGCGAGGGCGGCTCGCTGCCCGCAATTGTTGAGGCCGACGACGACGGCACTTATGTGCTCAAGTTTCGTGGCGCCGGGCAGGGGGCCAAGGCGCTGATCGCCGAGTTGGTAGTCGGGGAGATCGGGCGGGCGCTGGGGCTACCCGTGCCCGAGATTGTGTTCATCGAGGTCGCGCCGGAACTGGGCCGCAACGAGCCCGACCCGGAGATCCAGGCCCTGCTCAAGGCGAGCACCGGGCTGAACCTGGCGCTCGATTTCCTGCCGGGGTCGCTGGCCTTCGATCCCGCGGCGGCGAAGACGGTGGACCCCGCGCTGGCCGCGGCCATCGTCTGGTTCGACGCCTATGTGACCAACGTGGACCGCACCGCGCGCAACACCAACATGCTGCTCTGGCACAAGGCGCTCTGGCTGATCGACCACGGCGCGGCGCTCTATTTCCAGCACACCTGGGCCGACTACCTGGCGCGCAGCCGCACCCCGTTCGCCGCGATCAAGCAGCACGTGCTGCTGCCCTATGCCGCCGATTTGCCCGCCGCCGACGCGGCCCTGCGCCCCCGCCTCACGCCCGCCGTGCTGGAGCCGATCCTCGCCGCGGTCCCCGATGCCTGGCTGGAGGTGGGGCCGGGACTGGGCAGTCCCGCCGCCACCCGCGCGGGGTTCCTGGAGTACCTGCTGGCCCGCCGGGACGCGGCGAACGTGTTCGTGGAGGAGGCGATCCATGCCCGCGCGCAGCTCGTTTGATTACGCCATCGTCCGCGTGGTGCCGCGGGTGGAGCGCGGCGAGTTCATCAACGCGGGCGTGATCCTGTTCTGCCGCACCCGGCGCTTCCTGGAAGCGCGCATCGAGCTCGACACCGCGCGCCTGCTGGCCCTGGCGCCCGATGTGGACCTGGCCGGGGTGCGGCAACATCTCGCCGTGATCCCGCGCGTGGCGGCGGGCGGCCCGGACGCCGGCCCCATCGGCCAACTGAGCCAGGCCGAGCGCTTCCACTGGCTCGTTGCCCCGCGCAGCACGATCATCCAGGTCTCGCCCCCGCACTCCGGCCTCTGCACCGACCCCGCCGCTGAACTGGAGCGCCTGCTCGACACGATGGTGCGCACCGCGCCGGGCGTGCCCGCGGGCTGAGCGGCGCGGCGCCACCGGGACAGGCCGGCCACCGCGCCTGTGATACCCCGCGTTCACCTGGCGTTACCGGGCTTTTCACGCGCGGGGAGCATAATCAAGAGGAGAGCATCGGTCTTGAGCCCGGCCGGCGGCGCACTGTGTGCCGCGGCCCGGCGGGAAGGAGGCGCGCCATGCACGGATATGCAATCTACAGCCGCCAACCGGCCATCCCGGTGGGGCAGGCGGGCCGGGCACTGTGGGCGCGGTGGATGCTGGCGACGGCGTTGGGGGAACTGCTGGGCTTCGCGCTGGCGATGGGGCTGGGCGGCCTGGTCTATCTGCTGGTGGGCGGGCCGGTCGAGACAGTGCCCGCCTGGGCGTTGCTGGGCGGGGCCGTGCTGGCCGGGGT
>DASSGZ010000647.1:0-6943 GCA_035693165.1 Chloroflexia bacterium | reverse complement strand
AGGCGCAGCAGCACGTCCAGCGGCCCCTCGAAGTCCGGCAGGCGGACGGCGTACGCGGGCGACTCGGACGGTTCCACGCCCTACTCCTGGTCGTCGGCCTGCTGCAGCAGGGCGAGCGTGGGCCGCAGCCGGGCCGGGATGCCGGCGCCATCCTGGTGGTAGCGCACCAGGGCCACCACATCGGGAGCGACCCCGGCGCCTTCGGCCAGGCGCGCGCTCAGTTCGGGGTGGTGCTGCTGCAGGTGCCAGGGGTAGCGCCAGCTCCCCACAGGGGGCGGCCCGGCCACCAGGCGGCGCAGCAACTGCCGCCCCGGCGCGCACCAGGTGATGAGCGCCACGATGGAGCGGTGGACCACGGGCACCTTGCGCCCGCTGGCCGGGTCCCACTTGCCCATGTCATGCAGCAGGGCGGCGCCCAGCAGGGTCGGATCGGTGTGGCCGCCGCGCTGGAGCCGGGCGGCGACGTTGAGCGCGTGACGCTGGTAGGGGCGGGGCATGGCCCGAAACAGGCGCGCCGCCGGCTCGGGCAACCGCGCCTGGGCCAGCGCCGCCTCGATTTCCGCCGGGGCCACGGGCGCCAGGTTCGCGGTCAGGAACTGGCGCACGCGATAGGGCAGCCGGGCGACCAGTCCGCGCAGAGGCCATGCCGGCATGTCGGTCGCGGCCATCAGACGGGTAACCGGCCCCCGCCGATTGCCGCGTTTATGACCGCCATCACCGGGCCGAGTACGCGGGCAAGGATATTAAAGTTCAGCGCGCCCGGCAGGAAGTACGGGACGAAAATCAGCAGCATCAACAGGGCCGGACCGTAGCGGCGCAAGGGTTCCATCAACATCGCCCAGTAGTTCGACACCAGCCCGGTCATGACCGTGAAGCCGTCGAGGGGCGGCAGCGGGATCAGGTTGAACGCAAACAGCAGGACGTTCACGAACACGATATAGCCGATCACGTCGCCCACCTGGGACGGCAACTGATCGGCGACGCCGACCCGGAACGGCAGGCCGAGCACCGTGGCGATCACCAGGTTGCTGGCCGGACCGGCCAGGGCCACGATCGCCATGCCTTTGCGCCCGCCGCGTAACGCGCTGGGGTTGACCATGACCGGGCGGCCCCAGGCGAAGAAGCCCAGCCCCAGCGCCAGCAGCACAAACATGAAGAACCCCAGCGGGTCGAAGTGCGCCACCGGGTTGAGGGTGACGCGCCCGGCCCGCCGGGGGCTGTTGTCGCCCAGCATCACCGCCGAGTAGGCGTGCATGAACTCGTGAATGGTCGTGCCGATGATGAAACCGAGCATGACCCCGATAATACGAATGGGGTCCAGGTCGAAATTAAACATGCGGGGCCTTTGGCTAGTCTCGCTGTTCGAGATCCTTTTTCACATCGTCCAGCGCCGTCTTCAACTGCTCGACTCGCGCTTGCAGGTCGCTGGTGTCGGGCAGGGGTTCCGGCATGTCATGAGTCGCCGGTGGGGCGGCCTCACTATTAGTACGCGCGGCGCTGCCTGTTTGGCTTCCCGAGTCCGCGCCGGCGTCCGCCGGGCCAGCGGCCATCTCGGCATGCGTGCCTTCGGGCGTGGGTACGGGAATCCGGCCGCCGCCCGATGCCTGCGGCGGCGCGTCGGACGTGGCGTCGTTGGGCGGCGGGTTGAAATGGCCGGGCTCGGTGCCGCCTTCGGTATCGTTGGCCTCGGTGGGATGGGCCGGCCCAAAGGCGCCCAGGCCGCTGTCGGCGTCGACATTGCCGATGGTCGATTTGACGAAATCGGCCTCCGAGTCCTCGCCGGTATAGCGGGTTTCCGGCTCATATTCCAGTTCTTTCGCGCCCATGCCGGTCAGCGCGGCGCGCACCGCCTCCAGTTGGGTGGCGTTGGGGTGCAGCAAGACCAGCGTGGTCGGCTGTTCGCCGTCTTTGTGCTTTTGCTGCGCCAGGGCGTTGACATCCTGCCCGGCGGCGTTTTCGCCGCTGAGCAGATCGATCGCCGAATCGGTGCCGGCGGGGCGCAGCAAGACCGAGATGTCCTCACGCGGGTAGCCGACACTGGTTAGTTTGTCCACGATCGCGCCCGCATCCTGGGCGCCGGCAAAGGCCGCCATATACGTGGGGCGACCGACGATGGTGGTCTGTTCGTCCATGGCCGGGATCCTCCTTGGAGCGCGGATTCGCGCGGCTGGGTGCAGTGTATCACGGGGGTGACAGAGCGTCAACCCGTTGGCGGCTCCTGTGCATGTTCTGTGCCTTGCACAACACGGAAGGGACCCCGCGGGGTCCCTTCCGGTCTTATGGTTGGCGCGGCCCACCGGGACCGCGCGTTGCAGGTTAGCGCCGGGCAGTCACGGCCTGGCGGATGGTCAGGCCGGCGAGCAGCAGCACCAGGGCGCCGGTCAGCCCGAGCCAGAGCGCATCGTTGCCTTCGCCCTCGCCGGTGCGCGGCAGGGTCTGCGGCGCGGGGCGCGGGGCCGGCTTCGGCGCGGCAGCGGGGGCGGGGGCGGGATTCGATCCCACTTCCGGCTTCACGTTGGAGACCGGGGCGTTGGGCTGCGGCGCGGGCGCCTGCTCGACCGGCTTGGGCGCCTGGACCGGCGGCTGGCTCACCTGCGGCGGATTCTCGCCGGTGGCCGGGCCGACGTTGCTCACCGGGGCGGGCAACGCGATCTCTTTCACGTCGCGCGGCCCCAGGGCGAAGAAGACCTGCGAGATGGTCTCACCGGGCCGCAATGTGAACGGCGTTTGATAGCTGTAGCCCCACCAGGTGCCGAAGGTGTCGATGTGGATCCAGTAGGGCTGCCCCACCGGGACCGTCAACGAATACGCACCGTCGGCGGCGGTGGTCGTGCGGTCCACTTCCTTATCCGTCTCCAGCGGGCCGGTCAGCGCGCGGATGGTGGCCCCGGCAATGGGCTGGCCGTTCCAGCGCACCGCCTTGCCGGTGACGGTGCCGGTGCCGGTTTGCGCCCAGGCTGCGGTCGTGCTCAGGGTCAGCAAGAGGGCGGCAGCCATCAGGGTAAAAAGGAGCTTCTTCATGGGCTTACCTCTTTCCTCGAAGGGTATAAAACGTATGGAACTGTATGGGACTTAGACGTGAGTTCGCGATGTAACGAAGTTGTCCCGGAACCACGGTCGCTATGCGGCGCCTCCACCGCGGTTCTATCCCATCTAAAAGCATGGGGTGTGCCAGACTGTGCAAAAATGCGGGTCTGGTTGTGCCCAATTGCGCCGATTATCCGTAGTACTTTTGGGGGATAGCGGTTAGTACCGGTAGCGTGGTCGCCCCGGCGGTCCACAGCATCCCTCAATAGATACGACGTACGAGCCAGGGTATCGGTTACGATCGGGGGGGTTAGGGCCGCTGCGGGGGCCGGTACGAGGCGAATCAGTGATCGGCCAGCCAGCGCTGCACGTGCGGGGTGTACCAGTAGAAGTGGGCATCGAAAGCCCGCGGGTCGATGTCGGGGAGCAGGTCTAATTCGGCGTTGGGGATGGCGTCGCGCAGGCGCCGGCTCACGGCAGGCGTGTTCAGGGGGTCGTCGTCGTGATTGACGATCAGGACGGGGCAGCGAATGGCGCGGGCCTGCTCCAGGCTGACATTGCCCCCGGCGGCGATGATCCGGCGCACCGCCTGTTTCCAGCCCGCCCAGATGGCCTGCGTGCCTTCCAGCCCGTACTCGCGGATGGCCGTGGTGCGGCGGGCCAGATTGGGGGTCTGGGGATCGTCGGCCCAGTTGCCGATCTCCGGCAGCACCTCCAGCAGCGCTTGCGGGAAGGCGCCGGACACATCGACGGCGACCACCGCGCGGATCAGATCGGGCGCGGCGGCGGCCAGCAGCAGCGCGGACTCGGCGCCGTCGCCGCAGCCGATCACGCGCACCCCGGTCAGCCGGAGATGGCGCAGCAGGGCGGCCAGGTCGGCGGCGTCGCGTTCGTAGAAGTCGGGCGGGAAGGTGCGCGGGCGGGGCAGCGACCGGCCGTAGCCGCGCAGGTCGGGCACGATCACGCGGTATGCGGTACTGCAGGCCAGCGTGGCTTTGGCGTAGGTGCGGCCGGTTTCCAGCATGCCATGGATCAGCATCAGTGGGTCGCCGGTGCCGAACTCCTCGTAAAAGAGTTCGGCGCCGTTCACACGAGCGGTGGGCATCTTGGTCCGTCCTTTCGCCTGCTCTACCCCTGGGCCGCCCGGCCAGTTTGAAACCGGTTCCTACACCGGCCCATTAACGGTGCCGATGTGTTTATTCCACGCCGGGGGGTGCTGTCGGGTAGTCTTGCAATACCAGGGCGGCGGCGCCAAGAACGCCGGCCAGGTCGCCGAGGGCTGCGGGCACAATCCGCAGGTCCTGTTGGAAAGCCGGCTGGGCATGGGCTTGCACGACGGCCCGCACAGGGTCGAACAGCAGATCGCCCATCTTCGCCACACCCCCGCCGATGGCCACGATCTGCGGGTTGAACAGGTGCACGATGTTGACCACGGCGAAGCCGAAGGCGCGCCCGGTGTACTCCAGCAGGGCCAGCGCGTCGGGGTCGCCCTGGCGGGCGGCCTCGTCGACCATGGCCGTAGTGACGGCTTCGGGTTCGCTGTTCGCCAGGCGGGTCAGCAGGGGCGCGCGCCCGGTGGCGACGAGGTCGGCGCCGCGGCGGGCAATGGCCGGGCCGGCGGCGATGGCCTCGATGCAGCCGATGTTGCCGCAGTTGCAGAGCGGGCCGTTGAGGTCCACGGTCATGTGGCCGACCTCGGCGGCGATGCCGTGCGCGCCGTCGGCGATCCGCCCGCCGGCGATCACTCCGCCGCCGATGCCCGTGCTGACGGTGAAGTAGACGAGGTGGCGCACGGCGGGGAACTGGCGCCCGACTCCGAAGCGAAACTCGCCCAGGGCGGCCACGTTGGCGTCGTTACCGGTTTCCACGGGGACTGTGCGGCCCAACTGCGCGCGCAGCCGGTCGCGCAAAATGTCGCGCAGGGGCACGTTGTCCCAGCCGGGCAGGTTCGGGGGGCGGGAGACGACGCCGGTGGCCGGGTAGATCGGGCCGGGCGACCCGACGCCGACGCCCACCAGCCCCGCGGGATCGACCCCCTGCATGACGGCCTGCACCGTGCCGGCCATGCGGTTGATGACGGCATCGGGGCCTTCCTCGGCGCGAGTCTGTTCCCGCACCTGGGCCAGCACCTGGCCGCGCAAATCAAAGCGGGCCGTGAGGATCTTCGTGCCGCCCAGGTCGATGCCGATCACATACTCGTCCATTGGCCCCTCGTGCCGGCGCGGCGCGCGCCGCCGGCTACTTCAAGAAGCGATAGCGCAGCAGGGTGCCGACGACCGCGATGCCGTCCTTCCAGGAGATCTTCTTGCCTTCCCACATCTCGCGCCCGGTATACGAGATGGGCACTTCATAGATGCGCACACCCATGCGCAGGATCTTGGCCGTGATCTCCGGGTCGATGCCCCAGCGCGCCGATTTGATGTCCAATCGCCGGGCGATGTCGCCGGTGAATACCTTGTAGCAGGTTTCCATGTCGGTCAGCGTGGTATCGAACAAGACGTTGGTCACCAGGGTGAGGAACTTGTTGCCGACCTGGTGCCAGAAATACATCGCCTTGTGCGGCCCCAGGAAGCGCGAGCCGTAGACGGCCTTGCTGCGCCCCTTGAGGATGGGCGCGATGAGCAGCGGATACTCCGCCGGGTCGTACTCCAGGTCGGCATCCTGGATGATGACAATGTCGCCGCGGACCTGGGCCAGGCCGGTGCGCACCGCGGCGCCCTTCCCGCCGTTGATGCGGTGCTTGAAGAGCCGCAATTGGCCTTCGCGGGCCAGTTGCTCCAGCACGTCCCCCGTGCCGTCGGTCGAGCAGTCGTCCACGGCGATCAGTTCCTTTTTCAGGGGCACGGCGTTTACCTGCTCAACGATCTGCCGAATGGTGCGGGCCTCGTTGTAGACCGGCATGACGATGGAGACCAGATAATCGTCGGGGATACCGCTGCCGGGCGCCGGGCGAAGTTGGGCCGGGTCCACCATGGGGGTGAGCGGGGGCGAAAGCGGGACGGGCGGCGCACCGCTCGGGTCATGTGCCATGCTGTCTACAATACCTCCGTGCTAGGATGATGCCGGACGTAGCGCGCCGGGCTTAGCGGCGGCCGGGCCGATCCCCGCCACCGTGTTGCCGGCGCTGCAATTCCTGTTGTAGCTTCTGTTCCAGGGCGCGCTCCCGGCTCTCGTCGGGCACGCCGTAGGTGGGCGAGAGATTCTCGGGCGCGGGCGGGTCCGCGGGCGGCGCGGCCTGGACCGCGGGAGCGGTGCTCTGCGCGGGCGTTGTGCCCAGCGGGCGCTTGAGCAGCACCCAGAAGTTGTCGCGGAAGATGCCGACCACCTCCCAGCCCTCGCGCCCGAGGGCGTTGAGCGGGGTGCCCTTCAGACTGAGCGGGTCGAGTACGGTGACCCGGCCTCCATCGGCCTCCGGAATCAAGCGGACGCCCAGATATTCCCACTGTTGCATACGGCGATTCCTCCTTCCGTCAAAACGCCTCATTCTACCATAGAGCGCGGGCCGGGTTCAACCGTTGCGCCTCGCGGGGGTGCGCGGCAGCGGGCGGCATCCCAGCGGACAGCCCAACCTAACCCCCCGGCCCCCGCCGCGGGGAGGGGAGTCACTTTTCCTCGTGCTGACTATTCCCCCCTTCCCGTCGCGAGAAGGGGGGTAGGGGGGTCAGGTTGGTCGCCTACCTGGATGCCGCCCGCAGCCCGCCTGTGCGGGTGCGAGCGGGCTTGGTGGCGGTAGCCGGTAGCTTGAACCGCCGGGTACCCGGCTTGTGCTATAATACGGAGGCTGAGGAAGTACTGCATGACCACTTTGCACATTCGCCTGTTCGGCGGCCTCCTGTTGCAACGCGACCAGCAGACCTTGCCGGCGCCCACGCCGCAGAAAGCCGCGCTGCTCCTGGCGTATCTGCTCACCGCACAC
>DASSGZ010000646.1:0-13677 GCA_035693165.1 Chloroflexia bacterium | reverse complement strand
TACAGCGCCTGAACGAAGAAACCCACAGCGCCAACCAGGCCAAAACCGCCTTCATCGCCAACATCAGCCACGAGTTACGCACCCCGCTCAACACGGTCATCGGCTTCAGCGAGATGCTGCTGGGCGAGGTCTACGGCCCGGTGAACGACAAACAGCGCCAGCAACTGGAGCGGATTCTGCGCAACAGCCAGCAATTGCTCACCCTGATCAACGACATGCTCGATCTCGCCCGTGTCGAAGCCGGGAAAGTGAGCCTGTCGCTGACGCGCATCGACGCCGGGCAGTTGGCCGCCGGGGTGGGGGCGGCGCTGGAGCCGATGGCACGGCAGAAGGGGCTGGCCCTGCAGGTCCAGGTTGCGCCCCACATCCCCGCGCTCACCAGCGACGAAACCCGCCTGCGCCAGGTGCTGCTGAATCTCGTCAGCAACGCCATCAAATTCACCAAGCAAGGCAGCGTAACGCTCTGGACCGGCGTCGACCCCGCGCTGCCCAACTGGATCATCTTCCGGGTGCGCGACACCGGCATCGGCATCCCCGCCGCCGAACTGGACGAGATCTGGAAGGAGTTCTACCAGGTCAGCAGCGGACTCAGCCGCACCTCCGGCGGGTCGGGGCTGGGCCTGGCGATTGTGCGCAAACTGATCGAGCTCCTGGGCGGCGACATCGAAGTCGAGAGCGTGGAGGGACAAGGCAGCACGTTCACCGTGTACGTGCCCCTCGCCCCGTCCGAGTCGCGCGACGGCGCGGCGGGCGCCAGCCTCTACGCGGCCACCGGCTCATATGCCGGGCCGAAATAGGCCGGGCCGCTCGTTAGATGCCGGCGCCGACTTCATAGCTCCCGCTCGGCACGGCGGGGACCATGCTCGCGTCGAGGGCCGCCCCGGTATCGAGCCATTCCAACTGCGCCTGCATCCGGTCGAGATCCACGACGGCATACGACCCCTCCACGAGCGATCCGGGCCGGACCACCAGCGCCCCGTCGACCACTTCGACCCCGCGCGTGCCGTCGCTGCCGCCGGAGCACACCAGGTGCGGCTTATAGGTCTTGATAATCGTGTTCAGGGTCGAGTCGCCGGTGTGGGCGTCCCCCTGTAGATCGAGGGTGGCGGCGCGCGGCGGCATCGCGAACAGGAAGATCCGCCGCCGGGCTTCGCGGAACACCGAACTAAACGCCGCCAGGTTCTCAAAGGCGTTCTGCGCCATCCAGTCGGGGAAGTGCAGCAGCAGGCGGGCATCGTCGCGCGCTTCCGTCAGCAAGCCGCCGAACCCGGCCACGGCGTCGCCGCTCGGCAGCGCGTGGACGGCCCGGTGGGCCAGGACGAGCCGCCCCGTGCCCCAGTGCGCCTGCAAGGCCGTGATCAGGGCGGTGAAGGGCGCATCGTCTTCGCCGGGAATCAGATAAACCGGGACGCCGAGATTGCCGAGCACGGTAAACACGTTGGCGTAGCTTTGCCCGGTGAGGCGGCTCTCGCGGTCGAGGGCTTCGATCACCGGCGCCGGGATCTGGCCGCTGCTAATCTGCGCCTGGTAGGCCTGGCGCCGGGCGGCGGCAGGGGTGAGATTGCCGAGGACAAACACCGCGGCAATATTGCGCTGTTGGTGGTCGAGGACGGCCTGTAATTGATCGAGCCGCCCGTCAATGGCGTTGATTACGAGCACGCGCATGGCATACCTCCAGGGATTGGCCCTCCCGGCGCGGAAAGCGAGAGTCGAGTGCCATGGCCGGATGGGGGCCGCGATTCAAACAGCCGCGGCCAGTAACACAAGCGGGACAGAGATGAGCGGGTGCGCGGCTCATCCCCAAACCTTACCTCATACCTTACCAATATACCAATAGTATACCGCATGGATGCAAGTGCCTCCGATGGGGTCGCGCCAAACCGCCGGAGCGAGCTAATCCACGCAAGCGCGGCGGTGGCGTTGCAGCGCGGTGTGCAACGCGGTGAGCACGACCGGCAAGAGCGCGGGCTTCTCCAGATACATGTCCACGGCGAGGGCACGCAAATCGCGCCGCAACGCCGGGGTGGGCGCGGAGGCCAGCACGATCACCAGGACCCCCGGCCAGAGCGCTTGCGCCCGGCGGATAAGCTGGGTGCCCGCCGGGGGGCGCCGCGGCGGGTCGATGATCAATACGTCTAACGGCTCCGGCGGCGTGCGCACCCAGGGATGCGCCGGGTCCGTGGTAACGGTCACGGTTGCGGCGGGCAGGCTGCGGGCCACCGCTGCGCGCGTCACCTGGGCGGCAGTACGATCGGCATCGACGATCAAAATGTGGAGAGGCATAGCACTAGTATAAGGGGTTTTACCGGAACGGTTGTGAAACATCCGCTAACCGTGGGTTGCAAGCTCACCACCTCAAGCAATTTGATCCGGGCGCCGCGAACCTGTATGATACAGAGGGCGGACGAACGGCACCCCCGCCCGAAACGGAGCAGGATATGGTCAAGTCAGCCCAGAAACGCGCTGTCCCGCCCGGCCCGGCGGACGCGGACCCGCTGAGCCTGCCGCCCTCCGGTGCCGTGCCCACCGAGGCCTGGTTCCGCGCCCTGCTGGAATCGGCGCCCGACGCCATTATCATCGTCGATCACACCGGGCAGATCGTGCTGGTCAACAGCCGCAGCGAAGAACTCTTCGGCTATGACCGCGCCGAACTGACCGGCCAGTCCATCGAGCTCCTGGTTCCCGATCAACTGCGCGCCGTGCACACCCAGGATCGCGCGCACTACTACGCTCACCCGCAGACGCGGCCCATCGGCAGCGGGCGCATCCTGCTGGCTCGGCGCAAAGACGGCAGCGAGTTCTCTGCCGAGATCAGCCTGAGCCCGGTACAGACGGAGAACGGGCTGCTGGTGATGAGCGTGATCCGCGACATCAGCGAGCGGCGCCGCGCCGCCGAAGAGCTGGAGCAGCAGGTGCAGCGCCGCACGGCCCACCTCAACGCGCTGCTCCAGTTGAGCAGCGAATTGCTGGCGGCGCGCAGCCGCGACGCCATGCTGGAGCGGGCGTTGATCCACGCGCTGGCCCTGGTGCCCCAGGCGGCGCGCGCGGCTATTTACCTGTACGACCCCGAGACGGATCGGCTGGCGCTCCGCGCCGGGTTGGGCGCCATGCCGATCACCTTGCCCATCGATCCCGGCATCCTGGGTGCCGCTTTCACCAGCCGCCGGACCTACCGGGCCAGTTCGGTGGCCGCCGTGCTGGAACGCGCCCGCGCCGAGGGCGTGGACACACCGCTGATCAGTGTGCTCGATCCGGAACACCCACCCAGCGGCGTGTTGGCGATCCCGCTGATGGCCCGCGACCAGGCGATCGGCGTGCTGGCCCTGGTGCGCGACAGCGGCGAGGGGCCGTTTGCCACCGAGGCCCAGGCCACCGTGGAGGGCCTGGCCAATCTCACCGCCACCGCCATCCTCGAAGAGCGCAGCCGCCACGAGGCGGCGGCCCTGTCCAGCCAGTTGGCCGACCTGGAGGAGCAGCAGCGCACCATGGCCGCCCGGCTCACGACGGTCGAGGCGGGCATGTTGCAGACCGCGCGCCTGGCCGCCGTGGGCGAACTGGCCGCCGCCGTGGCCCATGAGATCAACAACCCGCTCTACGCCGCGCGCAACTGCCTCTACCTGCTGGAAGAAGATCTGCCCCCGGCCCTGCGCGACTCGCCCTATATGACCATGGCGCGCGACCAACTGGCCCGCATCGCCACCATCATCGAGCGCATGCGCGACTTCTACCGCCCGGCGCGCGGGGAGCTGGCGCCGTATAATCTGAATCGGGGCCTGGAAGAGACGCTGGAGCTGGCGGCGCTCAATTTGCGCAAGCTGCCGATCAAGATGATCTTCACCCCCGACCCCGCCCTGCCGCCGGTGATCTGCGACAGCGATCAGTTGCGCCAGGTGTTTCTGAACCTGATCTTGAACGCCATCGACGCGATGCCCGAGGGCGGCACGCTCACGGTGCGGACGGAGGCCGGGCCGACCATGGCCCTGGTCGAGATCGCCGACAGCGGGATCGGCATCCCACCGGAGGTGCGCGAGCGGCTGTTCGAGCCGTTTTTCACCACGAAGCCCAGCGGCACGGGGCTGGGCCTCTCGATCAGCGCGCACATCGTCACTCAGCACGGCGGGCAGATTCTGGTCGAGAGCCAGGAAGGGCAGGGCAGCACCTTCCGTGTCGTGCTGCCGTATCACCCCGATATTTGAACGTCGCCCGGAAGGAGTACGAGAAGCTATGGCCCAGCCGGCAGCGCAGATCCTGGTCGTCGACGACGAAGCGCCGATTCGCACGACGTTGACCGCCTTGTTGGAGCGCCGGGGCTATGAAGTCACCGCCGCGGCCACCGGCGAAGAGGCGCTGGCGCTGATCCACCAGCGGCCCTTCGACCTGCTGCTGCTCGATCTCCAGTTGCCCGGCATCAACGGCATGGATGTGGCGACGCGCGCCCGCGAGCGCCAGCCCGCCGCCCAGATCATCATCCTCACCGGCCACGGCTCGCTGGAGAGCGCCATCACCGGGCTGCGCGCCGGCGTGTTCGACTACCTGCTCAAGACCGCCGACCCGCAAGAGGTGCTCACCCGCGTGGCCGCCGCCATCCGCCGCGGGCAGGAGGACCGCCGCAAGCAAGAGTTGCTGGCGACGCTGCAAAGCGTGGTCGGCGAGCTAGGCGGGCGCTCCACGCCCGCCCCGCGGCCCGCCGAGCCGGCGGAAGGCTGGATCGCCATCGGCGACCTGCAGATTTCGACCTGGAAGCAGGTGGCCCGCGTCGGCGACCAGACGCTGAACCTGACGCCCACCGAGTTTCGCATCCTGGTCTGCCTGGCCCAGCAGGCCGGGCAGGTGATGACCTACCAGCAGATCGTGCGTTGCGCGCAGGGTTACGACACCCAGGCGCTGGAAGCCGCCGAACTGATCAAGCCGCACATTTACCACCTGCGGCAAAAGATCGAGCAGAACCCGTCCGACCCGCGCTATATCCTCACCGTGCGCGGCACCGGCTATCTGCTGGCCGCCGGCCCCGACCAGGCGCCGGACGGGCCGGGCTGAGCACGCCTGCTAGCGCGCCCGCAAGGCGTTGACGATGACCGCCACGTCGACGACTTCCTGGGCGAGCGCGCCGATGGCCGGCGGGATCAAGCCGAAGGCCGCCGCGACCATCAGGGCGAAGCTCAGGCCCAGCCCGGCGTAGATGCTTTGCCGGGCCACGCGCAACGTGCGCTGCCCCACCTCCACGGCATCGCCGACGCGGGTCACGTCGTCCACCAGCAGCACGATATCGGCGGCTTCCGCCGAGACGCCCGTGCCGTGCGCGCCCATGGCGATGCCGACCGTGGCCGTCGCCAGTGCGGGCGCGTCGTTGATCCCGTCGCCAACCATGACGATGGGCTCATACTGGGCCTTCAGCTTTTGCAACACGGCCACTTTATCCGCGGGCAGCAGGTCGGCGTGGACCTGATCGACTCCCGCCTCCTGCGCGATGCTGCGCGCGTTCGCCAGCCGGTCGCCGGTCAGCATCACGGTGCGCTGCACGCCCAGGCGGCGCAGGCGGCGCACCAGATCGGGCACGCCGGGGCGCAGTTTGTCGTTGAAGACGACCACCCCCGCCGGCTCCAGGTCCACGGCGACGAAGGCGGCAAGCGTATCGCCCGCCGCGGCGTGCTCGCGCAGCGCGGTCACGCGCTCGACTTGCTCCGCGCCCAGCCGCTCGGCCAGGAAGCGCGGCGAGCCGACCAGGATATGCTCGCCCTCGACATGCCCTTCGACGCCGCGCCCCGGCACTTCCTGGAAATTGACCGGCAAGAGCAGCGACGCGCCGCCGGCCTGGGCCGCCTGCACCATCGTCCGGCCCAGCAGGTGGGAGGACAGTTGCTCGACGCTGGCCGCCTTGCGTAGCAGGCCGGCGGCGCTGTGCCCGTTGAACAGCGTCACCCGGTCGAGCACGGGCGTGCCGAGGGTCAGGGTGCCTGTCTTGTCGAACACGACCGCTTTGGCCCGGCCCACCTGCTCGATGGCCGCGCCGCCCTTGACGATGATCCCGCGGTCGGCGGCCCGGTTGATCCCGCTGATGACGGCGATGGGCGTGGCGAGGATCAGCGGGCACGGCGTCGCCACCACCAGCACGGCCAGGATGGTGCGCGGGTCGCCGGTGATGAACCAGCCCAGAGCGCACATCAGCAGGGTGAGCGGGGTAAACCAGACCGCATACTGGTCGGCCAGCCGGCCGATGGGCGGTTTCTCGTCTTGCGCCTGGCGCACCAGCGCGACGATCCGGGCATACTGGCTCTGGCTACTCAGTGCCGTCGCCTGCATCTCGAACGGGCCGCCTGCGTTCACGCTGCCGCTCAACAGCCGGTCGTCGCGCTGTTTGCCGGCGGCCAGCGGCTCCCCGGTGACGGCGGACTCGTCCACGTCGGCGCTCGGCGACAGCAGCGTACCATCCACGGGGATCAGTTCGCCGGGGCGGACCACCAGGTGATCGCCGATGGCCACCTCGGCCACGTCGATCTCCTCCAGCCGATCGGCCTGTTTGCGGCGGGCGGTGCGCGGGGCGCGCGCCAGCAAATGCTCCAGCGACGACGAGGCCCGGCGCAGCCCGTAGCGCTCCAGCGCCTCCCCGCCCGATTGCATGAGCACCACGATGACCCCGGCGAAGTATTCGCCCATGACCACGGCGGTGAGAATCGCCAGCATCGCCACCACATCGCTGGCGAACCGGCCCCGCAGCATCCCCTTCAGCGTGGACCAGACCAGCGGCGCCCCGCCGACGACCAGGGTGACGAGCCAGACCCAATCGGCGATATCCAGATCCTGCCAGCCGAAGGCAAAGGACCCGCCGGTGATCAGCTCGGTAATGTGTTGCGGATGTACCCAGAAGGTCAGCACGGTGCCGGCAATGAGGCCGAGCAGCGCAAACGGGGGTATGGGATTTTCTTTAACAAAGGACCACAATCGCTGTCGCATGATTTGCTGGGTTGCGGGGAAGTGGGGGGAGAGACGAGCTTCGAGCGGTGCGGCGCTGCCATCCACAGGCCGCACCGCTCGAAGAAGCGGATCCTTGCTCTCACTGTCCGGGTAGGCAGGCCAGAAAAGCCGGTATCCGTCGTTCGCACCTTTACTATACCCGCAACCGACCTCGCTTTCTGTGAAGAATCGACCACGGCGGGTGGTGCCTTGCTCACCGGCGCCCGCCGGGGCCGCGGGGCGCGCCGGGCAATCGCTCCGCATCGCCGTGGCCGCGAAGCCGTCCGCCCGCGCAACGGCTGCTGCAAACGACAATGCGCCGGCTCCGGCGGCGAACGTGGAACTGGACGGGCCACGGGGTAGACGCACCTGTCCTCAGTATAACCGGCGGGCCGGGCGCCTGCGGTAAAGAAAGCACCACAGCCGATGGACTCTCCACGACCCCCGCAAGCGATGCGGGCCGGCACCTGCTAACCCCTGGTGGTCAAGTCTTCACCGGCAACCCGGCGTCCGGGCGCTATCATAAAGGTGACGGTAAGGTGCCGTTCCTAGGAGGAGATTCCTGTCATGACCGACACTCTACTCGACACCTGGAAATTAGTGGAAGCGGGCTTCCCTCACCGCGGGACGCCGGCGGACCAGCTCAGCTTTTTGCTGCGCTACGCCGTGCGCGCCCCTTCCGGCCATAACACCCAGCCCTGGCTGTTCCATCTCACCGGTGACGCCGTGGAACTGCACGCCGACCGGCGCCGCGCCATGCCCGCGGTGGATCCGGGCGACCGGGAACTGATCATGAGTTGCGGCGCCGCCCTGTTGCACCTGCGCATCGCGCTGCACCACTTCGGCTATACAGGCGACGTGACCCTGTTCCCCGACCCGGCCCGGCCCGACTACCTGGCGCGCGTGGGGCTGGGGCGGCGCGGCCCGGAACCGCCGGAAGACGAGTACCTATTCCGCACGATTCCCCATCGCCGCACCCACCGCCTCAAGTTTGAAGATCACCCGGTGCCGGCCCCGTTGCAAACCGCGCTCCAGGCCGCCGCGGCGGCGGAGGGCGCCGGGCTGCACCTGATTCATGACCGGGATCAGCAAGCCGCCGTGGCCGATCTGGTCGCGGCAGGCGACACGCTGCGGGCCGATGACGGGCAATTCCGGGAGGAACTGGCCGCCTGGGTGCGCGCGAACCACGACCTCAGCGGCGACGGGCTGCCCGGCTACGCCTTTGGCGTCGGCGACGTGGCCTCGCACTTCCTGCCCTTCCTGATCCGCAAACTCGACCTGCTGCAGGGGCAAGCCGCGAAAGATCACGCGCTCACCGCCGAGGCGCCCTTGCTGGCGGTGCTCGACACCCCCGCCGATACCCCGGCAGCCTGGCTGGCCGCGGGCCAGGCGGTGGCGCGGGTGCTGTTGCGGGCGGGCGCGCAAGGGGTCTGGGCGTCGTTCCTGAACGGCCCCATCACCAGGCCCGAGTTGCGCGCCCAGTTGCGCGATCTGCTGGGCAGCGCGGGCTGCCCGCAACTGCTGCTGCGCCTGGGCTATGGCGCGGAAGGGCCGCCCACCCCGCGCCGGGCCGTCGGCGACGTGCTGACATAACGGCGCGATCAATCCTGTGTCGCATACAGTAGTAAAGGAGGCACATCCTATGAAGCGGACGATTTTAGTTCCCCTGGACGGATCGGCACAGGCCGAGACCGTCTTCCCGCACGCGGTAGCCGCCGCCCGCGCGACGAACAGCACGATCACGCTCCTGCAGGTAGTGGCCTCCAGCAGTGTGCTAGAGGCGAGCCTCTGGCCGGCGGGCGTGCCCGTGGGATCCATGATCGACAGCGCCGAGGAACGGCGCATGGCCTACGCCTACCTGCAGACCACCGCGAGCAACCTCCGTGCCAGCGGCGTCGAATTCGCCACCCTGGTACTCGAAGGCGACCCGGCGACCGAAATCGTGAACCGGGCCCGATCCCAAGCGGAGGTGAGCATGATCGCCATGGCGACGCACGGGCGCAGCGGTATCGGGCGCTGGGTCTTCGGCAGCGTGGCCGAAAAGGTACTGCATGGGGCGTCCGTGCCGCTGCTGCTCGCCCGCATCCAGGCCGAGCCGTCTCCCGCGCCGGTGGTCCCCGCCCCCGGCGGCTACAAAACGATCCTGGTGCCGCTCGACGGCTCGCGCTTTGCCGAGCAGGCGCTGGTCCAGGCCGCCGGCCTGGCCGCGCATAGCGACGCGCGCCTGCTGCTGGTGACGGTGGTGCCGACCCTCGAAGATCTGATTTACGCGTCGGGCGGCCTGGTGCCCTACTGGCTCAACGTCGACCAGGAGGCGGCGGCCCGGACGGCCCGGCGCGAGATCGATCTCGTGGCGCACTGCCTCCAGGAGGAGGGCATCCGCGCGCACGGCATGGTCGCGCGCGGCTGGCCCGCCGAGACGATCCTGCGCGAAGCCGAGCAGGAACAGGCCGATCTGATCGTCATGACGACCCACGGGCGCACCGGCATCGGCAAGTTCTGGCTGGGCAGCGTGGCGATGAAGGTGGTCCAGCGCGCCACCCGCCCGGTGCTGCTGGTCCGCGCCGTGGAATCGAAGGTCCGCGTCGGTGAAGAAACCTCCACCGAACAGGAGGCGATCCTTTCCGGCACGCCCGAGCCGGTGCACGCATAATGAAGGCACAGCGAGTGTGAGGGCGGTCCCAGCCGCACACGGGGCCGGCAAGCACAAGGAGGAACGACCCATGGAACGCCAGATCCTCGTGCCGCTTGACGGTTCGGCGCTGAGTGAAACGGTGCTGCCGCACGCCATCGCCATGGCGCGGGCCACCTCCAGTGCCCTGGCCCTGCTGCGGGTGGTGCCCAACCTTGGCACCATCGAGCGCCGGGCCTGGCCGGGCGGCAGCGCGGTCACGGAACCGCGCGGCCCGGAACGCGAGTTCCAACTGGCCCGCGCCTACCTGCGCGAAATCGCCGCCCACCTGCGCGGCGATGGGCTGGAGGTCTCGACCCATATCCTCGAAGGCAACCCGGCCGCCGAAATCATCGACTACAGCCGCAACGATGCGACGGTGGCGATGGTCGCCATGGCCACCCATGGGCGGAGCGGAATCGGGCGCTGGGTCTTCGGCAGCGTGGCCGAAAAGGTGTTGCAGGCGGCGACGAAGCCGCTGCTGCTGGTCCACTCGCCCGCCGCGCCGGCGCGGGTGCTGCCGCGCGTGGCGTATCACACCATCCTGGTGCCGCTCGACGGCTCGACGTTCGCGGACCAGGCCCTGGGGCTGGCCCAGGAAATGGCCCAGGATACCCAGGCCCACCTGCTGCTGGTGGCGGTGGTGCCGCCCGGCGAGGACCCCGACGTGGCCGAAGCGGGGGTGGTGCCGCTCTGGGTGCTGGAAGAGCACCATGGCGCGACCTGCGCCGTGGAACAGGCGCTCGTGGACAACGTGCAAAAACTGGCGACCCTGGGGCTAGATGTGCGCATGAAGATCGCGCACGGCCGGCCCGCCGAGGAAATCTTGAAGGTGGCGACCCACGAACAGGCCGATCTGATCGTGATGGCGACGCACGGGCGCAGCGGCCTGGCGCGGCTCTGGATGGGCAGTGTAGCCTCGAAAGTCGTCCAGAGCACCACCGGCGCCGTGCTGCTGCTGCGGGCAACGGCGCCCGTCGCGGCCCTGGCGGCTGCGCCCGGCGCGTAGCCCCCGGATCCTCTATCCGGCACGAAGGCACCCGGCAGGCGGGGCAGCAAGGACGCCGCCCCGCCCGGCCCGGCTCCCCCGCCAGACACAGGCCCGGCGCCACGCCGGAATCAGGAAGGATGGTCTCGCGCAGAAGGCAAGTCCCCCACAAACCACAGGAGACCGGCAGGCCGGAGGCGCAAGGGCGCACCTCCGGCCTCGTCGTGTCTGTCCCCGGCCGCCCGGCCCGCGGGCAACGCGCGGGGTGCTTGCCGCGCCCGCCCGCCTGCGCTATAATGCGCGCTACACAGCGCGCTAGATTGCCGCATGGGCCCGATCCGCCGGCGCGGGCGGCAGCACGGCCTCATCCTGCGGGATTTCATCCGGCAGGCGAAACCAGGTATAATGCAACTATGAACGCACGAATCCTCGTCGTCGAAGATATGGAAGACAACCTCGAACTCTTCCGCGACGTGTTGCAGATGGCCGGCTACGAAGTGCTCTCCTGTATGGACGGGCTGTCCGCGGTGCAATGCGCGGTCACGCAGCGGCCCGATCTCGTGTTGATGGATATCTCCCTGCCCTTCATCGACGGGCATGAGGCCACCCGCCGCATCCGCTCGTACGCCGCCACCCGCAACGTGCCCATTATCGCCGTCACCGCCCACGCCATGCCCGTGGACCGCGAGAACGCGCTCGCCGCCGGGTGCTCGGCGTATATCGCCAAGCCGGTCAGTCCGCGCGTCCTGTTGCAGGTGATCGCGGAGCATCTGGCACGCAAATAGCCGGCGGGCGCAGCGATCCGCCCCCGGCGTAAAGGTACCGTTTTGAAAATCGAAACCAAACCCGACATCGAATCCGACAGCTACTGGCACCAGGACATGGGCAACGTGCCCGCCCTGGAAGACGACAGCTTCTCGGTCCACGAGGTGAGTTTCGGCAGCCGGTCTGTGGTCCGCGAGATCCTGGAAACCGTCGTCGTCACCCTGCTGCTGTTCCTCGCCGTGCGCCTGGTGGTGCAGAACTACATGGTCGAGGGCACCAGCATGCTGCCGACGCTGCACGATACCCAGAGCCTGCTGGTGAACAAAGCCGCCTATTTTCGCGCCGACAGCGAACTGCTGAGCCGGCTCAACCCCTTCGAGGCGGGAACGGCGCCGCAAACCGGCCAGACCTATGTCTTCGGCCCGCCGCAACGGGGCGACATCATCGTCTTTCATGCGCCCACCGAACCGCGCGACTTCATCAAGCGCGTGATCGGGCTGCCGGGCGAGACGGTGGAGGTGCGCGCCAAGGAGGGCGTCTTTATCAACGGCCAGCACCTGGACGAACCCTATATCGAGGACGTGCCCAACTACAACTGGCCCGACCCCGGCCAGCCGGCGACCATCCCCGTGGACGAGATCTTCGTGATGGGCGACAACCGCAATGCCAGCGACGATTCGCATATCTTCGGACCCGTCGCTATCAGCAGCGTGGTCGGCAAGGCGTGGTTCTGCTACTGGCCGTTCGCGGAGATCGGCGCCCTGCCCCACCCGACCTACACGACGCCTTGATTCGTGCGCCGAAACCGGCACGGGGCACATCCCGCCGCTCTTGTCATTCTGAGCGCAGCGAAGAATCTCCGTCTCGTTCGAGGCAATGACGAGACTCTTCGCTGCGCTCAGAGTGACGGAGGATCGGGAATTTTGAGCCGGCCGCCAGGAACCCGTAACCTCATCCGTACGTCTCACATATAGAGGTGGCGGCACCGGGTGCCGGCAACACCTCGTCGCGCCCGGTAACAGGCGCGTAGCCCCATCCACGCGATCTTGCCGGCAGCACGGCCCATCCATACTGAATTAAACAGGAGACCTGCGATGAACAGCGCAGACCAGCAAGCAGGCGCACCACACGACGCGGGGCGAACGGCCTCGCCTGACGCGCCGCGGCGCAAAGGGAATCGGGTATTTTGGGCCCTGTTATTGGGCGTCGCCGCGGTCATCCTCGCCGGAGCCGGGGTCGTGGCGGGGGCGGCAAGCGCCGGGTGGAGCACGGATACGCCGCAGGTGCTCGGCATCGCGCCGCGCCCCGGCAGCCGCGACGTGGCCGGGGACACGCCGATCACCATCGCCTTCAACATGCCGATGAACCAGGACAGCGTGCGCGCCCACCTGCGGATCGATCCGCCCACCGACGGCACGGTTACCTGGGAGAACAACACGCTGATCTTCCGCCCGCAGCCCGGCTACCGGCGTGGCCTGACCTACACGGTCGCCGTCGATACCGGGGCCAGCAGCCCCCTCTTGCGCACACTGGCCGCGCCGGTCAGCGTGCAGTTCAAGACGGCGGGGTTGCCCTCGCTCTACCGCAGCGTCCCGCCCGCCGGGGCCGAGAGCGTGCCGACCGATACGCTGGTCACGTTGCAGTTCAGCCAGCCCATGGCGGCGCTGGCCGCGCTCGACAGCCGGCCCGACCCCGGCGCCCATGTCCGCATCACGCCCGACGCGGGCGGGCGCTGGCAATGGCTGGGCAGCACCACGCTCGCCTATCGTGGCGCGAGCCTGCGCCCGGCCACCCGCTACAGCGTGACCGTCGATAAGGCCCTGGCCGACTACACCGGCAGCCCGCTCGACCAGGACTACAGCTTCACCTTCACCACGCTGCGGCCCGCCGTCGTCGCCACGCGCCCCGAAGCCGGCACTCAGTTTGCCGGCACCAGCGACCCTATCGTCGTCACCTTCAACGGACCGGTGGACCGGGCCTCGGCGGAAGCCGCGTTCCACCTCGCGCCCGCCGCCACGGGGCGCTTCGCCTGGGCCCCCGACAGCACCGTCTTCACCTACACCGTCAGCGCGCCCCTGCCCGCAGACACGCAGATCCAGGCCACGCTCGACGGCGTGAAGCCCGGCGCGGGCGACCTGGCCCAGGCCGCGCCCTACACCTGGAGCTTCCAGACCAGCCCGCGCCCGCAAGTGACCGGCACCACTCCGGCAGACGGCGCCGGCAACGTGGAGGCGACCAACGAGATCGTCGTGCGCTACAGCGCGCCGGTCAGCAACACGAACGAGGAACTGCTGGCCGGGGT
>DASSGZ010000645.1:0-3394 GCA_035693165.1 Chloroflexia bacterium | reverse complement strand
CGGAACGAGCGGTACACCGGCGCCCCGGCGACCAGGGCGGGCGCGGGCGTGCCGTCGCCGGCCACCGGGATCTCGGCGGGGGCGCGCGTCTCCCAGTTATCGGGGCCGGTCTGCACCCGCCCGCTCACCAGTTCGACCACCAGCAGCCCGGTGGTGGTGGCCCAGGGGCCGTCGCCCACCGCCGGGTTGACCTCCATGCGCGCCTTGTCGAAATACTGCACGGTGCGCGCCCCGCCGGGCGCCCCGGCGAACGGTTCCTGGCGCACTTCGCCCGGCGCGGGGCCCCAGATCCACGAGCGGGCCACGTTGCCGGCGGCCACGGGCTGGTCGGTGCGCGCCCAGACGCTCTCGAAGCGCGGCGCGGCGAAGGGCGCGGGCGCGGCCCCGGCGGGCGGCCCCGGCGGCACGACGGGCAGCAGCGGCAGCAAGAGGAGCAGAGTCCAGCACAGCGCGAGCGCGCGACGGCGGTGCATGATGGTGAACTTTCTAGCGAAACAACAGGCGTATTTTGGGCATAATCGGGTTGGTGCTACATTGTTCAGTTTCCCACATTTGTCGGCATATGTCAACACGAGTGGTCAGTGGTCAGTGGTCAGCCGTCAGTACGCCAGGTGGCTTCACACCTGTTATTTGTCATTCTGAGCGCAGCGAAGAATGACAAGGACCGCCCATTGCGTCCGCCCCCGCGCCGAGACTCTTCGCGGCGGTCCAGAGTGACAAGGGCCGCCCGGAGTCTCCGGGACCCGCGCCGAGCCTCTTCACTGCGCTCAGCGTGACAAGAGCCACCCGGCGTACTGACCACTGACCACTGACCACTGACCACTCGTGCTATAATGCCCCTGACAGATCTGGGCCGCGGGCCGTTTTATAGAGGACGGGGCGCCCGCGCGGGGTCCGGCCCCGGAGGATGGCGTGGATGGAACTGGTCGAGTTGCCGCTGTTTCCGCTGGGCAGCGTGCTGTTTCCGGGCTTCGCCGTGCAGTTGCACGTGTTCGAGGACCGCTATAAGACGATGATCGCCGATTGCCTGGCCGGGGCTGAACGCTTCGGCATAGTCGGCATCGAGCGCGGCATCGAGGTGGGCGGCGACGCCGTGCCCTACCGCGTGGGCACACTGGCGCGCATCACGCAACTGGAGCGGCTGCCGGGCGGGCGCTTCTTCCTGGTGGCCGCGGGGCTGGAGCGGTTCGAGGTGCTCGAGTTCGACCCGGACGGCAAGCCGTATCTGCGCGCGCGCGTGCGGCTCTGGCCGGACGATCCGGCGCCCGCACCCGACCCCGCGACGGCGGCCCAGGCCGGGGCTCTGCTCAACGAGTACTTGGGGGAACTGGTGGCGGCCACGGGCAACCAGGCCGAGGATTGGGGCCTGCGGCTGCCCTTGCCGCTGCCCGACGACGCGGGCCTGCTATCGCTGCTGATCGCCGCGCTGGTGCAGGTGCCGCTGCCCGCCAAGCAGGCGCTGCTGGCCGCACCCGCCCCGGCGGCCCGGCTGGCGCTGGAAATCGACTATATCGCGCGCGAACTGGCGCTGATGCGCTCGACCCAGGCGGCGCCCACCGGCAACGCCGCGACCCTGCGCGGCAGTTTCTCGGACAATTAGGTGAGGTGCCGGGCGCGATTCATCGCGCTGCTACGAGCCGATGGGATGGCGCGGCGCGATTCACCGCGCCGCTACGGATGACGATCTTAAGGTGTGTTAGGAGAGGTATTGGATGAGCGATCAAGGTAACCAGTCGAACCGACCCGACCAGTCGAAGGACGCGGCGCAGCCGCCCAAAGGCGCGCCGGTGCCTGCCGTGACCCAGAACCCGGCGGCCCAACCGCCCGAGGCGGCCAGCGGGCCGCGCGCCGTGGCTCCCACCGGGCAGAACCCGCCCACGCACCCGCCGGGGTCGGCGCCCGCGAATCGCCCGGCCCAGCCGGGGCAGACCACCACCGATCCGAGCGAAACGGGCGGCAGTACGACCATCGCGCCCGCGCCCGCCGTGCTGGCCGACCAGACGATCCCCGCGCCCGGCGCCGGCAGCGGCCCGCTGCCCGCCCCGGCGCATGAGGTCCACCCGCAAGCGGGATCGGAAGCCAATGTCGAGACGCGCCCGGCGGTGACGCTGGCCCCGGCGGGTGGCCCGCCCGCGCCCCCGCCGGGCGGCAGCGGCGCGGCGGCGGCCAGCGCCACCGCCCCCGGCAGCGGCACGCCGCTTTCGGCGGTCGCGGCGGCGGCGACAGGGGGCAGCACAAGCGTGGCGGCCGGCGATGCCGCTGCCGCCGAGCGGGCGCAGCCCACCGCCGCCGCCGAAGCCGCCGCGGACACCCAGGTGCCCGCCGATGTCGGCGCGCGGGCGGCGGCCCTGATCCGCGACCAGGCCGAAGTGCTCGTCATGCGCATCATGTTCGACACACAGGAACTGGTGCGCGTGGGCGCGCATGGCGTCGACCCGGTCACGGCGCGGGCTATCCTGGACACCTACGCCGCCGCCCTGGAGCACGGCGACGCGCGCACCTTCGCCTACACCTATAGCCGTGCCGCCCGTCCGATGGTCCCGCAGATCAACGACCAGGTTTTGCCCTTCCGGCTGGGCCTGCAAATCGCCGCGACCATCGAGGGCATCCTGCGCGACACCTTCCAGCAGGGATTTGCGGGCGACCCGGCCTTGCAGGGGGCCAGCACGCAACTGCTGGCCCAACTCTCGGCGCCGGCCCAGCAGGCCCTGCTGATCGAGCCGCGCGAGATCATCCAGTGGCAGGCGCCGCGCATCTAGCCGCGCCCGCAACCGCAAAGCCAAGGCCCCCGGCGGAGCGTACCGCCGGGGGCCGTATTGGTAGGGCTACTCTGTTGGTTGTCAACGGAGATTTGTCAGTCTGAGCGGACCGGCACCGGGAATCTGTCATTGATATATTTGTACGAGCAAGCCTTCTTCACCGCGCAAGGGTTCCGTATACCGATCCTTAAAGGGGGGAATTATGCAAGCCAATACGCCCGATAATAAGGTATATGACAGATTTGGAAAATTCCTCATGGAGAACGTCCGCGATGAAGCTATTGTTCGGTGGGACATGATAACGTCTGGACATATGCAGACTACAACGTTAAACCACCAATTACTTGAATCCGCCGATGAACAATGTCTCAACATGTTACACGCCCTGATCCCCCAGATTGTTGATTCCACACTTTTCTTCCTGCTACGCGCGCTGGATGATGATCGTGATATAGCTGTTACAATTCGTACTCACGAGGGAACCGAAATCAACTTATTGGAAGTCACTGAGACATTGTTCTGGGAGTTAACAGATTGGATGCGCAAGTTTAGCCGGCAGCGAGAATATTCGCCATTGGACCCGTCTTAGCTAGACTTTGTCCGTTTTTTGCAATTGCGACTATCTATGAAGCCTA
>DASSGZ010000644.1:0-2989 GCA_035693165.1 Chloroflexia bacterium | reverse complement strand
CGGCGCGGGCGGCGTGCTGGTCTATCTCGACGGCACAAGCCGGGTCCGCGAGACGCGCGTGCCGCTGGCGCCGGGCGCCGGGTTCCTGGGCGCCTGGGTGCGCGCCGGGCGCCTGATCTACAGCACGGCGGGCACCGACGGGCAGAATCCGCGGCTGAACCTGGCCGTGGCCGGCCTGCCGCTGGCCCAACTCGGCGCGCCGGGCGTGCCGCCCACCGGGCTTTACCGCGACACCGTGGCCCAGGAAGGGCGGGCTGCTACCCTGCCCTTCCACCCCGGTCCCGGCCTGCTGGCCTACGTCACCGAGGACGGGCAGATCCACACGCGCACCTATACCACCGGCGCCGACGTGCCGCTCGCCGCGACCGCCGCGGGCTTCTCCCCGGTGGACACTCGCAGCGAGGTCGTGCCGTGAACCTGGCTGGCTGTCCATGACTTGGGCCATTGAGCCATTACCATCATAATCGCACACGAAAGGAACACGGATGCTTGCTCAGCGTAAGCGCGTCTGGTTTGTAGGGCTGGCTGTAGCGCTAGTAATGGGTCTTTTCGCGGCTGTCGCGTATCTTCAGCCCCACCAGGCCACGGCGGATACACCTTGCCCGCCTGACTGGGCGTTATCGAGCTCCCGCGAGGTGCGGGAACGATGCGGCGAACAAAAACATCTGATATCCGTGCAGCGTGAGCAAGCAGAGCAAACCGCGATAGCGCAAGAGCCTTATGTTCAAAAGTGGCCCGGCTTTACGCCGCAGAAACTCCCTAAGCCCACGGGCGCCGATGTCGGCCCGCAGGAGATCCCGCTACAGAATCTGGCCGGAGGTCCGGCTGCTATGCGCTACGCGACCAGCGTATGGGAGATCGACTACGTATCGAACGCAGATCAGACGGCGTGGAGTCCCCTTTATATTGTCGCTTTCGGTGGAGACAACAACAGACCGCCGATGCTACAAACACTGGTACTTAATCGATTCACGCCCGACATGAGCCACTATGAGCATCTCTGGGCCTGCCCGTGTGCCGTCAGCCCACTCAGCATTACCAGGGTAACGGGTCTGAATGGGATCGTTGCCTTCACCAGCGCAGCCGGTCGGACAGGCAGCTTCAATATGGCGACGGAGCAGTGGGTACTCAACCCGTAATGGGCCTAAATCCGGCGTACCGGCCCCTAATCTGACGTTTGGCGCGATTTCTGGTACCATGGGGGCGGCCCCTCCCGGCGGGAGGGTAGCGCCTGACCCCAGAAAGGAATCGCGAGCATGTCTACGAGCAACGCCACGGGCGGCTGGATCGAGATCAACCGGCGGGTGCCGATGCGCGACGGCGTGACGCTGTCGGCGGATATTTACTACCCGGCCCACCCCGAGAGCGGCGCGCGCCGGCCGGCCATCGTGCTGCGCACGCCCTATGTGAAAGCCAACCCCACCCTGGTCAAGACCGGGCGCTACTGGGCCGAGCACGGCTACGTCTTCGTCGCCATGGACGTGCGCGGGCGCGGCGACTCGGACGGCGTGTTCGTGCCCTACTTCAACGAGGGCCGCGACGGCTACGACACCATCGAGTGGTGCGCGGCCCAGCCGTGGTGCGACGGCAACGTGGGCACGCTGGGCGGCTCGTACCTGGGGCGCATCCAGTGGCTGGCCGCGCTCGAAGCGCCGCCCCACTTGCGGGCCATGGTCGTGCTCGTGCCGCCGTCCGATCCCTTCGTTGAGACTCCCACCGGCCTGCCCAGTCCCATGCACCTCTGCTGGCTGCACGGCGTCAGCGGGCGCGTGAACCAGCCGATGGAAGCCGTGGACTGGATGGGCGTTTACGAGCACCTGCCGGTGCGGACGATGGACGACCTGACCGGCCAGCCGCAGCCGCGCTGGCGCGAGGAAGTGGACCACGCCCAACTCGACGACTTCTGGGCGCAAATCTGCTACCAGGACAAGTTCGACCGGCTGGCCGTGCCGGTGCTGCACATCTCCGGCTGGTACGACGACGAGCAGATCGGCACGCCGCGCAACTTCATCGGCATGACCAACCACGCCGCCACGCCGGAGGCCCGGCGCAGCCAGCGGTTGCTGATGGGGCCGTGGGACCACGCCGTCAACACCGCGTCGCGGCTGGGCGAGGTCGATTTCGGCCCGCAGGCGATCATCGACCTGCTGGGCGAGGAGCGGCGCTGGTTCGACCGCTGGCTGAAGGGCAGCCCCATCGCCGTGCCCGATGCGCCCGCGCGCATCTTCATCATGGGCACGAACGAGTGGCGCGACGAGCAGGAGTGGCCGCCGGCCCGCACGCAGTGGACGCCGTACTACCTGCACAGCGCCGGGCACGCCAACAGCCGCTTCGGCGACGGCCTGCTCTCGCCCACGCCGCCCGCCGCCGAGCCGTCCGACGCCTACCGCTACGATCCGGCCCGCCCGGTGCCCTTCTTGACCGCGCCGACCTCGCAGCAGATCGGCGGCCCCGACGACTACGCCGCGGTCGAGCAGCGCGCCGATGTGCTGGTCTATATGACCCCGCCGCTGGAGGCGGATACTGAAGTCACCGGCCCGATCCGCGTGGACCTCTACGCCGCGTCGTCGGCGCCCGACACCGACTTCACGGCCAAGCTGGTCGATGTCTGGCCGACCGGCTTCGTGCAGCGCCTGACCGACGGCATCGTGCGCGCGCGCTTCCGCGACGGCATGGCCGCGCCGTCGCTGATCACACCCGGCGAGGTCTACCGCTACACGATTGACTGCTGGAACACGGCGCAGGTGTTCCACGCGGGGCACCGCATCGGCCTGGAGATCAGTTCCAGCGCCTTCCCCAAGTACGACCGCAACCCCAACACCGGCGCCCCCCTCGGCCAAACCGCCGCCCTGGCCCCCGCCGACCAGCGCATCTACCACGACGCCGACCACCCCTCGGCGCTGATCCTGCCGATCATCCCGCGCCTGCCAGAATCACCCTGACCCAAGCCAAAAAAAGCCCCTCCCCGCCGCGGGGAGGGGTTGGGGAG
>DASSGZ010000643.1:0-2877 GCA_035693165.1 Chloroflexia bacterium | reverse complement strand
CCGCTGCCGCCCCCGGTGATCTTGGCGCCATATAACCCAGCCGCCGGTCCGGCTTCGCGCACCAGGGCCACCAGGCGATCCGTTCCGTCCGCTCCTAATCCGCACGCGCTGTAACTGGCGTGCGACTGGTACATCAATTCGCCCAGCAGCGTCCGGTCTTCCTCGGCCAACCGGCGCTTCTTCAGCAGGGCGCGGAACAGGCGCACGCGGTGGTGCTCCCAGATCGGGTGCGCCGTGGCCGCCCGCACCGGGTAGGTTCGCGCGGGATCGATGCGGGTGACGCCATCCGTCGATCCGCCATAGCGGGCCAGGAAGGTCGCTCCATCGATCATTTCGGGGATCTGCGCCTGGTAGGTGCTTTCCCAGACAGAGGGCGCGATATTGGCGAGATAGCCCCGCCATTGCGCGTCGTCCACGGCGACCCGCCCCGGCTCCAGCGGCGTCGCGGGTAGCCCGGCCAGGGTGGCGATGATGCGATAGCCCATGAAGGCGCCCACCCGCACCGAGCCGTAATCGGCCCCCGTGACCGCGTGGTGGATACCGGAGTCGATGCCCCAGACCTCGACACCCGGCGGCAACGCGACCGAGGGCTGCAACTCGGCGGGCTGGCAGAGCAGGGCCAGCAGGCGGTCCTGTTCCCCGCAGGCCGAGGCCATCTGGTCCATCACGCCGCAGGGCGCGCCCACGACGAGGTTCTCCACGCTCTGGCAGAGCAGCGCCAGTTCGCGCCCGTCGAGCGTCCAGCCCGCGGCGGCGCACACCGCCTGCATGGTCGCCACTTCCAGCGCGGCGGACGAACTCACGCCCTTGCCGATGGGCACGTCGGAGTCGATCAACAGCCGCAGGCCGCCCAGCAAGCGCAGCCCCAGCGCCCGGTGCAACACGACCAGCACCCCGGCGACATAGGCGAGCCAGCTACGCGCCGGATCGGCAGCCAGCAGCCCGTGGGCCGCCGGGTAGCTCAGCGGCTCGGCGGCGGGCGTTAGCTCGGCGAGGGGCAGCGCGATCTCCGGCGCGCCGTCCGCGCTATGGCCCGGATTGCATATCACCAGCAGCGGTTCGGGGCTAAGCTGGGCGGCCACGCGCGTTGCCAGGGCCAAGGGCAGTTGCAGCACCAGCGCGCCCGAGTAATCGGCGATCCCGCCCATCAGGTCGAGCCGGCCCGGCGCGCGAGCCAGGTAGAGCGGGCGATCCGGCACGAAGAAGCCGGTGTGACCGTTCAACACCGCCAGGAAGCGCGCCAGGTCCGGCAGCCCGGCGGGCGGCGCTTGCTCAAACTCCCACATCGCCCGGTTCCGCGGAGGGTAGCCAGCCGCGTTCCAGCAGCAGGCGCGTGAGCACAGGAGCCACCTGCGCCCGGATCGCCGCGTTCGCGTAGCCGATCCAGGCGACATCCGCCGTCACGTCGAGCGGGGCGTCGAGGGGCCGGCCCTGGGCATCGGCGACGAGCACGCCCGCTGTGCGTGCAATCAGTTCCGTGCAGAGGTCGTAGGGATGGCAGCAGAGGCCGAGGGCCTGGCCGCGCGCCCGCACCAGCGGCGCCAGCAGCGGGCGGATGTCGGCGATCCAGCGGTCGTGGCCCATCATCAACTCATAAAGCTGCCCGCCGGTGGAGGCATACTGGTCTTCAAAGGCACCGGCTTTGCCGGGCTGCGGCGGCCCCAGCGTCGCCCCGGCCACGGCGTCGTCGAGGGCCGCGAGTTCGGCGCGGGTACCGGGGAAGAACCGCACGATCTGGCCGTAGCCGTGGGCGTAGGTGCGCGCCTGCGAGGGCCGGGGCGCCAGCGCCCGGCGCTCCCCGGTGAGCCGGTTGTAGCGCTCGCCGCCAACCCCCGTCCCGGCCCCCGCCCAGAGACAATCGCTCAGGTGCTGCTTGACCAGCGGGATCTCCGTCTGCACGGCCAGCTCGATGTCGCGCAGACTGGTCGCCGGGCCGCGATTGGGCGCGACCCCGGTTAAGATCCACGCCGAACGCTTCTGGTACATCAGCCCGCGCGTGCCGTCGATGGGGTCGACGATAATGCGCAGCTCGGCTTGCGCCGGGTCGCTGCCCGCGGGCAACACGGCTGTCCCGCTCGCCCCCAGTCCTTCGGCAATCAGGATGCAGGGCCATTCCTGGGCGAGATCGTGGAAATGCTCCAGCAACACCTCTTCCGACACGCGGTCGATGGCGTAGATCGTGTCGCCCAGTGCGTCGGAGGCGATGCCGGACAGCGTTTCAAGCGGCGTCGCCTCGCAGGCGGCCACCACCGCGTCGCGGATGGCCTCGTGGATGCTGCGGATCTGTTGCAACAGGTCGGCGGCGCGGCGGATCATGGTGGTGTCCCTCGCTCGCGGTAGTGGATGGGCGAGACGGCGCGGAGTTCCGCGGCCTTCGCCTCCGGCGTGGTATCGCTCAGGAAGTTGCCGCCGCCGATCTCCGGCCCCGCGAGATACTTCAAGACGTTGGGCCGGCGCAGCGGCGGGTGGAAGGCGATGAAGAAATGGAACATCGAGTAGTCTCCGCCGTCGGCGGGCGCCTGGTGCAGCGGCATAACATACGGGAACGGCACCTCCCACAGGTTGTCAAAGGCCACCGTGACATGCTTCAGCGCACGGGCCAGGGCGTCGATCTCCTCATCACGCAGGGCGTAAATATGCGCGACCGGGCGTTTAGGTGCGACATAGACTTCATAGGCATAGCGCGCGAAATAGGGCAGGAAGGCGATGGCGTGCGCGTCTTCGTAGAGAATCCGCCGCCCGTCGGTCTGCTCGGCGGCGATAATATCGGCGAAGAGCAGGCGATCCGTCTCGCGGCGATAGCGCTCGGCCGCCGCCAGCTCGGTGGCGATGGTCTTGAAGACAAAGTTGGTGGCGTAGACCTGGCCGTGGGGGTGC